>JAGBFI010000039.1 GCA_017936585.1 Clostridia bacterium | reverse complement strand
TCAACTCTTTTTCTCCTTTTTTTTCAATTTCTCCTTTTTTATTATAGCATACTTGTTTTAAATTTTTATCAAATTTTCAAAATTTTTTCATTTTTATTATATTTATAGTTCAATTATTATAGTTCTTAATCCTTTCTTTTGTGCGTTTCTTGCTATATAACCAGTTTCACCGCCTTTGCCATTGTATAGTGCAATTATAAGAGAAGAATTATTAAGCATATATTCGTTGCCTTCTAAAATACATTTATCTTGATATGTAGCATAAAAACAACATACTTTATCACATTTGTCCAATACCTTTTTATATCTTTCAATTTAATATGGCTTCCAAAATTTCTATAAAACCAATTAAGAACTTGAATTAGTTGAAGTTGAGGATATAAAAGATTCTCTATCTTCAGCTAAAAGAGTTTAAACGCATTTACTGACTTCCCGCCAAGTGATAACAATCTGAACACTTATGTTCGGGTTGTTTTTTATTAGCCACTACAAGATTCTAAATTTACTTTCTATGTAAAAATTAAATTTGATACATTTGCAAAAATTGAGAGTTTTCTGCTAAATTTGAACAGCCTCCACGTTTCAATCAGTGAGATAGAAAGTGCAAGTGGACAGTTTTTTACGTTTCAGCCTCAATCTCCTTCCGTTGTCCATGCGATAGATGAAACTGTCACAATAAGGACAATTTTCACAGTTTGCCCCAAGATGCGATTTCATTGGGCAATGTCTGAGCGTCATGTAAGGAAAATCGACTCTGTTTGAAAGTTCACTCTCTGCCGTTATGATTGGTCTGTCAAAAGTTTGTGCTGCCGTTTTGTTGTAAACATTTAATCCTGCACCAATCACTGTTTGCGTGTCAAAAGCAAGTGCATAATAGTTGTTTGCAACGATGCTAATTTTTGTTTTTGAAATGATGTCTTCAAGCATTTCTATATCCGCCTTCAAGGCAAAATTTGGAGTGTCAAGATAAGCCCGTTTCCCCTGGTCTTTGCATTTGATTTGAAAAGCAACAATGTCATCGGGTTCATAAACGCTTGGAGAATAAATGATATTTTCATTCTCAAAGGATTCCTCCTGTCTTTCAACAATTTGAAAATCATCGAATTTGCAAACTTGAAAAATGTTTACAATTTTTATCTTTTTCAAATTATGACGATGTTTTTCAGTGAGTTGAGAAAAAATCTCATAAAAAACTCTTCGCCTAAACTCGTTGAGCTTTTGCTTTGGCATAAACACATTTCCAAGCGTCTCGACCTCAACCTTCGCTTCAAACAATTCACTTTTGTTGAAGTTATCTTTCAAATCCTTTTCCTTGATAGGTTGTTTGTTTGCAGTCTCGCAAACCTCGCCTTCAACTTCAATTTCACCGCCATTCAAAACAACCTTTGCTCTGATTTTTTGCCCCTCTCTTGCAAAGAGTTTCACCTTCACTTTTCTTCTCTGGTTTTGTGACAAAACTTCATTTTCAAGCTTGGCATCAACAATCAAATTTACTCTATCTCCAGCATCAACTTTTTGTGTTGTGGTCAGTTTATATTTTCCACTTGCAATTTCCACCAAATCATAGGCAGTCAAAACAGTCTTTTCTTTTTCTCCATCAAAAATTTTGAAGGTTGATTTTGGAGAAAGTTTTCTGCGTGATGAAATGAAAACCTCGTTAAACTTTTTGCCATAATTCACACGCTCAACCTTGCCCACTTCCAAACCAATATGGTTTTGAATTTCAGAAATAATTTTTCCGTTCCCGTCAAAATAGCCCGCAGTGTAACCCCTGTTGAATGCCAGTTTAAGTTTTTCTTGATTTGCTCCGCTGCCATGCAGATCGTTGAAATATTCTCGAGTCGCCACCGCGACATAAAAAGGTCGTCTTGCACGCCCCTCAATTTTCAGAACGTCCACTCCTGCCGCTTCCAGTTCTTTCAAATTTCCACTCATATTGAAATCTTTTGCACTCAGCAAAAAACCGTTCTTGATTGGTTGTCCATCCTTTTCAAACGTGTATGGCAGACGGCAAAGCTGCTTACACCGCCCCCGATTGCCGCTGGCACCACAGAGATATGAACTCAAATAACAATTTCCCGAAAAGGAAACACACAAAGCTCCTTGTGCAAAATATTCAATTTCAACATTGCAGTTTTCTTTTATTCTCTTTATTTCTTCAAGTGGGGTTTCTCTTGCAAGAACAATTCTCTTGAATCCAAACTTTTGCACCGCTTGCACACCCTCCAAATTGTGCAACCCCATCTGCGTACTTGCATGAATTTCAATTTCAGGATAGTTTTCAAAGACCAACCTCGCTAGTCCAATGTCTTGAATGATAAAAGCGTCCACGCCCATGTTGTATGCTTCCACAACCGTGTCGAGCGCGGCCTGCAAGTCTTCGTCCGAAAAGAGGATGTTTATTGCCAGCAAAACTTTGACATCAAACACATGCGCAAAATCAACCGCATCCTTTAAGTTGTTCAAACAAAAGCCGTCAATGTTGTTGCGTGCGTTAAAATCGTTTATTCCAAGATAAACCTCATCCGCGCCATTGAAGACCGCCATTTTCAAACTCTCAAAATTTCCTGCTGGAGATAATATTTTCATATTTTCATTGTAGCACACTTTTCACAAAAGTTAAATGTTTTTCAAAAAATACTTTTCGCAAGATAAAAAACCAAGCCTAAGCTTGGTCATTTTTGTTTTTCATATTTTCCTCTTTAACAACCTCAAGAAATGAAACAACATCCTGTAAGTCTGAAACGACCTGTTTATATTGCGCTGAATTTTTAGCAATTCCAGAGTTAAAGATTGTGTCAGAAACAAGTTTGTAACTAACCTGAGGCCTATCATATTTCTTCAATCTGATAATCAATCTGAGCTCATTGCATTTCCCTGTCGTTTCAGCTCCGAAGAATCCTACGAACCAACCACCTGCAGCAGCGCCAGTTGTGACATTCCCACCATTCTCATAAATTTCATAGTTTACGATCTCATTAAAATCTATTATTAAAAACTTCCCACTGTCATAATCCACAAGGATAATCTTTTTTGAGCCGGAATCAACAAGTAATTGTTTTTTACATTCATGCGTTTGATTATATGTGAAGTTGTCTGTCAAATAAAAAATTTTTGTCACATTCAAAGCATTTTTTCTAAGAAAATCTCTAACATGACGATTTGTGTTTTCTTGTTTCTCTCTGTTTTCACTTTGCCTTGAAAAATAAGACCAACAAAATATCAAAAACGCTACAATAAAAAAAACTGCAAAGGTCACAATAAAAATCAAATAATATTCCACGCGAACCTCCTAATTTAACCCATACTGGGTTTTTGTTATGACTTTGCCATTCTCAAAACCAACAACAATGCACTTTGTTGACGAACCATTTGTCCATGTGTAATAAGCAAGGGTATACCCTTCATAACTTGAATATGTATCCAACTCCCCTTCATGTCCTTCAAGAACATTTACGACTTGACTGTAAGACATTCCCGTTTTTATTTCCAAGTAATTATCATAATTTAAATAACTTGATGACAGTCCTTTACCACCACTAAGTAGAACGATGAGAGCAATCACCAGACCAAAAAGAACCACCCCAACACAAATGGCAAACCAAGGTAGTTTTTTCTTTTCTTCAACCTCAGACTCCTCTGAAATCTCTATTTCTTCCATAACTTCTCCTTTAATATAAGATTATTCATCATCCTATTATATACATAAATAGGATGTTTTGTCAACCAAAAGAATGATGTATCATCCTATATTTTTATTTCTTATAACGTAAACTAGCAATATAAACAAAATAAAGGGTGAGAAATGAAAAATTTAAATGATGTTGTTGTGGAAAGATTATGTAAATTTATGGGTGAGAAAGACTTGACCCAATATAAACTTGCTCAGTTAAGTGGGCTTCCTTTTCCGACTTTAAAGAGTATTATGCAACGTCGCACAAAAGGAATAACTTTAAAAACAATCATTCTTCTCTCAAACGGACTTGGCATAACACCAAGCGAATTTATTAATGACAAGGCTTTTTCAGCTGAAAATCTGGAATTGGAATAAAAAAAGCAAGTCCTTCTTGCTTTTTTAAGCTTTGTTTCGTCTGTTTTCAAACTCTTCAAAAATCGGCAAAAATTCGTTTGGAAGTTTTGATTTCGCTTTAAGTTTCAGTTCCTCGTCAATTTCATAGAACGCTTCCGCCATGCTTCCAACTATGCACGCATTTGTATCGGTGTCTCCACCAAATGAAATGGCAAGCTTTATGCAGTCCTCAAAATTGTCCGCATTTGCCAATGCAAAAAAGCACAAATCAATCGTGTCGGCACAAGTGAAGTTGAATTTTGTGATGTTTGGCTTTGTGATTTTAACGCCAAGTTTTTTGAAAACATCCTCCTTTTTCATCCCTTTTCTGCCGTGGAAGATTGTCAATGCAACAAGCCTTGCGCACTCAATTGCCTCTTGTGTGTTGTGAGATGGGATTGTGGCAAGTCGAGCATTTTCGATCACTTCTGCTTCGGCGTCAAACAACCAAGCAACGGGAGATATTCTCATCATGGCACCATTTCCACAGCGAGTGCCAACATAATCGCCCTCCGCCCACTTGCAGAACTCAGGCGAGAACATTGTTTGAAAATACGGCTTAACTTCCGGCAGCATGTTTTTGTATTTTTTCCCATAATTTCTCAGCTTTTCACAATAGTCTCCGTCGTTCATTGCTGCGTCTGCAATCGCAACAGTCAAAATTGTGTCGTCACTGAAAAAAGCATTTTCCTCAATAATCTCATTCACCTTCACAGGCTTGAAATTTTTGATTTGGTCAAACTCATAAATCGACCCCGCAAAATCTCCGATAATTGCTCCAAACATCTTTCCTCTTCCTTTTTTCTGTTTGATTATATCACCTCTTCACAAAATCAGACAAATGTTTTTCTCAACTCTTCGCGAAAAGGCTTTTCCTCTGCATTTCTCACAGCTTTTCCTGCTGCATCTTTGGGACTGTCTCCCCTCATTTTTGACACGAATTTCACCTTTTCTGAAAATATGTCGATTTAATTTTGAAAAATCTTTCAAACTGTTGTACAATAAAATTAGGAGGATAAAATGATTACTGACTACTATGTAAGAAGTTTGGTTGAAAAAAACATGGCGAAAGCTCAACAACTGTTCATATCTGGACGAGAAGCAGAGAGAGTGCACCAATTCACTGCCGCAAAATCAAACTACGAATTGTCTCTGGGCAGATATAAAGATTGCTACGAGCTCAGCGAATCATACAACGACACTGGTTGCATGATGGACGCGAAACAAGGCATCGACCGCGTTCAAAAAGCCCTTGACAAAATGAATGGCTTAACCAAAAACTAAAAAACACCAACTCATCGGTGTTTTTTCTTTTCATCGGTTTGAATTCCCACATTTTTGAGCTCTTGATTCTTAGCCTCCCCAATCAGAAACAAAGCTTTTTGTTCACGAATTAATCTGCTTACCCCCCACTGAAGGCTCTCCATTCCCGGAAGACCTTCTTCTCTTAAATGTTGCAATAATCCACAAAACCATCTTAAACAAAACTCTTCGCATAAAATCAACCACCACTCCAGACACAGCAATCAAAAGCAAAAACAATATAAAGTAGCCCAGTGCAGCAGCGCCATAATAGTTTTGAGTTTGAAGAACTCTGTCATAGAGAACTTGTTGCATATAGACCCCATCATGCAACAAATATATTCCAAATGTGCAAAGTGAAAGATGTTTTATCATCCAAACAACAACCTTGTTTTTGCAATTGATGTCATACAGAAGACTGAAAAGAGAAACTGCTTGAATGAGAACAATAATATGTGAATAATTGACATTCATTTGATTTTTTAGGATGAGCAAATATGCCAAACAACTGCTTGCCACATAAATCAAAACAAACTGCCATTTTTTGAGATTGATTCCAAACTTTGCTTGATAGCCTGAAATCAAAAACAAAACACAAAACCAAAAAGTATTAAATCCATTTCCAAACAACACTGCTTGTGCTTGAGGAAAAGCTGACAAAATCATAACAAGAGAAATTGTCACCAACACAACTATGGCATATTGTTTTTGTTTCAATAAGTTTATGATTTTAAGCAAAATCGGAGAAAGGATATACATCAAAAGATATGCCCCTGCAAACCAAAACACAGGAAAGATGATTGGAAAAAAATTTTTGATAACAGTGGAGAAAGATATTGGATTTTTGGTCAAAAGCCATGTAAGCAAAAAAGTCAACAAACTGTAAAACAGCACTTGAAAATAAATTCTGAAATAACCTCTAAACCCAACCTTTCCTTTTTTGACAATAAGATACGTTGAAACATAGACAAAAACATTCACACTTGGCAAAAACAAAGCGTTGGAAATCTCCAAAACAACACGTGTGAAACCTGTTGAGTTTTCAAAGAATCCTCCGTGTTTTGAAATGTGATGGATGACAATCAAAATCATTGAAATGATTTTCAAAATATCCAAGCCAATATATCTTGTTTTTTCATTTTGTTTTAAGTTTTCATGATTTTACCCAGCCATGTTCAACCTTCTTTTTCTATATGATTTTATATTAATTTATAAACCTCAAAAATATAAAATTAGATTTATTTTAAAAAATTATATCACACAACAGTGTTTTCTGCAATAGAAAAACTCCCTTTCCAAACATCTTCCGCCATATTGAAAGTTTTAATGTGGATTTCGGCTGTTTTTGTGTGCAGCACACTCCACAAAAAAAAGGATTTTATGAATAAAAAAGACACCCAAAATCGGATGTCTTTTTTTTCTCTTGATTCTTAGTCAATCCAAAGAACTTTTCCTGAGAACAAAAGTGTAATGATGTCAATAAGCCAGAAAATTGCTGGGCAAACGATCAACATCACAACTGCAAGGATGATGCCAACTGCATTTCCTTTGTCAAGAGATCTGCAAAGACGATAGATAGCCCAAAGGATATCCAAACCAGGCAATGCAAAGATGATCTTAACGATAAGTGGCAAATTGTCGAAACCTTTAATAATTCCTTTCATCACGATACTCCTTTTAATAAATTTGTTACATTTTCATTTTAAACATAATCAACAAAAATGTCAACAATTTCAACAATTTATATATATGTTTTACAAAATTTTTATATGCAAAATTTTGTTTTTAACAAATTTTCTTGCAAAACAGTGTCAATAAGTTTGCATTTCTTCTTGCAATTCATTTAAAATATAGACATGTGGACATATATCATCATTGGAATTGTTGTTGTGATTGGGATTTTGCTCTGCCTTGCTTTGGCAGTGGCAAGCTTTGCCTTTGAAAACTACAACGAAAAACTGCGACAACTTGATGAGTGCGACAACGAATTTGGTGTGTCAACCCTCAAATATGTTGAAAAAATCAACGAACTTTGTTTTGGAAACGGACTTGAGATTGTGCAATGTACGGAATTTGAAGATCATTATTCCACCAATGTTGTTGCATTGAGCGCGAAAACCATGTATTCAAACAGCCTTGCTTCACTTGCGATTGTCTCACACGAACTTGGACATGCACGCCAAGACTGCTCTGGAAACAAGTTGAAAAAACATTGGAGAAATCGAAGAATTGGAAGATTCCTTGGAATGCTTTTTATGCCTCTTCTGCTTGCGGGAGCCGTGCTTTCGCTTTTGTGGGTGTTTTCGGTTCTGCCAGAAATGCTGTATCTCATCCTTGGGCTTTCGTTTGTTGGACTCAGTTTGTTGATTTTTGTTTTTGCCCTTGTTTTGAAATCGAACGAAATCAAAATTGAAAAAGAAGCTTCCGTTTTTGCAGAGGAATTTTTGAAACAAATTTTGAATGAAAAGGAGCTCAAATCTTGCAGAGAATTTTTGAACAGCGCACGCTTGACTTATTGGGCAAGCTTGCTTCGTACAATGTTGTCATGGACAATGCTGACAAAAAAAGATGTCATGTTCAGATAATTTCTCTCCTTTGATTGTTGGTGTTGCTCGTTGAACAGACAACATCAAATGTGTTTTGAAAGAAAATCAGTTTCGCCGAAAAATTTTGTGGATTTACAAGAAAAAGACCTCATCATTTTGGATGCGGTCTTTTTTTTGATTATTGTGTTTTTCTTTTTAAGCTGCTTATTTCTCGGTGAAGCTTTTGCAGAAATGCTTTTGAACACCGTTTGACATCATTTCGCCGTCACCTTGAGAAACATCAATCACTTCCTTGTTGCAATTGCATCCCTTTTCGTTGTAAACACATTTTGTGACATTGCAACGCACTCCGCAGTTTGTTTTTTCGTCCATAATAACCTCCTTCTTTATTGTGCGCAGAGTGCAAAAAATAATTCGTCACGTTTTAAAAAGCACCGTTTCGCCTTTTTTGAGCTTTGTTCCCGCCGGCGGTAACTGGTCAATAACAATTCCGCCGCTTCCGTCAATTTCAAAATTAAGTCCCACCTTTTTGAGTTCCAAAATGGCGTTCGTCAAACTGTATCCTGTCACTTCAGGCATGATGACCTCTTGCACAACAACGCTTGAATCATCTTTTGGCAAGTCATAAAATTCAAACAACTGACTGAAAAAACTTTTCCCATATGGTGCCGCCACGAGAGCTCCATAATAAGCCCCCGCGCTTGGCTCATCCACCATAATCATAAACAGATATTCCGGCTCGTCTGCTGGATAAGTTCCAATGAAGCTTGAGATATATTTCCCTGTGGCAATCTGTCCATTTTCGTTGTATTTCTGCGCCGTGCCTGTTTTTCCTCCCACGTTGTACCCCTCAACAAAGGAGTAATCTGCTTCCTTGTTTTCCGCCTTTTGCAAAAGGAAATTGACAATCTCGCTTGTGGAGGCAGACAAAATTCTGCGCTCCTCCACATCTGGTGTGTATGTCACATCACCAGCAACATTGACAATTTTGTCAATCACGGTTGGAGTCCTCCAAACGCCGCCATTTGTCAACCCCGCAACAATGGACAAAAGTTGAATTGGTGTGACAGCAATTGCATGCCCAAAACCCATGCGGGCAAGGTCGACCGTTTTGACATTTTCTTTCTTCATCAAAATGCCGCTGCTTTCACCCTTGATTGTGATGCCGGTTTTTTGTCCAAGCCCAAAACACTCCATATATTCATAAAATTTGTCAACCCCAAGCCTGAGCGCCAAATCCATGAAACAGCAGTTGCAAGAATTTGCAAACGCCTCAACCAAATTTTGACTGCCGTGCCCGATTGTCTTCCAACACTTGATTCTCTGTCCGTCCACAACGCGATAGCCCGGGCAATAGAACCTGTCTTCCAGATTTGTCACACCTTCTTCCAAAGCCGCAGCAATGGTGAGGATTTTGAAGGTTGACCCTGGTTCATAAGTGTCTGTGACAGCCTTCATTTTTGACTGCTCAAAAAGTTCGGTCAGATTGTCACGCGGAGGGTCGTTTAAATCAAAACTTGGCTTTGAGGAAATCGCCAAAATCTCGCTGGTTTTTGCATCCATAACAATCCCCGTCACGCTCTTTGCTTTCTGCTCTGCATAAGCCTCTTCCAACACCTTCTCAAGAAGAATTTGAACTTTGCTGTTTGCTGTAAGTGTGACATTATCGCCCGCAATACCGCTGAGATAATATCTGATGCTTCCGCCAATTTCCTTTCCTTGAAGGTCGCTTTGGACATAGGAATATCCATCCTCGCCAACAAGATATTCGTTCAAATATGCCTCCAGTCCCGCTTGTCCCTTGTTGTCAATTGAAGAAAAGCCCAAGAGCTGCGTCAGCAGATTGCCATAGACATAATATCTCCCCACATTTTCCGCCAAATATATCCCATCCAACTTGACTTCATAAATTTTCTCAGCAAGGTCACCCTCAATCTGCATTTTCAAAAGAACTTCACTGACATTTTTCTTTGAAACCTTCTCCAACGTTTTTTCATAGTTCAAATCCAAAAGCTGCGAAAGTGTTGTTGCAACCTTCTCTGTGTCCGTCACTTCACGTCCACGGGCATAGACATTGTAAGTTGTGTACGACACCGCCAAACTGTCACCTGTGGAATCAAAAAAAGAACCTCTTGGAGCGGTCAGCGACAAATCTCTTGTCCACTGGTCAGTTGCCTTCCGTTGAAGTTCTGGGCCGTTTATGATTTGAACGACAAAAAGTCTTATGCCAAGGCTGCAAACAAGAAAAATCAAAACCAGAAAAACGGCTTTAATTCTTTTTTGCAGGGAATGAAGAGTGTATGAGATTTGCAAACTTAACCTCCAAACAACCCTCCCAAGAAATTGCAAAGTCTGTCAAACCAGTTTGTTTTTTGTCCCAATTCGCCTGCATCCAAAAGCTCTTCTGGATATGTTTCGATCATCTCCATGCTCTTTTTTGTTGTGTCAAGCTTTGTGATGTCTTGAAGATATTTCCTCAAATTCAGTTTATAAGTATCCTCAATTTGCAGATAGTTTGAATTTAAGTTGTCAATCAAAACACAGTTGGTGACGCAGATGATTGCACTTGCAGCAAGTGCGCAAGCAAGCATGATGCCCGCAAACTTTTTCTTTCTCACTTTTTTTTGTGGAGAAGCTTTTTTCAGTTTGACAATTTTTTTGTTTTCTTCCAGCAAATCATAGTTGGGTTTTTCGATGATGTTGACAGACTGCTTTTTTGTTTCCTCTTCCGCTTGAATATTGGTGTTTTCTTCAATTTGAAACTCGTTTTTCTGTTCAACCTTTTCAAACTGTTTCTCAAGAAGAACTTTCTTTTCTTCCTTGAAATCTTCTTGCTTTTTCTGCTCTTCTTCGCGCTTGATGTCCGCCACTGTCATGTTTTTAAAGGAGTTTAAATATTGCATATTGATTGGAACTTCTTGCTTTGGAAGTTCTTTCAGTTTGTCCGTCTCTGGCTGTTTTTGTTCGGCGGGAGCCGGCTGACTTTGAACTTTCACTTCTTCTGAAGCAGGTTGGGCTTCTTTTGTGAGAGTTTCTTTTTCTGCAACAAGTCTGTCCATATATTATATTTTTCTCCTTTTGTTTGTATGTTTTTCTTCTTAAAGTTTTTCGGCAACCCTCAGCTTCGCGCATGTGCTGCGACTGTTCTCCTTTTGTTCCTCTTCACTTGCAATGATTGGCTTGCGATTGACAAGTTTCACTGTTGCCCTGTGTCCGCAAATGCAAATTGGAGTTTTTGGCGGGCAAACACAATCTGTACTTGCAAGTTTAAAAATATTTTTGACGATTCTGTCTTCAAGACTGTGGAATGTCAACACACATCCTCTGCCTTCTGGCGCAAGCATGTCAAGAATTTCCTCCAAAAGAACATCCAATCCTTCAAGTTCACCATTGATGAAAATTCTCAGCGCTTGGAAAACTTTTTTCGAAGCTCCGCCGCGAGAGAAAACAATCTTTTTTGGCATGCTGCTTTCAATGATTTCGCGAAGTTGAAATGTTGTTTCAATCTTCTTTTGTTCTCTTGCCGACACAATGTTTTTTGCGATGTTTCTTGCAAACTCTTCCTCACCATAGTCTCTGAAAATTCTGGCAAGTTCTTCTGCCGAAAATGTGTTGACAATCTCCTTTGCAGTCAAAACTTCTTCCTGTTGATCCATGCGCATATCCAAAATCCCATCATTGACAAATGAAAAACCTCTTTCACCCTCGTCAATTTGATGAGAACTCACGCCAAGGTCAATCAAAAAGCCGTCAATTTTGTTGACTCCCAATTCCTTCAGTTTTGCCGGAGCTTCTTTGTAGTTCGATTTGATCAGTGTCACCCTGTCTTTGAACTTTTCAAGTGTCTTTGAACTTTTTTCAATTGCCTCGATGTCGCGATCGAAAGCATAGAGGTGTCCGTCCTTCAACTTTTTGGCAATCTCAAAAGAATGTCCACCGCCTCCAACCGTGCAGTCGACATATATTCCATCTTTTTTTATGTTCAGTCCGTCAATAACTTCGTTGAGCATGACAGGGATATGTTTAAATTCCATACGCCTTCCTTTGACAAAATTTTATCATAAAAAAAATCTTTGTCAAATTAAATTTAAATAAAAACAAAAATATGCTATAATTTGTCGTAACACAAAAGGAGGATTTATGGCAAAACGAACTGCAAAGAAAACTTCCCGCAAGCTGACCATCGACTTGGACGACATCGAAATTGACTCAAAAACCAAATCCACTGCAAAAAGAGCCATCAAGAAAACTGGAACAAAAACTCTTATGTTTGCACTGGTGTTTTTGATTTTTGGCGTGACACTTGGTGCCGGAACTTGGTGGCTGGTCTGCCGAGACGATTGTTTTTCGATTCTTGGTCAAGAAGAAATCACTCTGGATCTTTCTGAAACCTATGAAGACGAGGGTGTGAAGGTTGTTGCTTTTGGAAAAGATGAGGGGTCAAGCGTTGTGATTGAAAGCAACCTTAAACAAAACAAAGATGGTGATTTTTATGCTGATGAAGAAGGGACGTATTACATCAAATATCAGTCCACTTGTTTCAAATATGGCACCGTTTTCAAGATTCAAAAAGTGAGACTTGTCACTTTCACTCTCCCTGAAGGAGGTGCCTCATGAGCAAACAAACATCAAAAGCAAAAATTGTCATAATTTCAATCTTGTTTCTTCTTGTTGGACTTGCAGGCGGATTTGTTGGGATGAATTTCTGTATGCTTCCACCAACAGACGATGTTGTTGTGGACGAAAAGAATGAAGATTATGAAGCTGACATTCAAACATTTGGAGCCAACCTTGCCATCCATTTTCTGGAACTTGGAAACAAATACACTGGCGACTGCACCTACATCAAAACTCCGGAAGCAGACATTTTGATTGACTGCGGTTCAAGAGCAAGTAGCATCCCTGTTGTCACTGAATATCTCAACAAATATGTCACCGATGGCACTTTGGAATTTGTCATCGTCACGCACGCGCACCGTGACCACTATGCCGGCTTTGCCACAGGCAAAAACACTGACAGCATTTTTGATTTGTATGAATGCGAAACAATCATCGATTTTGCCTTGACAAATCAAGAAGACGATGCAACACAATATTCAAACTATCAACGCGAACTTGCTGATGAGGTAAAAAACGGATCGAAACACTACACCGCTCTCGAGTGCGTTGAGGAGAAAAATGGGGCAAAAAAATCTTACAGCATTGGAACAGACATGTCTCTGCAAATTTTGGACAGTCACTTCTATCGCAACACCGCTTCAAGTGAAAACAACTATTCCGTTTGCACCCTTCTCACATATTGCACCCACAATTTTCTTTTCACTGGAGATTTGGAAGGCGAAGGTGAAAAGGAACTTGTGAAACTCAACAATCTCCCAAAAGTGACAATGTTTAAGGCTGGACATCACGGTTCTTCAACCTCCACAACCACCACTCTGCTTGATGCGATTGACCCAGATGTGATTTGCGTTTGTTGCTGTGCTGGGAGTTCGGAATACACGGATGCAACAGAAAATCAATTTCCAACTCAAGCCTTCATTGACAGAGTGGCGAACTACACCAACAATGTTTACATCACCACCATGTGCGTTGACTATGCAAACGACAAATTCACGTCTTTCAACGGAAACATCGCATTCCTTGTGAAACAGGGAGAATATAAAGTCACATGCTCAAACAACAACACATCACTCAAAGACACAACTTGGCTGAGAGAAACTCGTGTTGTTCCCTCCAAATGGCAATAGATTTTAAGATTGTTAAGAAAGAATATATTTTTGATTTATATTTCAATCTCTGAAAGTCACTCTTAAACGACTTATTCAATCACTCAAAAAAGACTATAAAAAAACTGTAGATTTTTTCACTACAGTTTTTCTTTTTTTTTAATTATTTAGCTTCAACTTGTGTGTTTTGTTTGATTTTTTCAATCTCTGCATCCACTTCAGCAAGGGCTGTTTCATAGCTTGCATAGAAATAATATTCATCTCCCGTAAGGTCGAGTTTTGCTTTGATTGTTTCAGCAAATGCACAAGGGGCTGTTGTGTATGTTGCATCGTTGATGACATCTCCTGTCAAATACCAAATCAGATTTGCAAAAATGTTGTTGAACACTCCGTCTTTTGTTCCATTATTTACGTCATCGTCTGTTGTGTCGTTATATGCGCTTGCTTTCAAAACATCCAAAATCTTTCCAATTTGTGTGAAGGATAATTCTTCAGATTCGTTTGCAATCTTCAAAATCTTTTCCATATCAGCAATCACAACATCTTTTGTTACTTTCAAATTGGTTGTGTCTGTTTTTGGTTTTGCTCCCGTATTGTCACCAATTTCTGTGTCAATGCTGTCAAAAATTTGTGAAATCAAATTGTCAAAAATATTTGCGCTGAACACTGGATTCAAAACGCTCTTCAAATTGTCATCTGCCACAATTGCGTCAAGCAATACTTCCATGTCTCCGCCGCCAATCATAAATTTGATGTAAGTCTTTTCTTCAACATTTCCAGCATTCAATGCGTTGAGTGTTTCACCCAAGAAGTTGAGTTGTGTCTCCCAATCGGTTGTCACATTTTTGAAATCGACAATTGAAACTTCTTTTTCAATTTCGTCAACAACTTTGTCAAAAACAAGTTTGTTCAAATCAAGAGCTGTGATGTCTTTGAATGGCAGAATTGTGTTTGTGAGGAATGTTTTGTCAGTTTTAAGTTCTTCCAAAAGACTGTCAAGCACGTTGTCAAAATTGAAGTCTGGTTTGTTGAAATCCAAAAGTCCAATCTTGTCTGCGTTTACAATTGGCGTTTTGATGTGTGAGAAGAACTCTATATAGTTTGCAAAACGTTGCTTGCCCGAAGAATCCACATCCTTCAAAATGTCCAAATTAAACAGTTTCAAAATGTTTTCAAACACACAAACTTTGCTTTGGTCTTCTTTTGTCAAAATCAGAAGTTCCAAATTGTTAAGTTTGTCAAAGGTTACTCCAGCTTCGTCAAGTGTGGCTCCAAGGTCTTCAACCTCTGAAATCACCGCCAACACATCTCCACCATCCATAAGAGTTGAAATGTCAAGTTTGTCATTGAGTGAAACAAATGAACTAAGTGCCGCCAACACATCATCAACCATTTTGTCTTTGTCGGTGATGTTTGTATTCAATCCAACTTCCAAACCTTTCTCATTTTCAAATTCTTTTTCAACAAAATCTGAAAGGAATGTTGTGATTGATTTGAAGCCGTCTGTCACAAGGTTCATGTCAAAAATCTTTGTAAGTGCACTTTCAACCTTTTCGCTTTGATCGTCAACAAGTTCCAAAATTCCCACAAACGACTTGTCCTCAAGTGCATCATAGGCTTGCAAAACTTCGCTGTCAATAATCACGCTCGCCGCATCCACAAGTGCAAGGATGTCTGCTTTGAGATATTCATAAACATCAAAACTTTCATCCAAGAATTTTGCTTTAATTTCTACAACCAAGTCTTCAACAATCTGAGGAAGTTCCTCTGTTTCAACATCAATCTTTGTCACAAAATCTTTCACAGTTTCGCTGACAACTTTTTTGAAAATTCCGTTGTTCAAGAATTTTTCAATGTTTGCTTTAAGATCTGTGAAATCAATCGCCAAATAATTTTTTTCGTTTACATTGTTATAAACTTCCACAAAACTGTCATAAGTTGTTGTCAAGGTAACAAGTTCTTCACGTAAATTGATGTTCTCACCTTCAAATTCAAAATTTGAAAGTCCGTCAAAAAGTGCTTTGTCAAGTCCCCCAACTCCGCAAACCTTGCCAATCAAACTGTTGTTGTAAGCCGTAATTGCTTCGTTGACCTCTGCCGGCATCATTTCATTTAAAAGCTCTGGAACTGTCTTTAATCTTCCATCATCTTCCGCCAATGCTTGTGTTTCTGCAGGTGGAAGAGCTGAGATTTCTTGATATGTTTTTGTCAAAGCTGTGAGTGGTGCAAACAATACAAACAAGAACAAAAACCCTTCAACAAGACCAATAAGCCCACCATAAACTCTGTGAGGCTTTGATTTTGCAAAATCTGCCTTTTTCTTGCCAAAAGAAATTCTTGAAACAATCAGATAAATCATTTCAAAAACAACATAAACTGCAATTGCCAGCAAAATAAACAAAATTGGTGAAACAATCGCATTTGGCAACTGCTCCAAAAAGTTTTCAGCCGTTGCATAGTTTGACAAATCAAAACTTTCACCAATCATATGCACGATATATTCGCTGATTGTGTAGTCAACTCCATCCGCCGTGATTGTTGACCCCAAAACCGCCTGAGAGATTGGTTTTGTTATAAAAAACGCCACAACAAAACTTGCAATCACAAACAAAAAGTGAAGGCTTGAGCGTTTCAATCCCTTGACGAATCCGCCAAGAAAGCCAAGACCCAAAGCAATCACCAAAAGAGCAATGCTTCCCCAAAGAAAATAAACTTCCATTGTTTTCTCCTTTTTCTTTTATTGTAATCTATTTTTTCTTACTTTGCAAGAATTATTTTTTATCTTTTTCTCTTCTTTTTTTACGACCGTTCCATCAACAATGCTGAAAAGGGTTCCATCAATTTTCTTCTCGTCCGTGCAAGTGATGAATGTCTGCGTGCGACCTACAAATTTCAAAAGTCTGCTTTGTCTTTCAACATCAAGTTCAGAAAACACGTCGTCAAGAAGCAAAATTGGATATTCTCCATTCAAGTTGAACATGTTTTCAAGTTCGGCCAATTTCAAAGAGAGAGCGACCGTTCTTTGTTGTCCCTGAGAGCCAAAGTTTTTCACCTCAACATCATTTAAAAAAATGTCAATGTCGTCCCTGTGAACTCCTATGGTTGTGTGACCAAGTTTATAGTCCTTTTCAAGATTTTTCTTCAAAAGTTTGTCCATGTTTTCTTCAAACTTTTCATCCAAAGAAACTCCGCAGCCACATTTATATTTCAACCTCAAATTTTCCTTTCCGCCGCTGATGAAATGGTGTGCCTTTTGAGAATAGGGAGCAATTTGCTCAACAAACTTGGCTCTTTCAGTTGCAAGAAATTTTGCTGCTGCCACAAGAGCCCTGTCCCAGATTTCTATGGTTTCTTTGACAGACTCAATGGTTTTGCTGAATTTGAGAAGTTTGTTTCGATTTGCCAAAATTTTTTCATAGCGAGAAAGCTGATAGAAATATCTCTTGTTGTTTTGACACAAGTCAATATCCATAAACTTTCTTCTCTCTTCTGGACTTTCTTTGACAAGTTTAAGTTCCTGCGGAGAGAAAAACACCACATTCACTTCACCAATAAGTTCTGCAATGCGTTTGATTGGAAAATCGTCAAGCGAGATACTTTTTTTTCTGAGAGTGCTCAAGTTGATTTCAACTTTAACGTCTCTGTATTTCTTATTCACCGTCAAAAGAATTTTTGACTTTTCTTCTCCCCAGAGAATCAAATCTTTGTCTTTTGTTGTTTTGAAACTCTTTCCAAGGCAACAATAAAAGATGCTTTCAAGAAGATTTGTCTTTCCCTGAGCGTTCTTACCAATAAAAACATTCACCTTGTCGTCAAAGGTCAATGAAAGATTTTTATAATTTCTGAAATTGTTGATTTGTAAAGACTGTACTTTCATATCCTTTAGTTTACCACAAAGTTTAATTATTTCAAAATTCCTTGACAATTTATTTTTTATAGTTTAAAATTTTTTAGATAAATATACAGTTTTAAGGACTAAACAGGAGATAAAAATGAAAGATATTATGGTTATATGGCAACAAGTTTTGGAAAAATTGGAACTTAGAGTGTCATCAGTTTCTTTTCTGCTTTGGATTAAACCAATCAAACCAATTGAGATTGACGACAAAGACAATCTTGTCATTGCAACCCCTTCGGTTTCTGCAAAAAATCAAATTTTGAGAAACTTTATTGACAAAATCAGTGAATGTTGTTTTGAAATTGTTGGAAAACCACTCAAAATTGTTGTTCTTGACCAGAATGAAGAGATTGAATATCTCAAAAACAATCGCGTTGAAGAGAAAAACGTTTCGGCAAAGGACGAAAAAAATCCTTTTGTTGAAAAATTCACTTTTGACAACTTTGTTGTGGGAAAAAGCAATCAATTTGTTTATGCCGCAGCTCGCACTGTTGCCGAACACCCTGGAAAAAGATATAATCCTCTCTTTATATATGGTGGCGTTGGACTTGGAAAAACTCACCTTTTGCACTCAATCGGAAATTACATCAGAGAATTTTCGCCAGAACTTAAAATTCAATATGTTCCTTGTGACAAATTCACAAATGACTATATTGCTTCTCTTTATTCCCCAACAAAAAACAAGTCAATCATGGAATTTCGCGGGAAATATCGCAACCTCGATGTTTTGATGGTTGATGACATTCAATTTATTTCAAACAAAAAAGAAACTCAAGAAGAATTTTTCCACACATTCAACGAACTTATTTTGGCAAATAAGCAAGTCATAATCTGCTCCGACCGTCCACCAAAAGACATTCCAACTTTGGAAGACAGACTTCGCTCTCGTTTTGCAAGCGGGCTTATTCATGACATTCAACAACCTGACATTGAAACAAGAATCGCAATTTTGCACAAAAAAAGCCAGTTGGAAAAATATTATGCAGAAGATGAAGTAATAAACTATATCGCCGAACACATTGACACAAACATCAGAGAATTAGAAGGAAAACTCAGTGAGGTTTATTTCCTTGCAACACTTTCAGGCAAAAAAGTTGCCACAATGGAAGAAGTAACAGACATTTTCTCAAACCATATGGAAGAAATCAAAAACGACCTCACACCTGACAAAGTTATTTCTGTTGTATGCGATTATTTCAACATTTCCTATCAAGACATCACAGGCAAAAAGAAAAACAAAGAAATTGTTGAACCAAGAATGATTGCAATATATCTTATAAGTGAAATTTTAAATCTTCCACTTGTCAACATTGGAAAACTTTTTGGTGGCCGTGACCACACAACAATCATGCATTCAAGAGACAAAATCACAGAGGATTTGAAACACAACAAGAAAACTCAAACCCTTGTGAATGAAATCAGAAACATGCTGACAAAACAATAAAATTGAAAAAAATTAACAAAAAAATAGGATTTTTTTCCTATTTTTTTATAATTTTTCTTAATTTTTATTAAATTCTTGTTTTTTTGCTTCCTTCAACATATTTTCTTTTAAGTTGTTCTTTTTTTCTTTTGTCTGACAATTTCTTCAATCTGATAATGGCTTTTCTTCTTTGAAGAATTTTTTCCATTTCTGTTTTTGTTTTTATCGAACCTTCCAAATTTCCAGAAATTCCTGCATATTCCATAACGTCAAAAATTGTGTCTCCACTTTTGTCTTTTTTATTTTTTTGTTCTGGATGTTTTTCAAAAACTTTTTTGATGATATATTTCACTTCATTTTCATTTTCTGGAGTAATTCCTTCTGCAAGATAAAAAAGATAGTTCCAACCCAAAATTTCGCTTTCAACCTCCAAATATTCTGGTCTTTCAGAAAATTTTTTGAAAAGTTTGAAATATGGCTTTTTCAAAACAATACTCATTTTCTCTGAATTCATAAACAATTTTGGACAAACGTCCACTGCTTCACAAAGAACTTCCTCTAAATCATATTTGAGTGCAATTTTAAACAATGAAAGCTTTTCACTTTCTTCAACTTCATTTTCAATCAAAAACAAAGAAGAGTCTCCTGTTTCTTTCAAATATTTCACAATTGATTCCTCATCTTTTTTGATATTTTTGCTTCTTTTTAAAATTTCTTCAACTCTAAACAAAAAATTTTGATTTATCATTTTTTCTCTCCTTAAAGTAAGATGATTATATCACACAATATTCCATTTTTCAAGACCTTTTTTTCATTTTTCAACAAACTTATCCACAACAAAAATCACTTGTGTGGATAAATTTGTCTCTTTTATCCACGCACTTATCCACATTTTAAAAACACTATATGTGGTGTTTTTCATCTCTTTCTTCTTACAACTTATTGCGGTTTTTGAGATTTTCGAAAAAGTTATACACATTTCCACAACCCCTTATTATTACAATTATTACTCAAATAAATTTATAAAATAAATAACCTAAAGTGAGTGGCGCCGCGAAAAAGATAATAAAAATTTTTGTCATTTTTGTTGGCTTATTAAATGCAGATGTGTTATAATAAAAACGTAAAAAGGAGAAACGCAAAAATGATCGTATCATGTCATGGAATTGAACTTTCCGAAGCTTTCCTCAGTGTAAGCAAAGCAATATCAAACAAAATCACAAACCCAATTTTGGAAGGAATCAAAATTGTCGCTGAAGATGACACACTCACCTTGAGTGCCACAGACACAGAACTTTCAATCGAGAAAAAAATCAAAGCAAACATCAAAGTTGAAGGCGAAGCTGTTGTTCCTGGGAAATTCATCACAGAATTCATCAAAAAACTCACAAACGAAATGGTTGAACTTGAACTCAACGAAAAAAATCAAATGAGCATCAAATATGACGACAGCCAAACAGTGATTCAATGCTACAATGTTTTGGAATATCCAAGTTTCAAAAAACTTGAAAGTATGGAATATTTTGGAATTTCAAAGAAAGATCTCAAAACTCTCATTGCAAAAACAATTTTCTCTGTTGCAGTTGATGACAGCAGACCAATTCTCAAAGGTGTGCTTTTCGACATTGACAGAAACGAAATCAATGCCATCGCGCTTGATGGATATCGTCTTGCAAAAGTGAAGAAAAACATTTCATCAAATCTTCAAACAAATATTGTCATTCCAGCCAGAAGTTTGAATGAAATTTCAAGACTTCTTGATGACAGTGATGAAGTTATCAATGTTTATGTTGACAAATCAATGCTGATGGTTGATTTTGGAGACACAAAACTCACAACAAGCCTTCTTGAAGGTGATTTTGTGAATTATAAACAAATCATTGCAGCAAACTACGAAACAGTTTGTGTGATTAACAAAGAACAGTTTGACGATGCACTTGAAAGAGCTTCTCTTCTTTCAAAAGTTGGGCAAGGAAATTGTGTGAAGTTTGAAGTTAAAGAGAAAAATCTTTGCATCACATCAAATTCAGAACTCGGAAATGTCAAAGAAAACGTTCCAGTCAACATGACAGGAAAAGAACTTTTGATTGCTTTCAATGCAAGATATTTCATTGAAGACCTTAAAGCAAACAGTGAAGAATTTGTCAAAATTTGCTTCAACGCTCCAGCAAACCCATGTGTGATTGTTCCTGTAGAAGGAGATGAATTCCTCTATTTGATTTTGCCAGTTCGCATGATTGGCTAAGGTTCCTTGTGGGAACTGTGTGCTGTTTTATTTTAAAATCTCTTCGAATTGACTTCTGATGAGAATTAAAAGAAAACACAGAGTGAAATAGTTAAGAGTTTTGAATAAATTTTAGAACTGACATCAAAATATGGTGAAAAGAAAACAAAACCTATGAAATCAGAAAAACATCAATGAAAAGTTGGTGTTTTTTTAAGCAATTTTTTCTTCCTTTTCAAAAGAGAAAAGTTAAATTTTTGAGGATATTTTTTTTGAAAGGTTGAATGAAAGAAATTTTTTGACATAAAGTTGTATTATTTTTGAAAAAATGCAAGCCCTAGTGGTTGACAAAAGTTTTTTTATAAATTATAATAAAGCGTAAACTTTCTTATGTTTTGCTGGAAGTTATGGATGCAAAAGATTTACCAGAAAAAACAACTTGAGAAAACAGTTTAAAAATAAAAACAAAGCAAGGAGAAAAAAATGAAAAGAACATACCAACCTAAGAAAAGAAAAAGACAAAAGGTTCATGGCTTCCGTGAAAGAATGAGCACTAAGGGTGGAAGAAACGTTTTGAAAAGACGTAGAAACAGAGGCAGAAAAAATATTGCTGCGTGAGTGACCTATGGACCACAGACTCAGAAAAAACAATCAATTTAACTATATCTACAAGAAGGGTGAAAGGGTTCACACCGAAAACTTCACTCTTTTTGTTGTGAAGAGCAAATATCAAAGTTATAAGATTGGTTTTTCGATAAGCAAAAAACTTGGAAAGGCAAACAAAAGAAACAAATTGAAAAGAAGGATGCGTGAAATTGTCAAAAATCTGAACATTCCTTCTTTTTGTAATTATGTTTTGCTTGCAAAAGAAAATTCTGTCAATTTGGAATTTCAACAACTGAAAAACGAACTTAAAAGAATTTTTGAAAAATATGAAAAAAAGAAAAATAATTAAGAAAATTTTTTTGTTTCCAGTTTATGTCTACAAATATTGCATTTCACCGTTTCTTCCTCACAGTTGCATTTTTGAACCATCGTGTTCGAATTATATGATTAAAGCTGTTGAAGAATTTGGTGTTTTCAAAGGTTTTTGGATAGGAACAAAAAGATTGTTCAGGTGTGTTCCATGGCAGAAGAAAAGAGGGTATGACCCTGTTCCAATAAACATTAAAGGAGATAATCTATGGATTTTATAAGCACTGCGCTTGTCAGTTTGTCTCAACCCACCGGCTTTTGGGAATCCATCTTAAATGCTTTCAAGGGAGCAACAGGAACTTACATTGTTGCTGTGATTTTGATTTCACTTATAGTCAGAGTTTTGTTTTCGCTTGTTGACATCGTAAACAAGAAAGTGACAATGAAAAGTGGGCAAGTCACCGCAAAAATGCAGCCGGAACTTGATGCAATCAAAGCAAAATATGGTCATGACCAAGCACTTTATCAACAAAAAGTGAATGAAGTGTACAAAAAATATCAATTCAACGTGATGGGAAGTTGTTTTCCAATGTTGATTATGATGGTATTGCAATTTACAGTCTTCTTGACATTGTGGAATTCCCTTCAAGCTGTGTCAAACTTCAATATTGCTTCACAATATCAAAACATGAAAGAAGTGTATGTGAACATTATCAATTTGAATGAGGTTGATTCAACAGACACAGGAAAAACAGCATTGCAAAACTATTTGAAAACAGAGATGTCTGGAAAAACATATTCACTTGAAGCAGAAATTGACTTCGAAAATAAAAACATGACAATTTATGTTTCAGAAGAAGGCGGAGAGACAAAAGACTATTCAGTTGCATACGAAGATGAGCTTTCAAATGAGGAAATTTACAACATAATTTCAACCTTCGTTGAGCAGGCTGCTGAAGAAGGCGAAGAGGGCGGAGAAATTCAAAGTTTGGCTGTGACTGACACGGGACTCAATGATGTTTTCAAAGCATTCGCAGAAAGGACAGCGAAAGATTATTACACAGACACTCAAGAAGGTTTCTTGTGGATAAAAAATGTTTATAAGGCAGAATCTCCAACAAGTCCACTTTTCACAAAAGATGAAATCAAAGGCTATCTTGGAAATTTCTACACTGAAGAAGAAAAAACTGAAGAAACAGAAAATGACTATGAAGGAAAGATTTTTGATAACGTTGTTGCCGGAATTGACACAGATTCCCTTGGCGTGAACGGATATTACATTCTCACAATCATTGCTGTTTTGACTTCATTTTTGTCAACATGGCTTTCAAACAAACTTATGAAACAAGGCACAAACCCTCAAAAGAAATCTTGGGCAATGTACATTGTCATGCCACTTATCATCGGAATTTTTACATTTATGTACACAAGTTTGTTTGCGGTTTATTTGATTGTCGGACAACTTATTATGTTGCTTGTGACACCACTCACAACATGGGTTGTAAAGAAATGGCTTGCAGCTGACGCGAAAAAACAAAAAGACAAAAATGTAATTGAAGTTGATTACAGAAGAAAAGATAATTAAAATTTTGAAAAAAAGGAAGGAAATAAAATCTTTCTTTTTTTTTTGATTTTTGTTATTTCTTTGAGAAAATTTTTTGTTGTGATATAATCTGAAAATAAAGGAATAAAAAAGATGAGAAGAAAAACAAAAGCCGTGATTTTTGATTTTGACGGAACTTTGACTGAAAAGAATGGAAATTTGTGGAAGAAAATTTGGAAATTTTTGGGACATGACATTGGAGAAGGTTCATATTATGTGTCGCTTTATAAAAAGTTTATTGATGGGCAGATATCTCACAGACAGTGGTGCGAACTCACTTGTGAGGCTTTTCAAGAAAAGAATTTCAACAAGAAAATTTTGGATAAAATCACTGACAATATGACGTTGATTAATGGGGCAGAAGAGTTGATTAAATACATTCACTCTCAAGGAATTGAAATGCATATTGTCAGCGGAAATATTGTTTCTGTTATTGAAAAAGTGCTTGGCGAAAATAAAAAGTATCTTTGCGAAATCAGAGCAAATGAGTTTGTTTTTGACGAAAATGACGACCTCCTTTCTGAGATTGTTGGAACAGAATATGACCACATTGGAAAAGCGATTTACATCAAAGAGCTATGTCAGAAAAAAGGTTTTCAACCTGAGGAAGTGCTGTTTGTTGGAAACAGCATGAATGACGAATGGGTTTATCAATCTGGTGCAAGGACATTTTGCGTCAATCCGGACGAAACAAAAGTGGACAATGCAAAAATTTGGAACAAAGTTGTCTTCACTGACAATTTGTTTGATTTGAAAGAGGAAATCTTTTGAGAAAACTGATTTTCTCTTTTTTTGAAATAAAACATTAAACAAAGTATATTAAAGTTTCAAAGAATTTTTCAATAGATGAAAACTGAAAGAAAAATATCTCAAAAATTCAGAACAAATGTCGAAACTTACTTGACATTTCTTTTGTGGAAAACTTAAAATATTTATATAAAAATTTATTATGTGCTTAGGAGGAAATATGGATAAGAAATTTGAACCGCTTTTCACACCTTGGAAAATCGGAAAATTGGAAATCAAAAACAGAATTGTTTTGTGTCCAATGGGTGGAACATCTTTGTTTGGATGGATGGAAAAGCATCACTTTGACGAAGATGCAGCAGACTTTTTCATGCAAATTGCAAAAAACAACACTGGCCTTTTGATTACTGGAATTGCTCCACTGAAAAACATGATGGGTGGACAATGGCTTTACAAGGCAGACGGGGCCTTCAAAAAATTGAAACCATATATGGAAGAATTCCACAAAACTGGGGCAAAACTTTTTGTGCAGCTTACAGCGGGGTTTGGAAGAAGTTTCTCAATTCCAAATGCGCTGGTTCCAATGCTTAAAAACAAATTTCTTGGAAAAATTGTGAAGCCAATTTTTGATGTTCAATATCTTTGTGCTTCTCCAAGCAAACTTCCTTCTCGTTGGGCGGAAGGGGTTATGTGCCCAGAAATCACAAAGAAACAAATCAACAAAATTGTTGAAGCATATGCAAAAACTGCATTAAAATGCAAAGAAGCTGGCGTTGATGGTGTTGAAATTCACGCCGTTCACGAAGGTTATTTGATTGACCAGTTTACAACAGGATACACAAACAAGCGTACGGATGAATATGGCGGAAGTTTTGAAAACCGTTATCGCTTTGCTGTTGATATTGTCAAAGCAATCAAAGCTGCGTGCGGCGAGGATTATCCAGTTTCTGTGAGATATTCAGTTGTCAGCAAGACAAAAGGCTTCTGTGAAGGAGCAATGCCTGGAGAAAAATTTGTTGAGGTTGGCCGCGACATGAAAGAAAGTGAAAAAGCGGCAAAATATCTCCAAGAGGCTGGCTATGACATGCTCAACGCGGACAATGGAACATATGACGCTTGGTATTGGGCTCATCCACCGCAATATATGCCAAACAACTGCAATTTGGAAGATGTTTCTCACATCAGAAAATTTGTTGATATTCCTGTTGTGTGTGCTGGAAAAATGGATCCTGCAACTGCTGCAAAAGCAATCAAAGCAGGAAAAATTGACGGAATGGGTGTGGCAAGACAGTTCTTGGTTGACAATCAATGGGTGACAAAACTGATGGAGGGCAGATGTGAGGATATTCAACCTTGCATTCACTGTCACAACGCGTGCCTTTGCATGTCACACTATAAAGGTGTTGCAAATGCTTGTGCGATGGCGGATTCAATACATATGTCTCGCTGTGCACTTAACCCAATGACAATGGATGGCGGAAAACACGACCTCAAACCTGCCAAGAAACAAAAGAAAATAGCTGTTGTTGGCGGCGGCGTTGGAGGAATGGAAGTTGCTCGCGTTGCAACTCTTCGTGGTCACAAAGTCACAATTTATGAGAAGGCAGACAAACTTGGCGGGGTCTTTATTGCAGCGGCTGCGCCAGATTTTAAGGATGCGGACAAGAAACTTATTGAATGGTATCGCAGACAAATCAAAAACCTTGGAATTGAAGTTAAGTTTAACACAGAAATCACAGATGTGAAGAGTTTGGATGCTGACGAAATTGTCATTGCAACAGGGGCAGTTGCAAAGAAACTTCCAATCAAGGGCTTTGAGAAATCAATAGAAGCAGTGGACTATTTGAACGGCAAAGAGGTTGGGGAAAATGTTGTTGTGATTGGTGGCGGACAAAGTGGTTGTGAAATTGCATATGACCTTTTCCTTAAAGGAAAAAATCCAATCATCATTGAAAGTATGAATGACATTATGGCTTCTCCAAAGCTTCCACTTATGAACACTTCATATCTCCGTGATTTCTTTAAAACAAACAAGGTTCCTGTTTATCTTGAAAGCAAGTGCAAGGAAATCACAAACAAAACTGTAATAGTGGAACTTAAGGATGGAACAACAAAGAGAATTAAGTGTGACAATGTGATTGTGGCTGTGGGATATAACCCAGCTCCACTTTGTAAAGAATCAAAGAACATTCATATTGTTGGAGACGCCCTTTCTGTTGGCAGCTTAAGAACAGTTGTTTGGCGTGCTTGGGATGTGGCTGAAAAGTTATAAAATAATTTTGATTTCAATGAATCTAGAATAAAAAAAATCACTCAGACGAGTGATTTTTTTTATTGTTTATCTCGGTTTCCATAAGCAAATCTGAGTGTGTTATCCAATGTGATTGGCTTGAATTGAAGAATCTTGTTTTTTCTGATTGTGAATTGATATGCAGTTTTCACGCCATCAATGTTTTCAATGTAAATTCCTTGTTCGTTTCCACTTTGGAATTTGCTGAGGGTCAAACTGAAAGGAACTGTGGTTTCCTTTTCGCCTTTTGGATCAACAAGAAACAGAAAAAATTTCTTATCTGAGTCTTTTTCATAAAATTTCATGTTCCTTTTGAATTCAATGATTTCACCACGACTTCCAATTCTTTTTTCTTGTTCTCCAACAAAAACGGTGTTACAGCCCATTTTGTGTTTTCTTACTGAGCAAAAATTTTCAATTAAAACAGCAAGATTTTGAAGTTTTGGTTCTCTTGATCTGATGAAAGAATTTATTGTGGTTCTCCATTCTTGTGACAATTCTGTTGTGTTCATATAACCTCCAAATTTAATACCTCTATATTATACAGTTCCTCGCGAAAGAAATCAAGAGGGTTTTTGAATTTTTTTTAACTTTTTTGGCGAGAAGAATCTTCAAAAAGGTTGACAAAAATCTTGAAATGTCATAAACTATACGTAGCGACGATGGAATTGGCAACTCCGGAGCAAACGCGTGTTCGGCGTAAAGAACATAAATGAGGTGGCTTGTCCGCGAAATAGGGTGGAACAGCGGTTTTGAATTTTAAATCGCCCCTGTGCAAATTGATGCATAGGGCTTTTTTATTTTTAGAAAAAGCCTTGCGAGAGAATAAAAGGAGAAAAAAATATGAAACTTGAAAACATGGATAAAATTGTTTCGCTTTGCAAAGCAAGAGGATTTGTTTTTCCTGGAAGCGAAATTTATGGAGGTTTTGCAAACACTCGGGACTTTGGCCCAGTGGGAGTTGAACTCAAAAACAATGTGAAACGCACTTGGTGGAAAAGATTTGTGCAAGAAGATCCAAACACTTATGGAGTTGATGCTGCAATTTTGATGAATCCACGCGTTTGGGATGCAAGTGGTCACACTGCAAGTTTTTCTGACCCAAAAATGGATTGCAAATCTTGTAAAACAAGACATCGTGCTGACAATTTGATTGAAGATTACAACGTAAAGCATGGAATTTCAATGGCAGTTGATGCAATGACAAACGAAGAAATGGAAAAATATATCTCTGAGCATAACATCAAATGTCCAAAGTGCGGAAACTCAAATTTTACAGAAATCAAACAATTCAAATTGATGTTTGAAACACACAGGGGTGTTGTTGAAGGGGATACTGACGTTGTTTATTTGCGTCCAGAAACAGCACAGGGGGAATATGTGAACTTCCTCAATGTTCAAAGAACGGCAAGAGCGAAAGTTCCTTTTGCAATCGCACAAATTGGAAAATCTTTCAGAAATGAAATCACTCCTGGAAACTTTCTTTTCAGAACAATTGAGTTTGAACAAATGGAACTACAAAATTTCTGCAAAGATGAAAATAGTATGGAGACTTATGAAAAATTCAAGGCAAAAGCCCTTGAGTTTGTCAAAGATTTGGGATTGAGAGAAGAGAAACTTCGTTTCCACGACCATGACAAGCTTGCTCACTATGCAAAGGCAGCGTGCGACATTCAATATCTTTTCCCAATCGGCTGGCAAGAATTGAACGGAATCCACCACAGAAGCACTTGGGATTTGTCTCGCCATCAAGAATACAGCGGAAAAAACATGCTCTATCTTGACCCTGTGACAAATGAAAAATTCCTTCCAACAATCATTGAATATTCAATTGGTGCCGACCGTTTGACTTTGGCACTTCTCTGCGAAGCTTATGATGAAGAACAATTGGAAAACGGTGAAACAAGAGTTGTTATGCATTTCCATCCAGCAATCGCACCATATAAAGTGGCTGTTCTTCCTTTGCAAAAGAATTTGTCTGAAAAAGCGAAAGAAGTTTTTGCATTTCTTTCAAAAGATTTCATGTGTGACTATGACGAAGCTGGCTCAATTGGAAAGCGCTATCGCCGTGAAGACGAAATTGGGACTCCATTCTGCGTGACAATTGACTTCGACACTCTTGAAAACGACACAGTGACAATTCGTGACCGCGACACAATGGAACAAATCAGACTTCCAATTTCAAACCTTTCAGATTACATCGCAAAGAAAATCAGATTTTAATTTGTTGAAACCTTGAGAAAGTCAAATTTATAAAAATAAAAAGCAGCCGGTTTTTTGAGGCTGTTTTTTTTGTTTGATTAAATTGAAAAAATGTTGAGAAAATCAAAATTTGAAAATAAACGTTTTGGGAAACAAACTGAAAAAATTCTGTAAAGAGAAGAATTTTTTGCTGAAGATATTATTTTTTTTTGCAAAAATCTGTGTATGCAGAAAACAAGATGTCTGCCAATTCCTCTGGTGTTTTGTTTGAAGTGTCAAGAACAAGGTCATAATTTGACATGTCAAGATTGTTCACGCCATAGATTTGTTGATAGCGTTCGTTTTCGAGGTTGAAGCGGTTGATGAGAGAACGCCTGGCCTCGTTCACGTCAGTGATTTTTTCCTTGCCAACTCTATCCGAATTTGCAAGACGGTGAGCCATTTCGTCTTCATTTAGTTCGGTGAAAACTTTGAAAGATTTTGGAACGAAATGCCAAGCAAGTCTGCTGTCAAAAATGATTTTTTGTCCCTCAAGTTCTTTCCCAAGTCGAGCTGTTTCGTTGTCTATAAAAAAATCATATGATGGGTCAGTCAAGCAATAAGCGTTGAATTCCTCAGCGTTCATTCCGCGTTTTTTTGCTTCCGCTTTGAACATGTCTCCCACGCTGAATTTTTGAAATCCATGTTTTTCAACAAGAATCTTGACTATTGATGATTTTCCACTGCATGGCTTTCCGGTGATGGTTATAATCATGGCAAACTCCCTTTATTTTTGTTCATGATAGCACAAAATTGGGATGTTTCAAAACAAATTATCAAAAAAAGATTGATGTTTTTTTGTAAATGTGATAAAGTGGATTATAAGGAAAAAAGGAGAAAGGAAAAATGCGTACATGTGAAGGAACTGGAAAAAACATTGAACAAGCGATTGAAAATGCATTGTTTGAACTTAGAGCGTCAAGAGAGGATGTGGACATCAAAATTTTGAGTGAAGGTGGATTTTTGAAAAAGGCCAAGGTTTTGGTTTCAATTTCAGAGGATGCTCTTGAAAAATATGAGAAGAAGGATGCTCTCAAAAAACAACTTGTTGAAAGCAGTGACGAAGATTTTGCAGAAAACTTTTTGAAAAACAAAGTCGAAACGACGAAAGACGAAAAAGTTGCTGAAGTTGCTCCAAAGAAAGAGGAAAAGGTTGAAAAAAAAGAAGTGAAAGTTATTGCTGACGATGAAATAAGCGCGACAGAATCTGCTCCAGAAAAAACAGAAAAGAAGTTTGTTGAAAAGAAAATGACCGGCGAAGAATTTTTGCAAGGAGTTTTGAAGGCAATGGAAATGGATGGCGAAATCGAGAAGGTTGAAGAAGAGCGTTTTGTGAAATATAGCTTGAATGGCGAAGCTGCAAACGATTTGATTGGACACCATGGAGAATGCATGCTTGCTCTTTCACACATCATGGGCCTTGTTTGCAAAACTGAAGATCGCAAAAAGGTTGTTCTCAACATTGGGGATTATCGTGAAAAGAGACAAGAAAGTTTGACAGCACTTGCAAAGAGAATTGCTGACAAGGTTGCAAAAACAAGAAGATTTTATAAGTTTGAGCCTATGGACGCAAGTGAAAGAAAAATCATTCACACTGCATTGCAGGAAGATGACAGAGTGACAACACTAAGTAAGGGAGAAGAACCAAGAAGATATTTGATTGTTTTTCCAAAAGAATACAGAGACAGAGATTAGTTAAAACATAAAAAGCATGTTAGTTTTACATGCTTTTTATGTTTCGTTTATATATTTTTTTTGTTAGCGACAGAATTCACCAGAAGGTGTTGGCGTGATGTATGGATTTGTTATCATGTAAAAGCTGTGCAACTTGTAAGTGTCGTATTTTTTTGGAGGATAGGTTGTTCCAAACTTTTCAATCTTTCTTTGCGCGCCCAGTTTGCTTGACCAGGTTCCGTTTCGCTCTTGCAACATAAAGTGGATATCTCCCCAAGCTCCGTCACAATAAAATGCAACTTTCCACTGGTTGTTTTCGGGACGTTGGTCAGCTTTACATCTTTTGACTTCCAGTCCGGTTTGCGCGAGAATTTTCTTCATGCGAAGGATGTCGTGACTGCGAAATCCGTCTATTGGAAACTTCCAAAAAATCCTGCTGGATTCGCTTGTGATTTGACAATCGGTCAATTGCTGATTTGTCAAATTGAAGCAAGCGTGGGCAAAGCAGTTTACAAGTTCGCTGACTTCCGAATTTGCGCTCTTTGCAACATATTTATATGTCTGATTTCCGCGCGCGGGGATGTAGCCTTTTTTGTAAATTTCATTTATATTTTTAAGTAAAGCCTTTTCCGATTTCTTCATGTCTAAATTATAATTCAGCCAAAATCAGTTGTCAATATTAAATTCTTGATTTTTTTGATATTGAATGATATAATAATCAACATGAAAGATGTAATCGTTTCAATTTCAACTCCTCTTGGGAAAGGAGCCATCGCAGTTGTGCGTTTGAGTGGTCAAGGATGTTTGTCTCTTGCACTCAAAGTTTTTCATGCGCAAAATGTGAGAGAAAGTGAAATCAAGCCTCGATATATGTATTTTGGAAGGCTTGAAATTGAAGATGGCGTGTTTGAGGAATGCTTGATGGTGTATTTCAAAGCGCCATTTTCTTACACAGGTGAAGACATTGTGGAGTTTCAGGTGCACGGCGGCGTGCTTTTAGCTCAAAAAGTTGTTGATCTTTGTTTAAAAACAGGGGCCCGTTTGGCGGAAGCTGGCGAATTTTCAAAGCGCGCATTTTTGAATGGAAAAATCACACTTGATAAAGCTGAAGCAATTATTGGTGAAATCAATGCGGAAGCGGAGGGAGAACTTAAAAGCAGTTTACAAATCACCAATGGCAGACTGTCGCAGAAAATCTTGGACGCGCAAGAGGAACTGAAACTTCTTTTGGCGGAGATTGAAGTTGGAATGGACTATCCTGACGAGACCGAAGAGGCTGCTTTGAAGACGGATGTTGCTGCAAAACTTTCAGAAATTAAAGAGGAAGTTTGCCGCATTTTGGATGACGCGAAAAGTGCCAAGTTTTTGAAAAGCGGAATCAATGTTGCACTTGTTGGAAAGACAAATGTTGGAAAAAGCAGCGTGATGAATGCTCTTCTTGGGCAGGATCGTGCCATTGTCACCGACATCAAGGGGACAACACGTGATAGCATCACGGAAAGTTTTGAATTTAAGGGAATCAAAATCAACCTTATTGACACCGCAGGGATTCGTGAAACAGAGGATGTTGTTGAAAGTTTGGGAATTGAAAAAAGTAAAAATAGCTTGAAAAATTCTGACCTTGTTTTGTTTGTGTTGGACGGAAGTGAAGAGAAGACGGAAGAGGATAAACAGATTGAGAAATTGATTGAAGGGAAGAATTACATAACAGTTGTGAACAAGGCAGACAAAAAAAGAGTGTTGAAAAAGAGTTTGAATGAGATTGAAATTTCCGCGCTTCAAAACAAGAACATTGATAAATTGAAACAAAAAATTGTTGACACTGTTTTGGAAAAAGAAATTGAATTCAACTCGCTTGTTCTTACAAATGAAAGACAAAGCCAGATTTTGGAAGAGGCGAACTTGCTTCTTGAACAAATTCTGCAAAGTGCAAACACACTTGATGTGATGTCAATGCAAATCAAAAAACTTTGGCTTACACTTGGGAAAATCACTGGGAACACAGAAAATGAAGATATTATCAACTTGATTTTCTCAAAATTTTGCTTAGGAAAATAAGATAGGAAGAGTTATGGAAAGAAATTACGAACAATTTGACGCAATTGTTATCGGTGCAGGACATGCGGGTTGTGAGGCAGCCCTTGCTTTGTCACGCACTGGAAACAAAACTCTTCTTTTGACAATCAGTTTGGATGCGATTGCGTTTTTGGCGTGCAATCCGTCAATCGGAGGAACGGCAAAAGGGCAACTTGTTGCCGAGGTTGATGCTTTAGGTGGTGAAATGGGAAGGGTTGCGGACAAAACAGCTCTGCAAATCAGAATGCTTAATCGTGGGAAGGGACCAGCGGTGCAAAGTTTGCGTGTGCAAGCTGACAAAAACCAATATCATTCTCAGATGAAAAAGGTGTTGGAGAGCGAGAAAAATTTGTTTGTTCGACAGGGTGAGGTTGTTTCAGTTGAGGTTGAAGGCACAGACAAAATTGTGACCACACAACTTGGGCTTCAATATCGCGCCAACGCGGTGATTTTTGCCACAGGTGTTTATCTCAAAAGTGAAATTATCATTGGTCAAAACAGAGAATACAACGGGCCAAACGGGTTTAAAAACAGCTCCCACCTTTCAGAAAGTTTGGAAAAATTGGGAATTAAACTTTTGCGATTCAAAACAGGAACTCCTGTTAGGCTTCACGCACGCAGTGTGGATTATAGACAAATGGAAGTCCAACTTGGGGACGAAGATATCATGCCTTTCTCAACAATGACAGAAGAAAAAGTTGAGAACAAGGCAGTTTGCTATTTGACCTACACAACGCCAAAGACTCACGAAATTATAAGAAAAAATTTAGATAAAGCCCCAGCGATTTCCGGAGAGATAAAAGGAATTGGTCCACGATATTGCCCTTCGATTGAAACGAAAGTAGTCAGATTTGCGGACAAAGAAAGGCATCAACTTTTTCTGGAGCCGGAGGCAATTGATACGCAGGAATTATACCTGCAAGGTTTTTCAACATCAATGCCTGCTGAATTACAGAAAGAGATGGTTCACTCTGTGATTGGACTTGAAAATGCAGAAATCATGAGGGATGCGTATGCGATTGAGTACGACTGTATTGAGCCGACACAACTTAAGCCAACTTTGGAATTGAAAACCATTGACGGGTTGTTTTTTGCGGGGCAAATCAATGGAACAAGTGGCTATGAGGAGGCTGCGGCACAAGGAATTGTTGCAGGAATAAATGCAAGCCTTTACATCAAAGGACAACCACAAATGGTGTTGAAACGTAATGACGGATACATTGGAGTTTTGATTGACGACATCGTCACAAAAGGAACAAACGAACCATACAGAATGATGACAAGCCGCGCGGAATACAGGCTGCTTCTTAGACAAGATAATGCGGATATGCGTCTGACTGAAATTGGTCGCAAGGTTGGTCTTGTGGATGATTTGAGATGGCAAAAGTTCCTTAGTAAAAAAGAGAAAATGGCTGAAATTGAAAAAATATTAATGCAAAAAGTTGTTGTTGATGAAAAATTGAAAAAATTTTTTGGCGAAAATGGAGAGCCTATCCCAAAAGAAAATCAAAGATTTTACGATTTGATGAAAAGAACGAACATTGACATTTTCAAAATTGAAAATGCTTATAATCTGTTTGCTGGTTTTGATAAACAACTTCTTGAAATTGTAAACATTAAAATTAAATATGAGGGGTATCTAAAACAACAGCAAGAGGATATTGACAAAATGCTAGCGAATGAAAGTGTTGCAATTCCTGAGAATTTTGATTATTCGTCAGCACAAGGCCTTCGCGAAGAAGCAAAAGAGAAACTTGCTCAAATCAAACCTTTAAATTTGGGACAAGCGTCAAGAATTTCTGGAGTATCTCCTGCGGACGTTTCTGTGCTTTCAATTTTGGTGAAAAAAGGAAAAAATGAAAAGTTTAGTTGAAGTGTTTCAAAAATATGGAATTAAATTGAGTGAAAGTCAACAAAAAATGTTTGATTCTTATTTTCACACCCTTGTTGAGACAAACAAACACTTAAACTTGACGGCAATCACTGAAGAAAATGAAGTTGGTGTGAAACATTTTTTGGACAGCGTTCTGCCGATGGAGTATATTCCAAGCGGGGCGAGATTGATTGATGTTGGCAGTGGGGCAGGATTTCCAGCAATTCCACTCAAAATAATGAGAGAAGATTTGCAAGTTTGCATGCTGGACAGTTTAAACAAGCGAGTCAATTTTCTGAATGAAACAATAAAACTGCTCAATCTTCAAAGTTGTGAAGCTGTTCATGGCAGAGCTGAAGAGTTTGCTGCAAAAAACAGAGAAAGTTTTGATGTCGCTGTTGCGAGAGCTGTTGCGTCGCTCGACACATTGGTGGAATATCTGCTTCCTTTTGTGAAGGTTGGGGGTTGTGCTGTCATATATAAATCTTCCAAAGTGGAGGAAGAGATTGAAAATGCAAGAAAAGCCATTGATGTTTTAGGTGGAAGAATAAAAACTGTCAAAAACTACCAAATTCAGGAGGGAAATTTGGAAAGAAACGTGGTTGTGATTGAAAAAATTAAAAACACACCTCCAAAATATCCAAGAGGACAAAACAAGCCAAAACTTAATCCAATTAAATAATTTGTTTAGAAATTTTAAATTTAAAGTAATTAAAAGTTTCAATAACTTAAATTATTCAAAATATTTTAACAAAAAATAAAATTTGCAAGAAAAATAAGTGAAATTTTAAAAAAATGCTTATTTTTCTTTATTTTTTAGCCGGTTTATTGTATAATTCTATAGAAAGGAAAATTATTATGGGAAAAATTATCGCTTTTGCAAATCAAAAAGGTGGGGTTGGAAAGACAACAACCTGCATTAATGTTGCAACATACATGGCTCTTATGGATAAAAAGGTTCTTATTTTGGATGTTGACCCTCAAGGAAACGCCACAAGTGCTGTTGGAATCAACAAAACAAAGGAGTTGAAAACTATTTATGACCTTATTGGTGGAGAAAGTGCGTATGACGAGGTCATTCAACCTACAATTATCGATAATTTGTTTATAATTCCATCAACTGTTGATCTTGCAGGCGCGGAAGTTGAGCTTATACAAATTCCACAACGCGAAAAAGTCATCAAGAGAATTTTAGATGAGATTAAAGACAGTTATGATTTCATACTAATTGACTGCCCTCCATCCCTTGGCTTGGTTACAGTCAATGCTTTGACGGCGTCAGACAGTATAATTGTGCCAATTCAGTGTGAATTTTTCGCTCTTGAAGGGCTCACACAGCTTATGAACACCATCAGACTTATCAAATATCACCTCAATCCAGGTCTTGACATCGAAGGTGTTGTTATGACGATGAAAGACAAGAGGTATAATTTGACAAATCAGGTAAGCAACGAAATCATCAAGTTTTTCAACAAAAAAGTGTATTTGACAACAATTCCACGCAATGTGAGGCTTGCAGAAGCCCCAAGTCATGGATTGCCAGTTGCTTTGTATGATGCAAACTCGAAGGGGGCGGAAGCTTATTTGAGTTTGGCGGAAGAAATCATGAAACGAAATGGAACTCCTTTTAAGAAAATTTCAAAGCTGAAAAAGATAAAGTTTAAAGGGGCAAAGGAAGACGAGGAGTAAAATTCTGCTGTTAAGTCAAAATTTTTATAAAAAGTTAATGAAGCCTGAAAAGGCTGATAGGAGGAAAATATGAGTAATAACAAAGGTCTTGGAAGAGGGTTAAATGCTCTTTTTGGGTTGTATGAAGAGGATGATAGTTATAAAAACATAACATCGGAAAAGAAAACTTCAAACGGCGTTTTGGAGATTGAAATAACAAAAATAAAGCCAAATCCAAATCAGCCAAGAAAAAATTTTGATGAGGATGCTCTGAATGATTTGGCTTCTTCAATTAAGGTTCACGGCATTGTGCAACCAATCGTGTTGAATCAACAACCAAATGGTGAGTATTTGATTATTGCTGGCGAAAGAAGATGGAGGGCTGCAAACCTTTGTGGGTTGAAGACCGTGCCAGCTGTAATTAAAAACTATACAGAAAAGCAAATTAAAGAAATTAGTATCATTGAAAACTTGCAAAGAGAAGATTTGAACCCAATTGAAGCTGCCAGAGCGATTAAACAACTCATGGATGAATATGGGTTGACTCAAGAAGTTGTTTCTGAAAGAATTGGTAAAAGTCGTTCAAATGTTGCAAACACACTCAGATTGCTCAGTTTGTATCCAGATGTTGTTGATTTGGTTGAAAAAGGTAAACTTTCTTCAGGTCATGCGAGATGTTTGGTTGTAATTGAGGATCAAAAAGAACAAATCAGACTGGCGCAAGTAGCTGTTTCCAAGAATTTGAGTGTTAGAGAGCTTGAAAAAGTCGTAAAGAATTACACAAATCCAACAAAAAAGGTTGTTGTCAAGGAAGAACAATCTCTGGAATTGAAAGAACTTATCAATCAAATGCAGAAAACTTTTGCGACAAAAGTGTCTGCTATTGGTAATGATAGTAAAGGGCGCATCTATATTGACTACTATTCAAGAGATGATTTGGACAGAATTTCGGAATTGTTGGAACTTTTAAACAAGAAAGAGATGACATTACAGGATTTGCAAAATTACAATAAAAGAACAGGAAAATAACAATTACTATAAGTTGAATTGATAAAAATGTTTCACGTGAAACATTTTTATTTCTTTATTTCCATACCTCAAATTGTTTCACGTGAAACATTTTAAAAAAATGTGAAAGGAAGAAAAATTTTTTGTACGTATTTTCATCTTAGTAAAACTCTAAATTTATTAAAATATGGTCGTTTATGTCATGCGCTATAGGTTTTATGTGTCAAAATACAATGCAAAAATTCATATTTTGAGGTTTAAAAAATTGTTGACATGGCATTGATAGAATTTGTATAATATATAAGGAAGATTAAAGAGAGGCTCTTTACTTTTCTGGAATGTAGATATTCATGGAGGAAATTATGAAAGAATTGAAAGGAACAAAAACAGAACAAAATCTTATGGAAGCGTTTGCTGGAGAAAGCCAAGCCAGAAATAAATACACGTATTATGCTTCAAAAGCAAAGAAAGATGGATATGAGCAAATTGCAGCAGTGTTTACAGAAACTGCGGATAATGAAAAAGAACATGCTAAACTCTGGTTTAAATATTTGCATGGTGGCTCAGTGCCTTCAACTGCGGAAAACTTGATTGATGCAGCTGCTGGAGAAAGAGGTGAATGGACAGAAATGTATAAGAGAATGGCTGACGAAGCAAGAGCAGAAGGATTTGATGAAATTGCAGCAAAGTTTGATGGGGTTGCAGCAATTGAAAAGAGACATGAAGAAAGATACGTCGAACTTTCAAAGCTTATTTCAGAAGGCAAGGTGTTCAAAAAATCTGAAAAGAAAATGTGGATTTGTCGCAACTGTGGCCATATTCACGTTGGGGACTTTGCTCCTGAAATGTGTCCTGTATGTGCTCATCCAAAAGCTTATTTTCAAGTGTTTACAGAACAATTTTAATAGTTATATAAAGATAACAAAATAATCATATGCAAAGCGATTTATTTAAATGTGAATATATTTTAAATTAAATGTAAATAAAATGTTGACAAGGCAATTCGAAATGTGCTAATATTTAAGCACGAGGAAAATATGCCTTGTTTTTGGAGAGTTACTCAAGAGGTCGAAGAGGCTCCCCTGCTAAGGGAGTAGGGTTGTAACAGGCCGCGAGAGTTCGAATCTCTCACTCTCCGCCAAAAACGCAAGTCAAGTTTTTTGATTTTGTGTTTTTTTATTTGACTTTTTGGCTCTGATGGAGAAAAGTCTTAAATAAGGTTAAAATGCGGACGTTAAGTATAAATTGTCTGGTTTGTTAAGGAAAAAAAGTGAAAATTATGTTTTTGGTTAGAGATTGGGAAATGTTTTATACATAATCAGAGAAAAATGAGAATTTGGTTGACCAAATTTCGATTGAGGTTAAAAACAAAAGATTTATTCTTGACATTGGGGCAGAAGTCTGGGTGACGGATGGTTATGATGAGGAAGACGCCCCGGTTGAATCTATGTATGTGAGCAGATTTATTTTTGACCTTATTATTGAGGCGTTGAAACGAAAAGAATTTATAAAAATTGATGAAAAAGAATAGATTTTTATTCTTTTTTTATTAAAAAAACTTTTTGAGAGTGATTTTAAGCTAAAAAATAAGTTTTGTGAGTTGAGTAGAAGAAATGTTATGAAAAATAGATTAAAAGATGTATAATAACTTTGAAAATATTTTGAGAATGGAGAAATTTCATGGCTTATAATTATGATATCAATCACACGGAAGTTGATAAAAGGGCTCAAAGATGTCTTTTGACAAGTCATACATTGGCTCAGATTGTAAATTTGTTTGTGACAACTTTTTTAGTCGCTCATATTTATAGTTTCAATGGAAATACGTATGACTATCTATTCAATGTTGCGGTCTATAACATTTTTCTTTATTTATTTGTGGCGTTGCTATACATACCTTTCAGCAAGATTGTTGACAAAACAAACAGAGTTGTTGTTTATCGTATAAGTTTAGTTTTGAAAACTGTTTTGGTGATTTTTTTCATATTTTTTGGAAAACAACTTGCCGAGCTGCTGATTTTGGCAGGTGCGCTCAATGGTTTATCTGAAGCTCTTTATTTTTCAAGTTATAACGTACTTAGACAGGAAATGGTGAGCAGAAAGACATCAAGTAATTATTCGTCTTACATTTACATGCTTGCAAAACTTGTTGAGGTGGTTTGCCCGGTTGCGCTTGGAGCATTAATTGATTCTACGGGTTTTTCTGTCACAGCAATTGCAGTGTTTGGGATTTGTGTTGCTCAGCTGATTATTTCGATTTGGATTAAGGCGCAGCGACCAGAGGGGAGCGAATTTAATCTCAAAAAATATTTTAATATTCTTAAGGAAAGAAAGGAAGTTCGAAAAAAAATCGGATATATGTACATAATCAGCGCAATATATGGTGTTTCAATTCTTACGACAACCGTGATTAACGCATGTATTATGCTACAATTTGGGTCAAATTTAAGCCTTGGAACTATTACAAGTGTCTTTTCAGTTGTGGCAATAATTGTGATTTATCTTATCAAGCGTTTTACAAAAAGCGGAAAAAGAACTTGGCTTTTTATCGTGGGGGCTGTATTTCCGTTGGCTGCTGTGATTGTGTTTGTTGTTAACATTTCGCCAACCACGGTTGTGATTTTGAATGGTGCTATTGCGGTCACTTGCGTTATTTATAAAGTATTGTTTGATGCTCATCGAAATGGAATTTTGAAAGAAGAGGGGCTTTATGATCAAATTGCGGAGCACCATTCAATGATTGAAATTTTGGCTAACGCATCAAGAGCCATTTGTTTTGCAGTTTTGCTTCTTATTTCTCTTGCGCAAAGTATACTGGTGTTTAAAATTTTTGTCGTATTGACCATTATTGGGTGCGGTGGGGTGTTTATGCTTTTGCTCATTTATGAAATAAAATATTTTAAAACTTCTAAAAAGGAAAATGTGGTGCTTAAAGATGTTGAAAGTTGAAAAAATTGAGACAGAACGATTGCTGTTAAGTCAATTCAAAATGACAGCTTTTGACGATTTTGTGGAGTATAGGGATGATCCAAATTTGTATACATATCTCATGTCTGAGCGTAAAACTATGGAGGAATATAAAGCTGCTTTGGAAGACACTGTGAAGTCTTATGAGCTCGAAATTTTGCCTTAAGATTTTTGGGCGGTTGAGTTGAAAGAGAATTGCAAGGCCGAGGGCTTTGTTTCTGTGAGCCACAAACACCCTGTTCATAAGTTTTGAGAATTGGCTTGACTTTTGAATGCGAAATATCACAAGAGGGGAATTGCGACAGAGGCGGCAAAAACTGTTGTTGATTTTATTTTTCAAAATACCGAGTTTCATCGAATATCTGTTTTGGTTTGGAAAAAATGAGCTAAGTCAAAAACTTGCTAAAAGATTGGGTTTTATTCAAGAAGGGGGCTTGAGACAAGCGCGCAGAAAAAAATAATCGATTCTACGATGTTGTCCAATATGGATTGCTTAGGGATGAATGGAAAGAACAAAAATAAAGAAAAAGTGAAACCCTAAACTAGGGCTTCGTTTTTTTTTGATTAGGCTTGTCAAGGCAAAAATTTTGGTGTATAATAAAAAAAGAAATTCAATGTGTATTTAGACTGAAGAGATTTTCAGTTTTAAATAAAAATTGATGAAAAAATGCAAAATGGATTTTTTTGGATGGAGAAATGGATAAAAAAGAATTTTATGAAGAATCACAAATGACCTATGCGCAGTTGGTTGGATTTTTGAAAAGTAAATATGGGAAGGCAAAATGTGATTACTTTGCTGACAAAGGCTGCACGAGAAAGGGCGACAATATTTCAAGAACCGCAGAAGGACTATTTTGTCATCATGTGGACGAAGACAAAGCGATTATGCTGGGAAATCCGGATTATGCTAAAATGAATCCTTTTAAATACCAAAAAGCAGATAGGTTGGTTTATTGCAATCTCCTCGAACACCTTTTGCTGCATGTTAAAATCACGGAGGAGCCGCTTAGTAAAAAAGCAAATAAATTTGAATTGTTGGGGATTGGGGGTGCGGTTATTTTATGTAAACAAATCAGCGATTATTATGAAACCCGTGAGCCTGCTTACAAGTGGATGGCTCCCGCATGTGAGGTGATTGATGAAAATTATGATGAATATATTTCAATCGTGAGACATCTGGCTGAAGTGATTAAAGTCAAACCTGCTTATAAGCAATATTCTGAGATTGACGGTGTTTGGCAGAGAGTTATAGGAACTCAGTTGGAAGAGTTGGATAAAATTTTGAAAAAACAAAACAAAGAAACAAAAACCAAAGAGTAAGCATGAAAAAACAGAGATTTGTCTCTGTTTTTTTTGTTTTATGTTGTGAGTGCTGTCCAAGTGTTGTTTCCAACAATTCCATCCACTGTGAGGTTGTTGTTTTGTTGGAACACTCGAACTGCGTTTGCAGTCTGAGTCCCGAAAATGCCGTCAATTGAGCCAACAGGGATGAGGTTGCTTTCAAGCAGTTGCTGCATGAGTTTGACATACGCGCCAGAATTTCCCTGTCTCAGTGTTGGGTATGGTGGCAAAGTGAGAAGTGTTTTCCAAGTGTTGTTTCCAACAATTCCGTCTGCGGAAAGTCCGTTGTTTTGCTGGAAAGTTCGAACGGCTGCCTGTGTTCTGCTGCCAAAGTTGCCATCCACGATTAAGTTTGCTCCGCTTCGATTGAGAATTGTTTGCAGCAGAAAAACAAAATTGTTGTCCGAACCCAGTCGCAAGAGAGAATAGTTTGCGAGATTGTCACGAGGGATGTATTGCACGCCCAAAAAGTCGCATACGCCGTGACAACTTTCCTCGCCAACCTCCGTTTGAAAGAGTGGATTTATCATCAGTCGTGCTTCTGCCAAATTGGTCATGAAACCTGCCTCAATAAGGGCAGAGGGGCAATTTACATTTGACAGAACTCCCACGTCCAGAGGTTTCACTCCACGCCCGACCTGAGGGGTTCCTTGAATGAGTTGTTGATATATGTTTTCTGCCAATCTACGGCTTTGTGCAGCTTGAAGATTGAGGGTTGAATAGAAAACTTCCACGCCTGAGGCACTGTTAAACTCTTCCAAATAGGCGTTGTATGCAAAAGTCACAAGCAGCGTGAGATTTTGTCTGTTTATTCTACGAACGCGTTCGCTGATGGACACATCGTAGCGTTCTGGCTTCACATCATAAACCGAAAATCCGTTGCGGAAACAAGCTTCAATAAAAAAGTTTTTTGCAGCATAGTTAAATTCGTTTTCATAAATTTGTCTGTTCAGACCGGGAATAACCGGAGTGCGTTTGCCAGGCGTTGGAGGATTGACTCCGTGTTCGTCATTCGCACCAATATAAAAGATTTCGTTTGCCATAATTTCTCCTTTAACATTGTTTTATATGAGAAAGGGTGAAAAATGTGTGACAGTCGCAAAACATTGTTGCAAAAAGTGCGACTCTCACATAGATATTAAGGAACATCAACTTGAAATTTAAGGAGAAAACATGGAGAAAAAAGGAAGAATTAAATATGTTGCGGGGGATGATTATAAGTTTTCGCCGCGTGTGTTTGCACAAAAGTTTTTTTATAAGTTGGGGGAAGAGTTGCCCGATGATGTTTTGCTTAAAACACGGAGCGGGCGCATGATTTTCAGACAGGGGGATGAGGATTTTCTTGAAGTAAAGTGTGAAAAAGAGGAATTGGACGGGAGGCGAGAAGAGCGTGCTGAAAGTGTCATTCAACAAAACCAATCGCCGGCAGAGCTTGCTGACGAGATTGTAAGCCGACTTGATGTTTTGAATTTGTTGTATGAGGATTTGGAGGACTTTGGCACAACTTTCAGTCCACAATTTCAAGAAATGCGGGAAGAACTTTCGGTTGTAAGTTTTGCAATGCTGAGGATTTATCAATCTCTGTCTGGGAGAAATCGCCCGCCAAGGCAGAATCTGAGAAAGCCTCAAGTCAGAGGTTTTTGCCGCGGCGTGGTGATAACAATCAACTATTTGCGCGGGATTTTGTTTGATTTACGTCGTCTTGTCAGAACAACGGAAAGCTTTAATGTGCAAATTATCATTATTATTCTGACCCTTCAAGGGCAACAATCGCAACTTCAGGATATGAGGCAGGACTGTATGGAAGGAGGCGTTCAATGAGCGAAAGGTATCCAATTGTGACAGACATTGCTTCTTCGCAAAATACCGCCAACATTCTGAAAAACTTGTTGTTTTCGCAATGTGGGGTTCTGACTGGGCATTTGACATATATGTATCAATCCTGGATGTGGGGGCCAAACGATGTTGTCTTGTCGGACTATTTTGGAAAGCTTGCGGAGAATGATGGAGAAGTGCTGAATGCCCTTGGAAATATTGCTGTGGCGTTTAGTGGAGACCCAAATTTTATGACTGTCAGCGGCAGAAATTGGGATTCAAGCAGCCTGATTAAACAGACTGACCGAGAAAAACTTTTGCAGGAATCTGTGAAGATGGAGAAGGGGGCTCTTCAAGACTTTGAGAATGCGATTTTAAGTGTTGAGAATGAGTCTCTCAAAAGACTATTATCTTCGATTGTAGAGGATAAAGAGAAAATTATCGCAGATTTAACGAATTTACAAGAGATCTAGTATCAGCTAAAAACTAAGAGAAAAGTTTATAAGAACTGCATATAGAAAAACCCTCATATAAAAGAAAGTATAATAAGAAAAATTACAACAAAGAGAATTGCTGAAGGTTGTTGGGATAGAAACAAAACCTACAAAAAAGAAAAGATTTCGCGATGAAATCTTTTTTTTGATCGCCACTATATATTGTGGTTTTGGAAGATGTGTTTTTTTGATCAAAAGAAAGGGGAATTACCTCTTTTTGACTTTTGCGAATAGATTTTTCACAAACCAATTCTTTGCTTTTTGTTATTGTTTTATAACAAGCCGGCATGACTTTAGGGGGATTGAAAGGGGCAATGATTTTGAAAAATTTTATAAATTTCGCCAAAAGTAAAAAATATTAAAAAATACTATATCTAGTGATTTTTGGTTGACAAAACCACAATATATATTGTAAAATCAATTTTGAAAACTTGCTTGCCAAGGACTCGATTTTTGGCAAAATGGATGGAGGTGTTTGAAATGCAGGTAATCAAAAGAAATGGCAGTATTGTGGATTTCGATCCAAGTAAAATCAGGGTTGCGATTGAAAAGGCAAACAAAGAGGTTGAAGAAAAAGACCAAGCAACCAGAGAACAAATCAGAGAAATTCTGGCTTATATTGAGAAGCTTGGTAAAAAAAGATTGCTTGTTGAGGATATTCAAGACATAATTGAACAAAAACTGATGTCTTTCGGCCATTATGACTTAGCAAAAAAATACATAGTTTACAGATACACAAGAGAGCTTGTGAGAAAGGCAAATTCAACCGACCTTGCCATCAAAGAATTGATTGACGGCGAGAGCGAATATTGGAACACTGAAAATTCCAACAAAAACGCAAGAGTTGTGACAACTCAAAGAGACTACATTGCTGGCATCACAAGCACGGATATTACAAGAAGATTTTTGCTTCCGGAAGACATTGTGAAAGCCCATGACGAAGGGGTGATTCATTTCCACGATGCGGACTATTTTGCGCAAAATGCTTTGCACAACTGTGATCTTATCAATTTGGAAGATATGCTTCAAAACGGAACAAACATCAACAATGTCATGATTGAAAAACCACACAGATTTTTGACGGCGATGACGATTGCAACCCAGCTTATCACAGCGGTTTCATCCAGCCAATATGGCGGGGCCACAATCACTTTGACACACGTTGCACCATTTGTGAGAGAGAGCTATAAACGTTATCTCAAGAAATATCAAGAACGTGGGCTCACGGATGAACAATGCGAAAGATTTGCCAAAGAGGATTTGCAAAAAGAAATCACGGATGGCGTTCAAACATTCCAATATCAAATCAATTCCATGACAACAACAAATGGGCAAGCACCATTCTTGAGTGTGTGTATGTATTTGGGCGAAACTGACGAATATAAAGATGAACTTGCAATGGTGATTGAGGAAGTTCTGAGACAAAGAATTCAAGGAATGAAGAATGAAAAAGGCGTTTACATCACGCCTGCGTTCCCAAAACTGTTGTATGTTTTGGAAGAAGACAATATTCACGAGGACAGCAAATATTTCTATTTGACAAAACTTGCTGCTGAATGCAGCGCTAAAAGAATGGTTCCTGACTACATCTCTGAAAAAATGATGAAACAATATAAAATTGACAAAAATGGTGACGGACAATGCTATCCTTGCATGGGATGCAGATCATTCCTGACCCCATATGTAGACAAAAATGGCAAGCCAAAATATTACGGCAGATTCAACCAAGGAGTTGTTACAATTAACTTGGTGGACGTTGCACTTTCTGCTGACAAAGATATGGATGCATTTTGGAACATTCTTGAAGAGCGTTTGGAACTTTGTCACAGAGCCCTTCAAATCAGACATAAGCGTCTCAGTAAGGTGACATCTGATGTTGCTCCGATTTTGTGGCAACACGGTGCGCTTGCAAGACTTAAGAAAGGCGAGAGTATTCATGATTTGCTGCATGACGGCTATTCAACCATTTCTTTGGGGTATGCAGGGCTTTACGAATGCGTGAAATTCATGACAGAACACAGCCACACAGACAATGGCGTTGGCAAAAAGTTCGCTTTGGAAGTTATGCAAAAGCTCAACGACAAGTGTAAAGAATGGAAAGAAGCGGAAAAGATTGACTACAGCGTTTATGGAACACCAATTGAATCGACGACTTATAAGTTTGCAAAGTGCCTGAAGAAGCGTTTTGGAACAGTTGAAGGTGTGACAGACAGAAATTATATCACAAATTCATATCACGTGCCAGTCTTTGAGGAAATTGATGCGTTCAGCAAACTCAAACTTGAAAGTGAATTCCAGAGATTGAGTCCTGGCGGTGCAATTTCATATATTGAAGCTGCAAATTTGACAAACAATTTGGATGCGGTCATTGAGGTTATCAAATTCCTTTATGACAATATTATGTACGCGGAAATTAACACAAAAAGCGACTTCTGTCAGGCGTGTGGATATACCGGAGAGATTTTGATTGACGAAAATCTTGAGTGGTATTGCCCAAATTGCGGCAATCGCGACCATGACAAGCTGAATGTTGCAAGAAGAACATGCGGATATATCGGCACAAACTTCTGGAATAAAGGCAGAACGCAAGAAATCAAGGAACGCGTGATACACTTAGACAACAAAGATTCTGAGGAATAGGATGAGATACAACAAAATTCGAAAAATGGACATAGTAAATGGCCCCGGAGTGAGGGTTTCCATATTTATGCAGGGCTGCTGCTTTAATTGTAAGAACTGTTTTAATCCAGAAACCCACGATTTCAACGGCGGAAAAGAGTTCACAGACGAGACAATTGCTCGTGTCTTGGAACTTTGTACGCCAGAACATATTGCTGGGTTGTCGATTTTGGGCGGGGAGCCTATGCATCCGCTTAATGTTGAAGGAACAGGGCGCCTTGCGAAGGCTTTGAAGGAGAAGTATCCAGAAAAAAACGTCTGGGTTTGGTCTGGATTTCTGTTTGACAGGGATTTGGTTGTATCAGAAAAGGCGAAAGAGACGTTGAAATATGTTGATGTGCTTGTGGACGGGCAGTTTCAAGAGGAGCTGGCAAATCCACTTCTCAAATGGAAGGGCTCTGCAAATCAACGTGTGATTGATGTGCAAAAATCGCTTATAAACGGCGGTGTTGTGCTTTTGGAAGAAAATATTTAAAAATTATCAAAAATTCACTAAAAATAGAGGAAAAAATATGGAAAAATTGCAAATCAAAGTGAAAAAACTGAAAAATGATGCAAAAATCCCTACATATGGCAGCGAATTTGCCGCAGGAGCGGACGTTTATGCTTGTTTGGAAGAAAGTGTTGTGATCAAGCCATATGAGACGAAATTCATCCCAACAGGGCTTTCATTCGAGTTTCCAGCGGGTGTGGCGTGTTTGTTGTACGCAAGAAGTGGTTTGAGCTGCAAACAGGGCTTGGCGCCAGCGAATAAGGTCGGAGTGATTGATGCGGATTATCGCGGAGAGGTTATGGTGGCACTCCACAACCATTCGGAAGAGGTAAGAACAGTGCAAAATGGTGACAGGGTGGCTCAAGTTGTGTTTACGCCATATTATGCGGGAGTTTTTGAAGAGGTTTGCCAACTTGAAGATTCTGCACGCGGAGCGGGCGGTTTTGGTTCAACTGGCAAAGCATGACCTGTTTTGAAAAAATGCTGAAAAATTGGTTAAAATTATCAAAAAATTCAGTAAAAATCATAAAAAATAAAAAAAGAGGCAGTTTTGCTTCTTTTTTTTTGTTGTTTTGAAGCTGTGTTTGCGTCGTTCTAGATGAAATTTTTTGCGATTTTTCAGTGTAATAATTTTTTCTTTTGGCAAATTTTTCCGCGTTTAAATAACGAAAAGAAAATCGTTTCAAAAAAATAGTCTATAAATTGAGTAAAATGAGGGTCGTGTATTGCATTTGGATGTTTTTAGATGCAAACATCCAGCAGCATCATCAGAATAAAGCCAATCACAAAGGAAATCACTCCACAAAGGGAGTTGTTTTCTGACTTTATTTCGGGCAAAAGTTCTTGAATTATGACGTAAATCATTGTTCCAGCGGAGAATGACAGCAGCCAAGGCAGTAAAAATGTGACATTTGATGCTAAAAAGAAGCCTGCGATGGCAAAAATTGGCTCCACAATGCCGCTGAGGCAGCTCAGGAAGAATGATTTTTTCTTTTTACCCAGGGAATTGTACATTGGAAGAACTGTTGCAAGTCCTTCTGGGAAGTTTTGCAGTGCAATTCCAAGTGCAAACATGAAAGGTGTGAAGATTGGAGAAGCAATTGCAACCGCTGTGCCCACTGCAAAGCCCACAGAAAGTCCTTCCGGGATGTTGTGGATTGTTATGGCGGTGAAGAGCTTAAAAGCGCTTTTAGAGGAAAAAATTGCGTTATTTTGCGTATTTTCTCTTGATTTTTTCAAAAAATAAGCCGAAATTACATCCAAAGCAATCATAAAGACGCAACCAATTGCCAAACCAATCACGGCGGGAATAAAGGCTAAATCGCCCCACAGCGATTTTGCGTCTTCAAGTGATGGAACGAGCAGGGACCATATTGAAGCAGACAACATTATGCCTGAAGCCAGACCAATTGTGATGGAATTGACTGCTTTTGACTGTTTGTTGAAGAAAAATATGAGGGTTGAGCCCAAAACTGTCATCAAAAATGGTAGTGTGAATGATAAAATTATGAAAAATATTTCGTTGGATGTCATTTGCGGGGTGCCTCCACAATCATTCTATGGCAAAATTTATGTTCTTGTGCAGGCATGTTTTGAGGGTGAAATCTTGCTTCAAAGTCCCTGTTTTGAAAATTTCGAAAAAATAAAAATCTCAAAAAAATTGCTTAAAATTTGCAAAAAATTCGAAAAAAAACGCATTTTTTTGAAAAAATAGCTCAAAATTTTTCATTTTTTTGAGATTTTGAGACGGCGAAAAAACGCCCGTTTCGGGGTGGTTTTTTGTTGATTTTGCAATCAATTTTTTGTCCCTAAAATACGCACATTTAGCGATTTTGAGATTTAAAAAAAATGTGATTATTTTGAAGAATTAAATTGACATTTTTTGCCTAATATATTAAAATATATGCGAACGATAAAATTCTGTGGTCTGTCACAGGTTGGCAGTTCAGAAAAATTAAAGATGAGGTTTTTATGAGAAAGAAAATTGGATTCGGATTTTTGATGTTTGCATGGGTACTTGCAACAACATTCGGAATTGGCGTGGCTGCATTGCCACAGTTTCCAACTTCAACATCAACACAAGGGGAGGAAGGCGTCTCAGTGGGCGCTGACAGCGTTGGCGTTGTCAACGATGCCTATGTTGTGCAAGACGAATGGCTGTCATCAAGCATTGACTTGAGCAGTGTTTCATGCTCAGTCATCGAGATGGAGAATGTGATTGTAAGTCACAGCAACTCTCTTTTCACAAACATTCCAACAACGGTGGAAGAGATTTCGATGACAAATGTCATTTTCCTTCAGGAATCAACATTCACAATGCCAACCAATGCAACATTGACGCTTGATGGCGTTTATGGTGTTGGTGTTTCTTCTCTCATATCATCTGCAGCAGAAGTTTCAAATTCTGCCAATGTTTCACCAGACCTCATCAACATGTATATTAAGGATATCCGCTTCTTGGTCGCAAAAAACGACAGAAATTATTTCGTGGATGATTCTGGTGCGATTATCAACTTTACTTCATCTTGGGATTTCCAAGATAAATGGGCTTATGAGCTTGGTGCTGAAGATACTGCTGGGGCCCCTACCTATGTTTTGCCAAAGCCAATAACTTCAATCACGGGATACAACACCGCAGATGCAGTGAGAGTGTATTACAACGACAATGTGTATGGCACAGAGACGGCGGAGACTTCAGTTTATCTTTCTCTTGCAAACTGGGAGTCTGCAACTCTTGACAATCAAACAAACGTGTTTGGGACTTCAGGATCTGCAAGAACTGGTTACACATACAAGTGGTCAAACTCTTCAAATGGTGTAGGTTCCGACACAATCACACTCTCAAAGGCGGGAGCAATCTATGCAATTTGGACGCCTAATTCTTATTTGGTAACATTGGATGCAAATAATGGTTCTCCATCAAGTCAGTTAATGTCGGTTATATTCGACAGCACTGAATATGAATTGCAATATACTGATGAAATTGAAGCCCCAACACGCAATGGTTATTGCTTCGGCGGATGGGCATCAGGACAAGCTGGAACTTCAAAAGTTATTGATGAAAACGGAGATTATGTTGCTAATGGGACCCACGTTGATTATATTTATGGAACGCCACCAGTTGCAGTTTGGAAGTATGCAGGAGACGTAACCCTATATGCAATTTGGACTCCTTGCACATACAGTGTGACTTTCCACAGAAACACAAGCTCATCTGACACAACAACTTCAACTCAAACAGGCTTCACATACAACACAGCAAAATCTTTGAGTTCAATCAGCTCTCTTGGTTGGACATCTTCGAAAACTGGCTACACAGCAAAAGGATGGGCGCTTTCATCTTCAGCAACAACAGTGAAATATGCTGACCAAGCTTCAGTTTCAACTCTTTCAGACGACAACGATGGCTCAACAACACATGGCGAAATTGTTGACCTCTATCTTGTTTGGAAAGCAAATTCATATACAATCACATTGAATGGAAACAACGGAACTCCAACAACACAAACAATCAGTGTGACATATGGCACAACAACAGTTCCAACACACACAACTCCAACACGCACAGGCTACAGCTTTGCAGGTTGGTACACAGCAGCAAGTGGTGGCAGCATGGTTCTCAGCAGCGCAAAGGCTTTGCAATCAAGTGTAAGCAGCTGGACAAACGCTTCAAAACAATGGATCAGAACATCAAACGGAACGCTCTATGCTCATTGGACAGCAAATGCTTATTCAATTACATTGAACGGCAATAACGGAACTCCTACTACACAGACGGTTAGTGTGACGTATGGTTCAACAACGATGCCAACGTATACGGCACCAACACGCACAGGTTACACATTCACAGGTTGGTATTCAGCAGCAACAAGCGGCAGCTTGGTTGTGAGCAACCAAAACGTTTTGCAAAAGAGCGTAAGCAGTTGGACAAACTCAAGTGGCGGCTGGGCAACAACAGCGGGAACTTTATATGCACAATGGAGTGTGGAATCATATACTGTTAAACTTGATGATAACGGAGCGACAACGGCGGGCAGTGCAACAACGACCTTGACTTTTGGTGCAAACACAGCAACCTATTCAGCTCCAGTGCGCACAGGTTATACATTTGGTGGATACACACTCACAAAAAATGGAACAGATTATATTGTTCAAGCACAAAAACTTTACAACAATGTTTCAGGTTGGACAAGTTCAACGGGAACTTTGACAAAGGATTTGGGGAATAGAACGTCTCCTGCAACAACCGGAAATATTACAACAAGCACTACTTTCTATGCGAAGTGGGTTGCTCAATCCTATACTATTATATATAATGGAAACGCAAGTGGGGATGACAGCGTTGATGTCCCTGCAAATGCAAGCGTGACCTATGGCGGAACTTATGGCACAGCGGCGAGTGCAACTGCAACACGTGATGGTTATGATTTCGGCGGTTGGTATTTTGACAGCGGATGCACAGCAGCAAACTTGATTTCAACAGCAACGGTTGTTCCTGGTGCAAACGCTCAGGTTGACCACACAGCAAAAACAATCACTGTTTATGCAAAATGGAATCCAATCACATACACAATCACTCTTGATCCAAATGACACAACAGGTGTGGGCAGTGCAACACTTTCTCACACGACAGTGTCAGTCGAATTTGATGGTGGCTTGAGTGCAACTCCAACAGCAACAAGACATGGTTACACATTCAAAGGGTTCTATTCAGCTGCAACAAGCGGCGTGCAAGTTATCAACGCTGACGGCGCGCTTGTGGCAAATGCAACTGGATACACAGATGCAAATGGCAAGTGGATTTATGCCGGTGCAAGAACTCTCTACGCTCAATGGGAAGTAAATACATACAATCTTGGTTATTGGGTGAACAATAAGCAGGTAGCCGCCTATGAATATGATATTGAAGATAAGATTACTATAGAATCTGCATCAGTAGAAGGGTATCAACTTGTGCATTGGGTTGCTTCACCAATGGGCAGTGATTATAATTGGACTGTTGACAGTACACACGCTGCTGGCTCAATTTTGACAGGAATATATGGACATGTAGATATGAACGCAGTATTGTCTGCTGAAACTTACAATGTGATTTTGAATTATGCTGATGCTGACGTGAGTGGTTCTGCAACAGTTAAGGTTACATATGACAGCGCAACAATCACAGGAACAATCCCAACTCCAACAAGATTTGGTTATAACTTTGCAGGTTGGACAGTGACTAAGGGGGGTACTGACACTGTTATCAACACAAGCGGAAAGTATGTTTATCTCTCTGGATACACAACATCAGGAAGCAGTCCTGTTTGGCAACGTGACCTTTCGGGAACATCTTTGACTTTGTATTCAGCATGGACAGCAAAAACAAGTGGCGTGACTTTGACTTATCAAGAAAATGGCGGAACAACAGTTGCTGACAAGAGTAAGACTTTTGCAACAACTTACACATCAACAGATTTGCCTGACATCACAAAAACAGGATATACTTTCAATGGCTGGTATGCAGATTCTGCATTTTCAACAAAATTGACTGCAAACTCTTCAGTGTTCGATGCAAATGGTGCAACGTGGGCTGAAGATGGAAGTATGGTGGGAACAATCTATGCAAAATTCACACCAAACACATACACAATTTCTTTTGAGGAAAACGGCGGAAGCGCAGCAAACTCAATCAAAGTGAATTATGATGCGGTTTATTCTTCACTTCCAACAACAACAAAAACTGGATATACATTCAGCGGTTGGTACACAGCTGCAAGCGGCGGAACAAAGGTTTCAAATGCAACAACATTCAATGCGAACACAGTTGGAAATATTGATCACGCAAATCTTACAGGAACCTTGTATGCTCAATGGGGTGCAAACACAATCAAAGTGACATACAATGCAAATGCAGGCACAGGTTCTTCAACTCCATCAGTTTCTCCAACAACAGCAAGCAAGACTTATGGCGTGGCTTATGGGACATTGGCAACAGCATCAAGAACAGGCTACACATTCAATGGTTGGTATACAGCTGCAAGTGGCGGAACAAAAGTTTCAACAACAACAGTTTTGACAAGTTCAACAATCGGAAATTACAGCGAATCTGGAAAGAATGGAACCTTGTATGCTCACTGGACGGCAAACACAATCACGGTGACATATGTCGCAAACGCAGGCTCTGACAGTGTGACAATCACAACAGGCACAACACAAAATGTTGTTTATGACACAGCTTATGGCACTCTTATGACAGCAAGTCGTGTGGGATACAACTTCCTTGGCTGGGCAACAAGCGCAAGTGCAACAGCAAGCAATGTGACAGCTTCAACAAAATTGACAAACGTAACAGTTGGCGATTATAGCGATGCAAACAAAACAGGAAAACTCTATGCTGTTTGGCAAGCAAAAACAGTTACTGTGAAATACCTTGTTGGAACTCCAACAGGATCAACAACTCCAACAATCAATCCAACAAGCGAAACAAAAACATACGGAAAAGCAATTGGTTCTTTTGCTGCAACTGCAACAAGAGAAGGGTATAGTTTCACTGGTTGGAGAACGGGCGAAAATGGAAGTGGAACTCTTGTTTTGGCAACAACAGTTTTGAACTCTTCACTTTCAACATATGATGATTCAACAGCAACTTTGAACCTCTACGCAAACTGGAAAAAAGAAATTTACACCATCACACTCAATGTAAATGGGGGAGAACTTACAAGCGGAACAACTCCTTTGTATATTTACTTTGATGGAATGGCACTTTATTCAACAAACACAAATGATGTCCTTTCAAATGCGGCAACGCCTGTTGCAACAAGAGAAGGTTACACTTTTGATGGTTGGTATACAGTGACTTTGGATGGAACTGAAGTTGTGAGTTATGATCAACTTGTTATCAAGGCAAATGGATCTGCGGCTTCAAGTTGGACATACACTGAAAACAAAACGCTCTATGCAAAATGGAACGCAAACAAATATGACATCTTTGCTCACAAAGACACTGGGGTTGCAAACGCAACTTGGTCTGACAAAGCAGGTTGGTCAGATGCTGGAAGCGTGACGATTGGAGACGTTTCATACACAACATCTTTGAAAAAATCAATCGATTTTGACACAGTATACGGGACTCTTCCTGTTGCTGCGGCAAATGGATATACTTTCATTGGTTGGACAACGGTTCAACACGGAAAAGTTTATAAGTCAACAGAGACTGTTGATAACTCTATCCTCGTCTCTTCTTCGACAGTGCTTGCAAGCACAACGGTTGGTGCAAACCTCTATGCGGTTTGGAAGGAGCTTTCTTACACAATCACATTCAACACAAACAGCGGAAGCTGGGTTTCTGGATTTGCTCCAACAACAGGCTATGTCATCACAGACACAACAACTCTTCCAGTTGCTGCAAACATCACAAGAACCGGTTACACATTCATGGGGTGGAAGCCTTCTGCAGATGCTGGAAACTGGGCTGCGGCAACAACATACGCTGGAGGAACTTCTGTTCAAAACAAATATGGGGATGTAACACTTGTCGCTCAATGGACGGCAAACACTGTTGAAGTGAACTTGTCTTTGACTGGCTACGGCACAGCAACAGCAAGCGCTGATTATAATAAAGTTTACATTACTTATAATACTAAGAATATATATGAAAAGAGAACAGGAAGTGCTTATCCATATGCGGGCAGCGGTTCAGTTATCAAGCCAACAGCAACAGCAATTGATGTTGACAATAGTGCTGAGGCTTACACATTCCTTGGCTGGTATAACGGCAGCACTCAAGTCATCAATGCAAGCGGCGTGCTTGTTTCAAACTGGACTTTGAATGCGGCTGATGGACAAACTTTGGTTTCAAAATGGCAAGCTAACAAGTTTGCAATCACTTTGAACTATAATCAAGGCAATGCAACAGAAACAACTGCTTCTGTGACTGCAACCTATGACAGCTCAACAATCACAGGAACGGTTCCAACTCCAACAAAGACTGGATATGTGTTTGGCGGATGGGCAACTGGCAAGAACGGAACAGTGAAAGTTATTGATTCAAAAGGTGCATTCATTGCAAGCGTTGCTGGCTACACAAATGCTTCAAAAGCATGGACACGTGCTGAAGCTTCAACAACCTTGTATGCTGTTTGGACACAAGGAACATACAATGTGACATATGTTGCAAACACAACTGATTCTGTCACTCTTCCAACTCCAAATCCAACATCAGTGACTTATGACAACACTTATGGTTCAGTTGCAGAAGCTGAAGCAACAAGAGTTGGTTACACATTTGGTGGATGGTATAAAGATGCTTCTTGCACAACAAAGGTGACTGCGGACACAGTTGTTTCAACTGCAAGCAATCACAACCTCTATGCAAAGTGGACCGCTGAAAGATATGCGGTTTCAATTGGCAATCTTTATGATGCAAATGGGGCAACGGCATCAAATGCAACAGTTTATTTTGAATATGACAGCGACAAGATTTATGCTGGCAAGACAGGAACAGCAACTGCAAGCTTAGTGTTCACAAGACTTGGTTATGATTTCCAAGGTTTGTTTACTGCGGCTTCAAGCGGGGTTCAAATTTCAATATCAACAGGTGCGTTCGTTGCAAACACGACAAATGGTTGGGTTGTTGGCGGTGCTTGGGTACATGACGTATCAGCAACAATCACTCTCTTTGCACAATGGAATGTTCATGAATACACAATCACATACTCAATTGACAACACTGCTCACTTTGAGGGAGTGACAGGAACGGAAAAATATGACATCACTGATGCCAATGTTTCTCTGTACGATTCAACTCAAGTGATTAAGACTGGTTACACATTGCAATGGAAAGTGGCTGACTCTTACAACGGCAACAACGCAACTTGGCTTGCGATGAAAACAACTCCACGTTCTGGCTCAGTTGCAGGACCATTGTATGACGATGTGACTTTGGAAGCCGTATGGACTCCAGTGACAACAAATATCACAATTACTCTTGTCATCGAAAATGGTTTTGGACCTTCGTCTCACACTGCAACATATGATGCAACTGTTGGAAAGATTTCTCAAATCAGCGGAACTCCTGCAGCTGTTGGCACAGACGTAGCTTGGAGAACAGGTTACAAATTTGAAGGTTTCTTCACAAAAGAACAAGGTGCCGGTGTGAAAGTGTTTAATGCTGATGGTTCAGTTGTTTCAAATTTTGCGGAAAAACTTGTTGATGAAAACAACGGAAACGTGCTTTATCTTGCAAAGAACGATAGTAGTGAAGTTATTTGGAAGTATGCACAATCCACACTCGATTTGTATGCTCACTGGTCAAAACTTTCTTACACACTCAACTACGCAGTTGGCACAGGAATCAACAGCATCAAAATTAATGGAATAAATTACACAACAAGTGGAACAACTTCTGTTGAATACGGCTCTTCAGTGACGGTTGTGGCTGCTCCAAAAGCGGGCTACACACTTGGCAAGTGGACAGCTGGAACTTCAGTGAATCCAACAACCCAAGTTGGTGAGACTGTAAACTCAACTGACAACACCATCACATACACATTCACAATGAATGCGGCTCTTTTTGGATTGTCAGAAGCAGACGGAGATGTCCTCAGCAACACAACAAACATCTATTATGTTAAATCAAATGCAACAGCACACGAAGTTGCATATACTCTTCAATATCGTTTGCAAATCGGAGATATCGATGGAAGTTCTTACAGCGATGCAAGCACCATCACAGGTACAAAGGCTGTCACAGACACAACTTTGAAAATCGAAGATTTGAAAGCTCTTATTCCTGCAAGTCAACTTTATGGAAGAGAATATAAGTCTTTTGAAACAAACAAGTCAAACAGCCTTAAAGTGGCTGGAGATGGCAGTCTCGTTGTAACAATCTATTACAACAAGGTTGGTTACACAATCACATATCAAATTGATGAATCTATCGGTGAATACACGGGAAGAAATTATGGCGAAGAAGATGCCTATGCTCATCTTGTGAGAATCTATGATGTTGAATCAGAAGGAACACTTCTTGGCTGGAATGATGTAAGAAGAAATGGATATATGCTTTCAGGCTGGCAATCAACAGCAACAGCCGCTGTGGGAACATGGTCTTCAACTCAAACTTATACAACTCTTGCAAAAGGCAGTTATGGCACCGTGACATTGAAGGCTGTTTGGACACCAGAAACTTACACAATCACATATGACACTCAAGGCGGAACAGCAATCGCTGACGAAACTTACACATATGGCTCTGCAGCGAAAAATCTTCCAACAGCAACAGGAAAGACCGGCTACACATTTGCTGGTTGGACTGAAGCTCTTGTTTACACAGCAGATTCTTGGTACCAAGGAATGACCGATGTATTTGATTTGTTTGAAATCTATGACACAGCTGGCTTTACTTCAAAAACATATACAGTCAGAAAAGGTGTGACATATACAAAACCAGAAAGTGATATTTTTATGGATATCTCTGGAATTTACTTCTTTGATGAAGATGGAACTCAAGTGGGAGTATTTTCAGGTAAACCTGAGGAAGCTGGAGAATATATCAACGAGGAAGCCTCATACGTAATTCATAATTCTTGGTTTAATTATGAATATGAATTGCTTTATGCGAGTGACCTTATGACAGTGCTTCCTGCAAACAGCATGGGTCACAGAAAATTTATTGCAAACTGGACTGCAAATAAGGTTGAAGTGACTTTGGATGCAAATAAAGGAACCGGCACAACAACTCCAACAATTTATCCTTTGAATACCATCACAAACAACAAGATTTACATCGAATTTGACAGCAAAAACATTTATGCAAGCAGAGATGCCGAAACAACAATCGCTCCTCTTGCAACAAGAGATGGCTATGTGTTTGATGGTTGGTATAATGGCAGCACACAAGTCATCGACAAAAACGGCGTTCTTGTCGCAAATTGGACGGAGGCAGACTCTGTTACTCTTTCTGCGAAGTGGAAACCAAACAACTATTCAATCATTCTCGCTCCAAATGGCGGAACAATCTCAAGTGCAACAGCAGGCACAAATACAACTCTCAGCACGGTTGATGGAAACAAAGTGCTGACTGCAACTTATGATAAAGCAGGAACATTCACATCTGTTGTGAAGAGAGCAGGTTACACCTTCTCTGGATGGTCAACAAGCCTTTCTGAAGTTGAGACAACAAACAGCACTCTTGGATCTTTGATCACAAACGTGACACCAACAGGCAATGCAAGTGCAGGCTGGACAGTAACTGGCACAGGCGTTAAAAACCTTGCATATTCTGGAAGCGTGACGCTCTATGCGATTTGGGAACCATTATGGGTTGAAATCACTTTGGATCCAAATGCGGATGCAGGATCTTCAACTCCAAACTTCGAAACTGGAATTGCAACAGATGCAACTGGAAACGGAACAATCTATGTGAAATATGATGCTCTTTATTCAACAGCTGTTTATGACAAAACATCAACAGTTGTGAAAGGCTTGCCAACTCCAACACGTGACGGATATACATTTGCTGGTTGGTTCAACGGAGCAACACAAATCAAAAACACATTCAATGCAAACAGCTACACAACTTACAACGACTCAACAAAACAATATGAAATCACACTTACTGCGGCATGGGATGTGAACAAAATTGACGTGATTTATCACAAAAATGACGGTGGCGCAGATGTCACACACAAAGTTCAAGCAACCTATGACGAAGCCTTCACCTTCTTGAATGGTGACGCTATTGACGGATTTGACGTGACAGGATACACATTCTCTCATTGGACAGATGCTTCAAACGGTGGAACAACTTACACTGGAACAATTGATGCTTGGACAAGAACTACAACTTTGAATCTTTACGCACAAAGAAATGCGGATGAATATACAGTTACACTCAACTACAACGGTGGAACTTACAACAGTACATCATCTTCAACAGTCAAAACAACATTTGACAGCCCAACAATCGTTGGCACAATTCACACTCCAGTGAGAGCGGGCTATACATTCCTTGGCTGGACTGTAACAAAAGATGGTGAGGACTATATCATTGGCAAAGACGGCGCTTTTGACGCGTTTGAAAACTACACAGCAATTGCAACAGTTGCAGGCAGCGAAGCAATCGTTTGGAAGCATGATGCAGACCTTGTGGTTTACGCTAGATGGAGAGCCGAAAGCGTGGGTTACACTGTTTACAGATTTACTCAAACCCTTGAAGCTGCAGTCGCAGGAAAGTCAACTTTCTCTCCTGTGAAGAACGGCGCAAACTACACAGCAGCAAACTATGCACTCAACTCTTCTGTTGGTGCTGAAAAGACTGTTGGACTTACAGTTTCTGCAGACGAAATCGCAGCTTATTACACTGCAATCTCAGGATTTACAACTCCAACATCTTACACAACAAACCTTGCTTCAAACAGTACAGTTGTACAAGGTGACGGCTCACTTGCAATCTTCTTGGTTTACACAAGAAAGTCATTCACAGTGACTGTGACAGACACAACAACAGGGGGCAAGGGCGTTGGCAACATCACAGCAACAGGCAACGCTGGCAGAACTTTGACAGATTCAAATTCTGGCGCGGATGTTGCAGCATACACAGTTTACTTCGGTGAAAGTGTGACAGTGGTTGGAGCTCTCAATGTGGGCTACAACACAATCACATACACATCAAGTGATGTAACACTCACCGGTGGGACATTCACAACTCCTGCAAAGAACGTTGCAATCTCAATCGGCGCAACGGCAGGAAAAGTGAACTACATCGTGAACGTTTATTATCAAGATATCGACGCTTCAAATGAACTTTCATACTCAACAGTTGAAAAGAAGACGGTTGAAAGCGGTGCAACAGTTGACACAAGATTCACACTCTCATCTGATAACATTGCAACTTACAGTAAGTCAGGATTTGAATATGATGAAGACGCAGCAAACGTTGTTGGTCCATTGAACATCAACGGAAACGGCACAACTGAATTCACAATCTATTTCAAGCGTTCAACATACACTCTCACAATTGATGCAAACAACGGAACATACACAGGAAACACAACAGTTTCTGGCGTGTATGGCAGCACATACACTCTTGGCAACATCACAAGAGCGGGATATGATTTCTCAGCTTGGACATTGGCAGGAGCAACAGGTGCAAACTTTGGTTCAATCAGCGGAAAGGTATACACATTTGGCGCTGGAAACGGAACTGTGAAAGCAACTTGGGCAGCAACTGGCTACACAATCACATATATCAACAACGGCACAACATCAACTCAAGAATACAACACTGAAAGCACAGAAAGCCTTGAAGTTCCAACACGCGTTGGCTACATCTTCAATGGTTGGAAGGCAAGCAACTCAGAAGGAACATGGGTTGACGGAACAATTTACAAACCAACAACAAGTGCTCCAATCACATTGAACGGAAAATATGGTGATGTAACTCTCACAGCACAATGGGAAGCTGAAATCTATATCGTTTCTCTTAATGAAAATGGTGGAGTTTCATCAACGAATTCAGTTCAAGTGACATACGACAGTTCAACAATCACAGCAATCACAGCTCCAACTCGTACGGGTTATATCTTTGACGGATGGACTTTGACTCCAAACGGAACGGATTACATCATCAAAGAAGGAGTTTTGGTCGCTCAAACAGGATACGCAGTTTCTGTTGACGGAACTGTAATCTGGCAAAAAGATTTGGGAGATGCTGCAAGCAACCCAATCGCAGCAATGGCAGAACTTGCTTTCTATGCTCATTGGACAGCAGAGACATACACAATCACATTGGAAGGAAACAAAGCAACAACAGCAGGATCAACAAGTGCAACAGTGACATATGACAGTGCAGTGGTATCTGCAATCACAGCACCAGCAAGAACAGGATATACATTTGCAGGC
>JAGBFI010000038.1 GCA_017936585.1 Clostridia bacterium | reverse complement strand
TCTCATATATATTTTTCAATATTGGTATATTGTTTAAAATCAAGTTGTTCGTGTTTATCTTACCAACACTTCTTTAGTATATCACACCTCTCTACATTTTTCAAAACGATTTAACAAATTTTTACAAAATTATTTAAAAATGCGAACCTTAAGAATTTTTTTGTTAATATAAAAAAAACAGATTTGAATCTGCTTTTTTTATCTAAGTGTTTTCACGAAATCTAAAAGGTCGGGAAAATTGCCGTGAGGATAGGTTGAGATGTCTTTGTTTTCCCTGTTGATAAGGCAGTCGGTGACAAGAAAAACGTTTATTCCAAGGGTGGAGGCAATCATATCCTCTGTCACGTCGTTGCCAACCATGAGACATTGCTCAGGGGTGACATCTAGTGATTTCAAAATTTCTTGATAATATTTTGGATTTGGCTTGCAGAAGTGTGCGTTTTCATAGGTGGTGTAAAATTCAAAGTCCTCTGGTGCGAGTCCTGCCCATTTGATTCGCTTTTCGGTCGCGATTGCTGGGAAAATTGGATTTGTTGCAAGCGCTGTTCGAAAACCCATATTTTTGATTGTTTTAACAGCATTTTTGACTTCGCTGTTGAATCCGCAAGAAATTTTCACCTTGTCAAAATCTTGTTGATAGAATTTATCAAAATACGGAAGGTCATTTCGTGATTCTTCACCAAAGATGGAAGCGAACTTATCCCAGAAAACTTCCTCGTTCGTCTTTTCGCCGGTGTTTTTAACCATTGCTACCGTGCCTGCCCAGATGCCCTGAATTAAACTTTGTGGCTCGTATCCATGTGGAGCCAAATTTTGTGCCAAAAGTCCGAAATAGGTCTTTGTGAAAGTTTCTTGATCAAGAGGAAGCAAAGTCCCGTCCAAATCAAACAATACAACTTTTATGCTCATTGTTTTTCACCCCTTAAAGCTGAAACTTCATCAGAATGTTCACTGTTTTGTGTGTGCATGATGGAATGTGCAAGAATGCATTGTCCTGGATAGTAGGTTGCAAGACACAAAATAGACACGACAAGAGGCATGTTTGCAAAATTTGCAAGTAAAAGCATCAAGTCTGAGAAGAAGAACAAAATGCTGCCAACAACCAAAAGCGTGTTGAGAAGAGTTCTTTTTTTGATTAAATTTGAAACCGACTTTCCGACCATAAATGAAATCACAATTGCATAGAACACGCAAACAAGTTCCATAACAATGCCATTGAAATTGAAAGCAGGGACAAGGGTGATTACAAGCACAGATGGAATGGCAATACAGGCAGAGACGATCAAATCCATCCAGCGAAGTTTTGACAAGAAGCAATATGCCAGAATGTAAATCACGTGACCAATTCCAAAGAATGCCGCGCCAACGATGAAGTTAATTTCAAGAAGCACATCTCCAAGAAGCCCAAAAAGCAACCCAACTACCATGGTTATACAAAATTTCTTGTTGTTGCCGGATTTGAGAGCGTAAATCAGATTGCTAATCCCCAAAATCACAAAGCCTGTGCTGGTGATGGATTTTTCCCAAAGAAAGTTTGGGGGAAGCATATAGAAAACGTCTCCAATGAGAATTGCTAAAATCAAAATGATGTTTGTGATGGTAAATGCTTTTTTCATTTTTTTCTCCTTATTTTAAAAACTTTTTGATGATGTTGAAATGGCCTTTCGTGATTGGTTGATATCGAAGCAGCAAGTCGTAGCGACTTTTCTTAATCAAACTTTTCTTGTGAGAAAATGTGTCAAAGCCGACCTTTCCGTGATAAGCTCCCATTCCGCTTTCGCCAACCCCGCCAAAGCCCATTTCGGTGGTTGCAATATGCATGATTGTGTCGTTTATACACCCACCGCCATAACGGCATTTATGGGTGATATCATCAATATGTTTTTTGTCGTTTGAGAACAAATAAAGGGCAAGAGGTTTTGGTTTGTCGGCAAGAAGATCAAAGATTTCATCAAATTTGTCGAAGGTCAAAACTGGAAGCACAGGACCGAAAATCTCTTCTTGCATAATTGCATCGTTCCAAGCAACTTTGTCAAGAACTGTTGGTGCAATTTTGAGTTTTTCCTTGTCGGTTTTGCCACCAGCGACAAGCCTTTTTTTGTCGATCAGAAAGCATATCCTTTCAAAGTGCTTTTCATTGACAATCTTTCCAAAAGAGGGATTTTGCAAAGGATTTTCTCCATATTGCAGGCGGATTTGTTTTTTGATTTCGCTGACCAGAGAATTCTTAATTTCGCTGTCACACAGAACATAGTCTGGCGCCACGCAAGTTTGTCCGCAGTTTATGAATTTGCCAAAAACAATTCGTTTTGCGGCAGTTTTTATATTTGCAGTTTTGTCCACAATGCAAGGACTTTTTCCACCAAGTTCAAGAGCGACAGGAGTCAAATTTTCGGCAGCATGTCTCAAAACTTCCTTGCCGACATTTTGGCTTCCGGTGAAAAATATAAAATCAAATTTTTGTTCCAGCAGGCTGACATTTTCTTTTCGTCCGCCCATCACAACTGAAACATATTCAGAAGGATAAGTTTCCTTGATGATTTTTTCAATCACGCTGCTTGTTGCTGGTGAATAGGCGCTTGGCTTGACGACAATCGTGTTGCCTGCTGCGATTGCATCAGCAATCGGGGCAATCGTAAGTAGGAAAGGGTAGTTCCAAGGGCTCATAATCAGAACATTGCCAAAGGGCACTGGCAGCTGATAGCTTTTTGCCGGGAACTGCGTGATGGGGGTGCGAACTTTGTGCTTTTTGGCAAACTTGCGGGTGTGACGAATCATGTAATTGATTTCTGTCAATGCCAAACCAATTTCACACATATATCCTTCATAATAGCTTTTGCCCAAATCGGCGGTAAGCGCCGCAGCAATTTCTTGCTCATGATTTTTGACGGCGTCACGCAGCTTTTTGAGCATTTCAATTCGGAATTTCACCGACAGGGTTGCTCCGCTTTGAAAAAAAATCCTTTGGGAGTCAATCAGTTTTTCAATGTGTCTTTCATCCATAATTTCACCTCACTTGGAAATTTGATGATATAGCTTTTCAAGTTGTTTTGCAGTCATAAGTTTTGGCACGGGATAAAGAGGGTTTGCCTCTTTTTCTGCAGTTTTTGCAAGTTGAGGAATATCCTCTTCTTTGATTTCTTCAATCTTGGTTGGAATGTTCATGGCGGCGTTTAATTCTTCAATCTTGTTGATGAAGATTTTTGCCCCATTTTCTTTTGAGGTGGACGCATCAAAAAGTCCCGAGTAGACACCCATCTTCCACAGCTTTTTGTCAATTTTTTTGCCGTAGGTCTTCAGCATATATGGCAAAATCACTGCGTTTGCAAGGCCGTGAGCAACGTTATATTTTCCTCCCAAGGAGTGGGCGATTGCATGAGCATAGCCAACATATGATTGTGTGAAAGCAATCCCAGCGTCATAAGCCGCTTGCAGCATATTTTGACGCGCTTGCAAGTTTTGCCCATTGTTGTATGACTCAAGCAAATTTTCAAAAATTGTTTTTGTTGCAGACAATGCCTTCTCTCTTGTTTTCTTTGTTGTGCTTCGCCCGATGAAAGCCTCAACGGCATGTGTCAAAGCGTCCATGCCGGTGGTTGCAGTGATATGTTTCGGAAGATTGACTGTCAACGCTGCTTTCAAGAGTGCATAGTGCGGAATGAGAGGGAAATCGTTGATGGCATATTTATGCCTCGTTTCATTGTCTGTGATGACAGCTGCCAAGGTTGTTTCGCTGCCTGTTCCCGCTGTTGTTGGAACAGCAATCAAAAGAGGAATCTTCTTTCTGACTTTCAAAACACCCTTCATCTTTTTGAGAGTCTTTTTTGGCTTTGCAACTTTTGCGCCAACGGCCTTCGCGCAGTCCATTGCAGAACCGCCGCCAAAAGCAATCAGTGCACTGCAGCCGTTTTCTTTGTAAATTTTCAAGGCATCATCAACATTCTGAGTTGTTGGATTTGGAACTGTTCCGTCATAGACTGAAAGCAAAATTCCGCTTTCCTTAATTTTTTCTTCCAAACTTTGTGTCAGTTTAAGTTTTCGAAGAGTTTCGTCAGTGACAAGCAAAACGCTGCTGCAATTTTTGCCTTTCAACACCTCCACAACCTCTGCATCGCTGGATAAAAGCGTTGGTTCGCGATATGGCAAAACTGGAAGTATGGCTCTGAAAACGCCTTGAAAGCTTCGGCAATATAAACTTTTAAAAATGTTCACTGTTTTTCTCCTTAATATATAATCAACTTTGTTCAATCTTAATGTTATCATGATTTTCAAACTTTTCAAATTGATTTGAAAGAGCTTTCGCAAAAACATCAGAGGGTGGAGAGTTCTTCAAATGTCGTACCGGATAAAACTGCTTGGTCTTCAAAAAACAGCCGTGTTAATTATAATTTACTTATTCGTTGTATAATTTCTATTCTGCTGAGAATTCGTGCTTGTTAAGGTTTTCCGTGTTTTTTTACACAAACAAAGGTAGGCATAACTTAAAGGGGATGGTTTAATTCTTTTTGCGAAGTTTGCTGATTACCCACAGATAATCCCAGGCAATCAACCCACCGATTAAGGTTGAAATCATGTTGAGAATGGCGTCACTGAACTGAACAGACCTTTGAATTGGCAAGATGAATTGCAGCGTCTCAATGAAAACTCCGGCAAGGAGACCGAATGCAAGCAAAAGAATTATTTTTGTCATTGGCTTTTTGTTTATGGAAAGATAGAATACAAACATTCCAACTGGAATAAGCATGACGAGGTTGATGACAAGATCAAATGTTGTGATGTTTGAGAAGGTAAAATTGATTGTTTTGCTGCACCAAGTGCCGACAAAATCAAATTTGAATGACACGACACTTGAATTGATATCAAGCTCTGCAAACACGCCAATGAAAAGAACTACAAGATATAAACAAAAGAAAACAAGTGTCAGAATTTTTTGCAATTTTTCATTTTTGCAACAAAACCAAACCAAAAAAGGAAGCAGAAAAAAACAAAATACGCCTAAAACCAAAATCAATGTTGTGTTTATTGTCATAAAAATCCTCTCGAGAAAAGGATATCACAAACAAATTTTTCTTTGCAAATAAAAACGAAGAAAAATTTGCAAAAAAAGTTGAGTTAAACTCTTTTCAAGCACCTTTTTGTAAGGTTTTGAATAGGCTGATTTTGAATGAACCTGCAAGATGAAAATTTTGCATTCATTCTGAAAAACTAAGGAGAAATTATGGATCAAAAGAGATACAGTTCGGAGAGCTACGGCTTCAAAAAACGTCCACACGATTTTGAAGACGAGAAAAAGCTTGAAGGAAAAGATGGTTCTTGGATTCAAATCAAACAATCAATTTCATACAACTTTCCACCAGAATTGAAGTGGGATTGCAAGAAAGAAGATGACAAGAAAGATGAATGCAAGAAGGACGACAAAAAAGACGATAAAAAAGACGATTGCAAAAAAGAAGAGAAAAAATGTTGTGAATGCAGCTGTGGTTGTTTTGAAGAAAAAGACCACTGCGATTATCCAAGAAAACCTGAAAATGATTGCGATGATAAGAAAGATTCTTCACACAAGAGTGGATATGACAAACATGATGACAAAAAAGATGACAGTGGCAGATGCTGCTGCAACAGATGTAACCAATGCAGAAGATGCTGCTTCAGAATATTCTAATTGCAAAAAATGGTGGTCGGTTTCTGACTGCCAATTACATAAAATTTCTTTTTAGTTCAAAAAGCGTGTAATTTGCATAAAATCCTCCATTTGAAAAAAATCACCATTTTTGGTGATTTTTTAATGTTTTTATATGATTTTTCAAGGATTTATTCTTTCGTTCTTTCTGCTTGAATAGGTTTTTTCGCTTCTTTTGCTTTTTCCACTTGGGTAGCTTTTTTTTTGTCGCGGACTGTTTTAACAGAAAGAATATGCAAAACTGCAGATTTTGTCTTTGGAATTTCGGTCAAATTCAATTCGCGGAAACTAAGGTTGTTGGATGTAGCTTCGTCATAATCCTCAAATTTGGCAAGTATGGCATACTTGTTTACAACGTCCAACACATAGTTGATGTCTTCTTCATTTTTGCTGTTGACAAGCACATTCAAAATGCATTCGTGTGTTCTTGGCTCATTTTCTTTCAAAAGCCCGCCTTGACCGGCAAGTTCCTTTGCAAAATCAATGTAATCTTGAGCTGTTATACGTTCATTTTCCATCTTTTTTTCCTTCCCTTTTTTGATTATATCACAGATGAGAGTTTTGTCAATAGGCAGTTTCCAAAAAGCGATGAAAAATATCAGGAAATTATCAAAAAAATGATATAAAAATTCTAAATATGTGAAAAAAATGTAAAATAACAAAAAACGACAAAAAAGCAACGATTTGACAGTCAAAATGGAAAAAGAAAAAAGGCTGTTAAGCCTTAAATTTTTCCATATATTCTTCATATGACATTTGCTTGTCAATGATTGTGTTTTCATCCACAATATCAATAATTCTGTTTGCAACGGTTTCAATGATTTCTTGGTCTCCGGTCGCAAACAGCATTGCGCCTTTGAAGTTTATCATTCCTTTGTTGAGAGAGGTAATACTTTCAAGGTCGAGGTGGTTGGTTGGCTCATCCAACATCAAGAAGTTTCCGCTTTCAAGCATGATTTTTGCAAGCATACAACGCACTTTTTCGCCACCGGAAAGAACATTGACTTCTTTCAAACTTTCTTCTCCTGAGAAAAGCATTCTTCCCAGCCAGCCGCGCACATAGCTTTCCGTTTTGTCTTTTGAATATTGTCTCAACCAGTCAACAATTGAGAGGTGACATCCATCAAAAAATTCTCTGTTATCTTGTGGAAGATACGAATATTTGATTGTCTTTCCAAAACGGACTTCTCCGCTGTCAGCCTCTTCCTTTCCTGACAAGATGTCAAAAAGTGTTGTTAAAACCATGCTGTTTGAAGAAAGAAAAACAATTTTTTGTCCGTGCTCAACGGTGAAAGAAAGGTCTTTGAACATTCCTTTTTTGCTCAGTTTTTCCACTTTCAAAATTTCTTTGCCAATTTCTTGTTCATATTTAAAGTCAACATAAGGATATTTTCTTGAAGATGGTCTGAAATCTTCCAATGTAAGTTTTTCAAGTTCCTTCTTTCTGCTTGTTGCTTGCTTTGATTTTGAAGCATTTGCTGAGAAACGTGCGATGAAATCTTTAAGTTCTTTGGCGCGTTGTTCCGCTTTCTTGTTTTGTTCTTTTGATTGTCTCAAAAGGAGCTGGCTTGTTTCATACCAGAAATCGTAGTTTCCAAGATACATATTGATTTCACCAAAGTCAACGTCGCAGATATGTGTGCAGACTTTGTTTAAAAAGTGACGATTGTGGGATACGATGATGACGATGTTTTCAAAGTCGAGCAAGAAATTTTCCAGCCAACGAATTGTTTTGAAATCCAAGTTGTTTGTTGGTTCGTCCAAGATGAGAATGTCTGGATTTCCAAAAAGAGCCTGTGCCAAAAGCACTTTCACCTTGATTTTTGCATCCAAAGTTGACATAAGTTCATAGAAAAGGCTTTCGTCAACACCCAAATTTTGAAGAAGAGTCTTTGCTTCGCCATCAGCTTCCCATCCGCCAAGTTCGGCAAATTCTGTTTCAAGTTCTCCGGCGCGAATGCCGTCTTCGTCAGAAAAATCAGATTTTGCATAGAGCTCATCCTTCTCTTTTTGAATTTCCATAAGGCGCTTGTGTCCAAGAAGTACAGTGTTAAGAACGGTCTCATTGTCATATTTGTTTTGGTTTTGTTCCAAAACGGACATTCTTTCGCCTGGTGTGATGACAATTTCGCCAGTGTTTGGCTCAATTTCGCCCGTCAAAATTTTAAGGAATGTTGATTTTCCAGCGCCATTTGCACCAATGATGCCGTAACAATTTCCTTTTGTGAATTTCAAATTTACATCTTTATATAAGGTTCTGCCGCCGAACGCCAGCGAAACGTTTATTGCTTGAATCATGATTTCTCCTTGTTTGTTGATGTTGTTTTGTGTTTGTTGTTTGTTGTTTTTGCATCAGTCAAGTTTTCTGGCTTGATTTTAGGTTTTTTGTCTGATGTTTTTTCAGATTTTTTTACTTCGGTTTTTCTTTCGAATTTTGTCTCAATTTTTTCTTCAGGCTTTGTCTTCTTTTTATCTTCCGTTGCAGCAGGGTTCTCAGGCTTTTTGACTGTGTTTTCACTTTTTTCAAGTTTTTTTGCTGTTTTTGAAGTGGTTTTTGTTGAATTTTTCTTCTTTTTGATCTCTTTCATTGCCAGGACTACAATTTCTCTTTCAGCATCCTCTTTCAACTTTTTGCTACTCTTTTTCTTTGCTGCTTTTTCCAAAAGTGTAATTTTTTCAAGATAAGAAATTTCACATTTGACATCAATGTTTTCAAGAAGGAGCTCTAGGTCAACAGCTTCCTCAAAAAGCTCTTTAAGAAGTTCTCCAAACACAGGGTTGAGGTTGAAAATTTCTTGATAAGCTTCCATTTCGTCAAAGTCATGATTTTTGAAATTTTTGATTAAATCTTCCGTTAAAGCAATTCTTAAATTGATATAAAAATTTAAATCAAAAATATCAATTTTATTATTTTTCTCACTATTTTTTAAGTTTTTTGCAATTTTTTTGCAATTTTTAAGTGAATTTTTGAAATGCTTTTTTATTATTTTTTTATCATTGAAAATAAATTGTGGTGACGCTTTTTTGTTTTCCAACTTCTTGAGAATGAAAATTTGTTTGATTTGTTCTTGAGTTGGGGAAAAATTGTCAGGCAAAAAAGAACGGACGGTTTTCTTATACAGTCTGCCAAGTCTCGGATTTATGAGGTTTAAGAAGTTGTAAATTTCCAAATTCGTGTTCATAGCCTAATTATAAATGATTTTGCCTATTCTGTCAACCCAAAATCACCTTTTTGATGCTTTAAATTTATTTCGAAAAATGCGACAAAAAATAGTTAAAAATTTAAAGAAAATAAATTTATTTATTTTATGAATATTTGTTTAATTTTTAGTTGCGAAATATTGACAAAAAATGCTAAAATAAAATTGTGATAAATTACATTTAAATTATCAAGTATAATTTTTGCTTTAATTTTTGTGCGTGCGGTTTTCGCCTTCAAAAAAAGATGTGACGGAAACAACTTAAAAAGTATTTATTTGTCGAAAAAGCAAACAATATCTCAAAAGTAGGAAAACTTGTTTGCAAACAAATGTGGAGTTTTTATGAGAAAGGGTAAAAAAGTTTTAAGTCTTTGGGCGTCCATAGGGTTGGTTTTTGCAGGGATGATTGTGGTGGCTGGTGCGACCGCACTCGGGCTTTTACTTTCAGGAATGTTTGATGACAAGGTTGTTTATCCAGAGGATATTTCTCTTTCGCTGGATACAGAAAATGACAATATGGCGTACACGGCAGAAAATGGGCAGCTTTATGTTGCGGAAAACTTCCAGATTGTTGTTGACACCACAACTGAGGACGTGACGGAAAAGAAAATTACTCTTTCTCTTACGGACAAGACGGATGAATATGACGGCAAAATCACAAATGGAATCATTGAAATTCCAAAAGAATGGGTGATTGGAAAACCTTTTGATGTTGTTGTCAAGAAAGATTATAACAGCACGCTTGGGAGAGATGTCGCGGTTGGCGGAACAACGGTCATCAAGGCGACCTCAGAAAATGTTATGAAAAGACCGGTAGAAATCACAATCAATGTGGATGTTCCGGTTGAACAAATTGAAGCATCCATCAATGGTCAAACTGGAAAGGCTCAAAGCGTGGTTGTTGGCAGCGAGTTTACGGTTGATGTGGCTTTCACACCTGAAAAGGGGCAATACATATTTGCAAACTCAGAGAAAAACAAAGAAGTCTTCTTTGATTATTCAAGAACTTTCATTTCCTACAACTGGGAAACAGGAAAGTTTACAGCAAACAAAAGCAGTGGAATTGAAACTGACACAATAAAAGCATACACTTTCTCAAATTCATATTATCGCTGGCAGATTTTGGAGCGTTTTAAAGATCTCGCGGACGATCCTGAAGAACTCAATGATGCTTTGATTGGATATTTTTCAACAAATCCACTTGCGTGCGTTGAGCCATATGAGCTGAATGTACAGGTTAAGGACGTTGACCTTGACGCAAGCAAAGTTAAGGTTGGGGTGGAGAACACAACACTCAAAACAATCTATGTTGACAAAGATTACAGACTCACCACAGTTTCAAGCACAGGTGACGCGACTTTGGAATTGGATGTTCGCGACATCAACGGTGTTCAACTGACTGGCATGCTTGGCAATTTTGGAATTTTGATGCCAGAAGCAAAAGGCTTGGTTGTGACTGGTGGCAGAGTTGTGAAGGTTGACAAATCATCTGGGGCGGCAGTCCTTTCAGAAGAGGATTATGACGCGAAAAAGGATTACTCCTTAACCGATGCTGTTTCATATTATTTGCTTCCAAACAACAAGGTGGCTGAGGCAAAAGATTATTATTGGCAATTTGAGGCAACACAAGCGGCTGGCACATTGGAGCTTCGAATCAACTTCTTCTATGAAGACGCACAGGGCAAACTTGTGAACCTTTTTGAGTTCAGTGATGACGAAGAAAAGGGGGAGAGAAAGGTTTCTGTGTCTGTGATTGAGCATGACTATGAAGAAGACCCATCTTGGAGCACAGCAACAATCAAACTTGACATCACATACAAAGACAACGGCGAGCCAAATTTTGCAGAAGAACATCTATCGGAATACTTGAACAAAATCAATGAAAATAATGTATATAAAACAGTCAAATATTTCCTCTTGTTTGATGCGGATGAAAATGTTGATGCACAAACAATCAACACTGTTTTCCCAAACAAGGGCGGAAAATTGTATAAGACTGACTATCGTGGCAACACAATCGGAATTTTGGACACTCCAACAGATAATGGATATATGCTTTATGAACTCAATGGCGACACATTGATTGCAACAAGAAGCTTTGCAAAATCTGCAAAAGTGATTGCTGCAACAATCAGAACTCATGCTGACAAAACGACTCCATATTATACTTCAAACGGTGCTTATCAAATTGTCAATGTAAGCACACCAAAAATGGTGACAGTTGAAAGTGCTTTGTCAATCAAAAACATGCAAACAGGATTCTTCTTTGCAGACGGCGTGGAGGCTGATGCAAATGGAGAATATTACATCCCAGCAATCAACAGAAACGACAGTTATGCACAAAAAACAATGATCAAGATGCAGTTGAATCTCAAGAGTGACAACTTTGAAGGCGATCAAGAAAAACTCGAGCAAGCATATCGTGACGACAAACTTTATGTGGAATGTTATGACATCACGGGAACAAAGATTGATAACTTTGTGACAATGGACGGGCTTAAAAAGGTTAAGGCAGAAGGAAACGTTATCACCTTTGAAAGTGACCTCACAATTTCTGAGCAAGAGTTTTCGAATTTGTATAAAGAAAACAGATATAAACTTGACCTCGGCACACACATCAAACTTAAACTTATCTATGATGACGGCAAAGAGAAATTCCCTCAACAAATTGTATATGTTGACGATATGGTAAAAGCGGAAGAAGAAAACAGACTTGACCACTTCAACATCTATTATCAACAACCTGTTGAAATTGTTGGGGCGTATAAAGAATCTCTTGCTGAACTCGACCTTGACAAAGACGGCCTTGCAGACAAGATTTCTGTCAGCATCACATCAGAGGGTATGAAAGTTGTTTGGGGGTCGAAGACTTTTGAAGGTAAAGCGGAAACTGTTATTGGTGAACTCAACAAACTGCTCTCATTCAAACTTGTTGATCAATTCGGGCAAGAAATTGATGGTTTTGCAGACCTTTACACTGTTCGCTTTGTGGAAGAAACAGCTGTAGGTGGCGAGGCCTCAACATCAGTGCTTGAATTTGATACAAAGCTTGAAAGTTTGCAGACAATTCCATCAACAAAAGGAAAGTCAGTGACAACATATCTTTCTGTTTATGTTGTAGACAAAGTGGACGACAGTCTTATCTACACATTCGACAACAATGTCGCAACACAAACATTCCTTGCAACGGAAAGATTTGAATTTGACATTGTGAGCGAAGGCGTTGAGAAAGTTTTGCGAGACCCATCAAATTTTGTTGGCTCAACAGACCCACTTATTGAAAACATCGTCAACGGCAAGATGAACACTGGAACGGTGAAAGTCTCAAAATTTGTGACTGCTGGCAACACAATCACTTTGAAAGATCACTTGGCGGTTTATAAACAAGATGCAACAGAGCAAGAAAAATTGATTATCAAACTTGACAGCGACTATGTTGGCAACTTAAGCCCAAGCGCAAAAGAAGACTTGATGAAGATGATTGCGTTCAACAGTGTGGGTGACAAATATGAAACCAAGACGATTGACCAATGGCTTTCAGAAGAACTGACAAACATGGTGATTTTGAAGCCATTTGAGGAAAACACAACAATCAAATTTAGCGTGACTGACGAAAACGGAGCACTCTTCAGCATTTTATATGAATTTGAATGCTTGAAAGATGTGACAGCAACTCCAAACTTTGAGAAATATTATTCAGCAAACAGCACATTTCTTGTCAACAGCAACAACGATCTCACACCTGGAGTGTTTGGAGGAATGGAATATGATTTGGATGAGTTCACAAACTTCTCTCCAAAAACAAACAACGCATATTCTTGGGCTGCAGCACTCAAAGGGTTAGATTTGACATCAAGTGCAACGGGAGTGTTCTATAATGGCGGAAGTGACATCTGCACTTTGGAAGAAAGGGTGGATGCAAAGACCGGCGAAAGCAAAATCATTTTGAAAATTGCCGATGTCTACAAGTTCCAAACAGTCAATTTGACGGTTTATTATGGAGTGAACTCTTCATATGCACTGCAAGCACAATACACGCTCTATGTAAATCCAAACATCATCATGAAGGAAGAGGTTTCTGGCCTTACAGGGAAGCCATATTTGGATTTGTCAGGCATTGCAACAGACAACGCTTACATTAAGTCATTCTATAAGTTCTATAAGGCAACGGACTACATTGCAAGCGGTAGTTTTGATGGACTTACAGAAATTTCAATGACAGGCTTGACATTTGCAAACACATCAAGTACAAGATATTTGGGCGTGACTGGCACAAATGCGGCAGGCACAGCCACAGCGGATTATTATTTCTGCTTCGGAACGGCTGAAGAACTTTATTTGAAACTCGGCGAAACATTTGAACAATCATTTGCAGTTGAAAAAGACAATGAAGCATTCAACGTCATAAAGATGAAGGTGGCACAGGATGGTCAAAAGTCAATTGAAAAGAGTGATGTTCAAACTGGACTTGCATTTACAATTTTAGCTGGCTATGGCACAACAATTGATGCAATCATCACAAACAATGATGGTTCTTCAGTTGAAACAGTAAGTTATGGCACATCAGCAGAACAATATATGTTGATGGTTTCTGGTGAAAAATACAGCCCAAGAACAGGCTTTACAATTGAAGAAGCGGTTGGATTTATGGACAAGACTGGGAACGCAATCACAGCAAAGACTTTGACTTCAAGTTTTGTAAGCGCAACTGGCAACTATTTGAAAATTTCGGCTGTTTTGCAAGACAAAACAAGCAAGTCGCTTACAGTTGTTGTTGACATCAATGTGATTGTTAGCGCACTTGGAGACAAGTTTGTGTGTTACAACAACGGTGAACTTCCAGACACAGCAAGTGGGTTGGAATTCAACGTGTTTGGAGACTGCACTTTTGACACATTGATTGGTTCATTGGAAAGATTGGAAGCGTTTGATGTATATCAACAACTCCTCGCAGGACAACAATATAAAGTTGTTCATGCAGTAGGCGATATCTCATCAGATTTCGACAGCAAACAAGTTTATGGTTTCTATTATGAAAGCAGTGACACTCCAAACATCAGTTGGGACATCGTTTCAGGCGGAGACTATGCAAAGAAGGTTTATGTTGATGCTTCTGACAAGATTGGGCAACTTTACATCAACCATCTTGAAAATTCTGTGACGGCTCAACATATCGTTTTGAAGATTAGAATTGTAAGCACAAAAGCAACCTATGAAGGCTATTACAGAATCAGGATTGTTCCAAGTTTTGAAAAGGGGAATGTGGAATATCCATATGCAAGCGCTGACGAAGGCGTGGCAGAATATATTGACAGTTCATCGCTCTATTATGACGCAGCAGTTGAATATCAATATGTGATCAACTTGGAAGAGGAATTTACAGCACAAAACAGTGCAAACAAAACTGGAACTCGTTTTGTTGCTCCAACATTCAATACTGGTGTGACAGCAGAGGACATTTCTGCAACTTATGAAATTTCATAAGTGTTTGTAAACGGCACACAAATGACAAACTATGGCTCTTACATCACATATGATGCAGAAAGCCTTACAAACGGAATTCTTGCAATTTCACTTACGGATTCAACTCAAAAAGTAACAATTGAAATCACAAAAACGCACTTTGTTGCAGGTGGAGAATTGATTGGTGGCGATTTGACTTACACCTTCAATTTCAACCAGTCAAGCAACTATATCCCAACATTGACAAACGCAAAAGTTGATGATGAGGGTAGCATAATTGGTGATGGTGTGACACTCACAAAAATAGATGACACAACTTTTGCAGCAACAATCCCAGCAGACAGCGGAAAATATTTGTTCACATCAACAATCAGCATAAAGACAAACAACACAACCGCACCTGTGACAGATTATGAATATTATGTTGTGGATGAAGCAAGCGCGGTGACAGTGACAGGCGACAGTGCATCGCAAATCACAATTCAACCAGCAGAAAGCGTGGATTCAGACAAGACCGTTGAAATAGGCTTCTACACATCTCAAAAGAGAGTGTTCAAACTTGTTTTGACAATCACAAGTTATTACAAAATTGAAATTGGAGAAGGATTTGTTGGTGGAGAGACTTATCATTTTGGCGGGACAGATGAAACAAAACTCTTCAAAACATTGGATATCTTAAACAATGATGGAAACAAAACAATCATTGGAGTTCAGGTTGAAAACACAGACACAGATGATGTGAAACTTAACGATATTTCAATCAACACGCTCTTCAAAATCACGGAAGGTACAACTTGGGACGGCAGCACAATTGAGTTCGCTCACTTGACGGCAGACACAACCTTCAACTTCAGAGCAACAATCACAGCGGAGCACACAGAGACTGATGCAGCAACTGGTGAGGAAACAACCGCAACAACATATTATTCATTCAACTTTGCAATCGCAGTGAAAGCAAGTTTCAACAACACAGAGTCAAACATCTACAGAGAAAAGGCATCTCAATATGGTGGAAAGGAAGTGACACTCTCTGTTGAGAATGTGGCAACTCAAATTGCCAAGTTTACGAATGTTGGCAGTACAGAATTTATGTTCGTGACTGGAACAGACGGCGATGGAGTTGAAATCTATGCTTCAGAAGTGAAGTTCACACCTGACAATGTTGCAAGCACAACAACAGCGGACAGAACATATACAATTAAGAGTTTGTTCAATAGTGGAAAAGAAACAGTTGTGGTGTTTGAATCGTCTTTGGTTTATGCTTACACAATTGAAAAGAACGTGAATTTGGAAGAAAACTATCCAATGCCAGACGGTATTTCAGAGAGTGCGGTTGAATATATTGCAACAACGCTTTCAGACGGGACGTATAAATCTGCAACAATTTCAGAATTCTTTGGAAGCAATGCGGACTTCTCAAGCAAAGCAAGAGTGGAGGCAACAACTGTTGCGGCAGCCGGCGACATCACTCAAGCTTGGACAATCAATGTTTCAAACATCTCAAATGTAAATCTCACAGCAAATGGCAAGATCATCACAGAAACATCTTCTGACAAAAACATCCTCAGACATGTTGCAGCTGGAAGTGAAGCTTTTGATGTTTCACTTGTGTTTGAACTTGTCAATGCAGAAAGTGAAGGAAGCGTTGACTTTGAAATCATCGTAAATCAAGTTTCAACAACCTACAAAGTGGTTGTTGTGGCAGGAAGCGTGATTTCAATCGAACAAAACGCTCCAACATATGAAAACGCAAAAGAAACAATCTATGCGGAAGATTTGAAACAACAATCAGAAGCAAAAATCTTTGCTTCAAACAGAATTTTACAATATGCATTCAAGTCAAGTGTTGCAGCGGGCTCAACATATTGGTTGCGTTTTGAAAATGCAGGAACATATGAAATCATTGAAATTTCTGCAACAGGAAGCAACACTCTCACAAACATTGATCTTGGAAAATCATTGCAAGGCTTCACATATCAAGCCGCATACACAACAGAAACTCTTGCAAAAGAGAAGGATTCTGAGGGTGTGAAGGCTGAAGCGGACATCTTTGAAACAGCACCACGTCTGACAGCAAGAATTGAGGCAAAATATGCTGACGGCAAGAGAGTTCTTCTTGGTGCAAACGCAAATCTCAAACTTTTGAAAGTTGACAACACGGATGCAGCAAGCACAACAAGTGCAAACTATGTCAACGCTTCAGAAATCACACTTTCAGAGGAAGATTTCCAAAAGGATGTGACCTACAAGATTGGAATTGGCTATGGCTCAGATCCAATCATCGAGACGGGCAGTGTGTATAATGTATATCTCACAGTTGACTTCACAGTTTCCGGCAATGCCGACAGCGTGACAACCCGCACTTATGTTGAAGTTGACGCAGACCAACAATTCGTGAGTTTGCTTGACTATTATCGCGGATTTGGAATCAAGAGTGTCAAGAACAACGCGTACTACACAAAAGATATGGTTGAAGACTCAGGTGCAAAATTGTCATTGAAGATTTATGGTTTTGATGACATGAAGATTGAAAATTCAGAAACAGACTCATTGACAAAAACGGCCTATGACATTCACAACGAACTTTCCTCAACACTTCAAACGGTTGACGAAAAACAAATTAAATATGCTTCTGGTTTGACCCCAAGAGCTGGACAAACATTGAGTGACGGCAGTGTTGGCACAGCTGGGGATGTGACGAAGAACTATCTCACAATTTCCGGAGCAACACACTCAACTGACGAAACAGACGTTGACTATCTCATCCGTGCACAAGGGGCAAGCAATGATGGCAACTTTGTGATGATGAGACTCACTTATATAGTTGAAATTTCTTCTGGTTTTACAGTTGAAAAATCACACAACTTGCTGTTTAAAGTTATGCCAAAATCAGCAATGACATTCAGCGAGGGCATTTCTTCAACTGCAGGAACAAACGGTGGAGATGATGACCTTGTTGTGGAAGGTCAGTCAATCATGAGCAACAAAAATGCTCCATATAAGATTGTTTGCGAAGGAACTGGCCCATACACATTCAATCTTTGGAACAACAGCAACACAGGAAGCAAGAGTGCAATTGTTGCACATATGTATGGCAATGAAAGCACAAATGTGGCAAGCACATTCACATATAAAAATATTGTGAAACTGACCACAGCATCTGATTACACAGGAACAAAAGTTGAGTCAGCTGACAAATTGTCTATCACATTTGACCAGCTTGACCTTGGTGAAGAAGAGTTCTACATTGACTTTGAAAATGATTATGGCTACAAGGCAAGATTCTATATCACAGTGACCGGTGAGCTTAATCCACAAATCAACACAATGAGAAGTTTCACTTTGACAGAAGGTGAAAGTTTGGCAGTTGGAACAAGATTCCAAATAGTCAACCAAACAAAGTCAACGAATGGCGTGATGTATGACATCTTCACCTACGACAAAGAGAACGATGTTTTAAGCATCAGTTTGGTTGCAAACAACGATGTTGACGAAGCAAGTTCATCAAAAACAAACGCAAAAATTGGAAATGTTAGAATCACAGCAACATTGACTGGGGGCACACAAGCCGTAACATTGGATGGAAATGATGAAATCAAACAAGTGATGGCTGGCGATGTTGTTTTCAGAGATGAAATATGGACAGGTGGAAATATTAACATAAATGGAAGTGGAACAGGTTGGAAATTGCAGCATGCTGACAAATCAGAAGGTTATGCAATCATAACTCCAATCGTTGGAGACACTCTTGCTGGTGCACAAATCAGACTTGAAATCAGTGTGAGCAAGAACAAGACGGATGACTCAGACACTCCAGCTTCACTTGCAACTTACACGGTGAAATATGGCACTGGAAGTGGAGATTTATTCGAAGCAAAGGAAACTCTCACACAGACATATGTTGCTGGCGAATACGGGGCTCTTTCAGAAGCGATGAGCAATGTTTCAAATTATGTCGAATTGCGTGGAATTGATGCCTATGCGTTCAACAATGACTATTTGGCAATTGACACAAATTCAGCAAAAGAATATGGCATGATTTCAAACTTGAACAACATCAAAGTTAAATACGTTGACTTCTATTATCAAGACACATGGATTGGTGGATCAAATGTTGAAGGAACTTACAGATCAACAAGTGGAAGAGGCAGTGCTAAAACAGCTTCACTCATCACATCTTCAACATATTCATATGTTGTGGCAGAAGACGGGGATTACAAGCTTTACAATGGCGAGAATTACAATTCAGACAACCATACATTTACGGTTCCTTACATCAACGGAATTTTGTTTGGCACTGGCAGAGAACTTGCAAATGTTCAAATGAAAATCACAATTACTGACAACTTTAATCACATCAGCGTTCTCACTCAAACAGTGACAATCAAGAAGGAAAGAACAACAGACTACTTTGCTTCAACAAAAATCGCGGACGACACAAGCCCTGTGACGAACGCGGCTTATGCAAGTGGGTCTTTGCTCAATGACACATTGGAAGTGACTCTCAGACCAAACGAAACAGTTTCATTTATTGTTCACAACGCAGACCTTGCAAGTGCAGCAAAGAATGAAACTGATGGAAACTGGTATATTGGCAGCACTCAACTTAAACTCATCACTCTCACAAACGAGAAGATATACAACATCACAGAATATGTAAGCATCACAAACAGTATGTCGGATGGAATCTTGACCAAAAACCTTTCGTCAGGAAGCCAATTCTTCATCAAGGTTGTTTCAGACACAATCAAAAATGGTGACGAGGAAACAAAGGTTGATTCAATTATCGCTTACAATGGTGGGGATGTAAAAATTGACTCAACAGGAAACAGCATTTCGGGATATAGCGGCGGACTGCAACTTCGCGTTGAAAATGTTGCCGAACTTAACTCTTCAAGATATAAGAAAGAAACGTTGTATTTCTTGGATTATTATAATATAGATGCTGTGATGGATGGAAATGGAAACAAAGTTTATCAAGTTAAACAAGACTTTGAGGTTTATCCAATCTTTAAGAGTGCAACAGCAACAGGTGTACAAGTGAATGGAGACATTCTTGTTGAAGATTATTACACAATGACAAATGGCACAGACTCTTATTATGTGATTCCTCTTGCAGTATGGGGAGAAAAGGTTGAACTTGGAAATTATGTTTCAGATGTAAAACAAACTTTGGCAGCGTCTGCTGGAGAAGCATATAAGTTTGTGTTTGAAATCAACACCTCTTCGTCTGGTGGTGCAGGTTCTGCGTTCATTGACGAAAATGGACTAATCACAACAACAAGCAACTTCAACATTCAAACACACACAATCACAGTGAATGTCTATGTCAAGGTTTCAGGCTATGACGGAAATTATGGAGGAGACGATAAATCTCTCAGCCTTGTGTCATCTTCAACAATTCGTCTTGCTTTGGCAAACAGAGAAAACTCAACTGAAACTGGCACAGCAGGAGAAAGCTATGTGATTGAGGGTAATATAATCACAATTCCAAGTGATTGGACAATGAAATACACATCAGATGTTGCAACTTCAAGCATCTTATCATATGACGATTCAGACAAGACCTATGCGTTCACAGTTGGTGAAACAGCAAACTTCCATGAAATGTTTGACGATTTGAGTGTGGTTGCCGGAATGACAAACATCAACTATCACCTTGTGAAGATTGATGACGCAGCAGTTTATTTCAACAATCTCAACTCACACACATTCACAACAGCGGGAAGTTACACACTTTCTGTTGTGGCAACGGGAAGAAAGAGTGGTGCATACACAACAGCAGCATTCACAGCTGAGGTGATTGTGTACACAACAAACACACAAGAAAGCAAATTTGTGACAATCAAAGAAAGCACAAGTGGAACAACAACTTATGATTTATCAAAATTTGCAACTGACGCAACTTGGTTTGAGCTTTCAGCCGATGGAAGCATCATGCCAATTGAATCAAACGAAGGAGTGGACAACGTGACTTTAGCTGTGGGCTACAGCGAAAAAACATATCTCGCACGCACAACCGATGGCGAGGCAAAAGTTTATGACGTTGAGTTCTATGTCTATAACGACATAATTGAAAAGGCGGTTGGAATTGGGCGTGAAGCTCAGTTTGACATGCAAAATCTGATTGACAACAAAACTGAAGGCTCGACATATAAGTTCTTCAAATTCACAGGAGAAACAGCAAAATCGCCTGTCGTTTTGGAACAATTCCTCAATATCGGAGTTGGAACAATCATTGCTGACAACGAATATTATATGGTTGAAACAAAGGCAGACGGAACAACTGCAGTCACAAAGTTTGTTGTTGACTTCAAGGTTATTCCAGATGGCACTGATTCAACATCAATATACATTCAAAAAACAACCACAACTGGTGGAGATCTTACAATCAATGCAGGGGGCATCACTGAAACGATCAATGCTCTTCTTGGGACTGATGGCACAATTCCATTTGTGACAGAAATTGATTCAACAAACAGCAATGCTTTCATCATGGTGGAAGAGCGTTCAACCTCCGGCGTTTTGACAATGTGGGATACATCCTCAACAGTGACAGCGCCAGAGGGCACAACAAACTATTTCACCAAGAATCTTCTCATTTCATACAGATTGAAGGAAGGTGGAGTAATTGCGTTCAGAAGAGTGGCAATAAAGTTATATCTCTATGAAGAGGCAAAGACTCTTTTCACTGAGAGAGATGCAACAACATCATTTGAACTTTCAAATTTGGATGCAGAGGTGAAAACTTTGGTGGGAGGCTCAGCAGACAATTCTGTGGCATATTTCCAAATCAACGAAAGCAGAAATGAGCTTGAGAGAAAATACACAGCTTCTCTTCAAATGGAAGATCACACAGGAACATACTACGTTCTTGTGGGTGAAAAGTATTATCTTATCAATCTCACAATCGCCATTGCTGGCGATGAGGTGAGCGAATGAATGCTTGGTTTTGGGTTTTTATCGCATACATATCTTTAAACTTTCTGCTGTTCCTTTCAATGGTGTTTCTTGAAAGAAAGAAACTTTCAAGTGTCATCAGCTGGACATCAGTGCTCACATTTTTGCCCATCTTAGGCTATATCTTGTATATGGCCTTCGGCAGTGGGTTATCAATCCGCGTAAGAAAGCTTATTGCAAATCACAAGATTTATCAAGTGGACTATGACGAAGCAATCAATAAATTTGTTGTTTCAAATGACGAAATCAAAGAAAAACTCAAAGATGATGAGGGGATAATCAAGTGTTGCTACAACTATGGAAGCATTTTGTATCCCGCAAATGATGTTCAAATTTTCTTAAACGGCCCTGACAAGGTGGAGGCGCTTATTGCTGACCTTGAAGCCGCAAAAGAAAGCATCAACATGGAATATTACATTTTTATTGATGACGAAGTCGGAAAAAGAGTGATGGACGTGCTCATCAGAAAAGCCAAAGAAGGAGTGAAAGTCAGATTTATTTACGACTCTGTTGGCTGTCTGAGAGCCCCAAGACGCTTTTTCAGAAAACTGAAGAAAGCTGGGGGAGAGGTTGCGGAGTTTTTCCCGCCTTTTGCACATATTCGTTTGATAAATCTCAAATTGAACTATCGAAATCACAAAAAGATTGTTGTCATTGACGGAAAAGTGGCATACACGGGGGGGATCAACATTCGTGACGACCACATGGGCAAAAAGAAAAGGGTTTCCCCTTGGAGAGACACACATTTGCGCATTGTTGGAAGCGGAGTTTATGGACTTCAAACGGTGTTTTTGAACGATTGGAGATATCTCAAAAAAGAAAATTTCTCATCTCAAAAATACATTGAAGACGGGCTGTTCCCTGCTGTTGTGAAAAGCGGAGACGCTTACATGCAAGTTGTGGTGTCTGGGCCTGACAGTCCAGTGCAGAAAATCAAAGAGGTTTTCATCAAACTTATTGCAAACGCGAAAGAGAGCATTCTCATTCAAACGCCGTATTTTGTGCCGGATGAATCGTTTGTGTCCGCACTTCGAATTGCACTTGCAAGTGGCGTGAAAGTGAAAATCATGATTCCTTCAAAGCCGGACTATCATTCCATCTTTTGGGTGTCGCTCTCATATCTCAAAGAGTTTGTCGAACTTGGTGCAGATGTATACCTTTATGATGGTTTTTTGCACAGCAAAGTGATTGTGGTAGATGACAACAAACTTTCAATCGGCACCTGCAATTTGGATCAGCGCTCATTTGGACTCAACTTTGAGGACACTGTCATCATGTATTCACAAGAGTTGAATGCGGAGTATCGCAAATATTACAGTGAAGATTTGAAAAACTGCAAGCAAGCAGACATCGTTTATTTCAAAAAGAAGAGATGGTTGACAAAGTTTTTGCAGGCAGTTTTTAGATTGTTTTCACCAATTCTTTAACAAAAAAGGCATTCATTGTTTTGAATGTCTTTTTTTTGTCCATAAATTTAATATGAAAAATCAAAAAATTAAAGAATATGGAATAGAGAAATTTCCAAAAAGTGTTTACGAAAAATCTAGACTCGTTTCGAAGAGCGCGATGATAAAAAATGTCGAATGTGCAGAAGATCCGAGCAAGAAGCGGGGCTTTGAGAATTTTGCTGAATTTGACACCTCTTTTGTAGACCGCGTGGAAACGGGGAAGTCAAGCATGGTGAGTGAATATCTTGCGGGAGACCGCTCCGTTTGCGACATTGTGCTGGCAAATCTCGTTGTTTTGTTTTCAATTTTTCTTGCTTGTTTTTTGCCGGTCGTAAACCTTGCGCTGCCGATTTTGCTTTGCATATATTTTGAAGTGGGGGTTTTCGCATATATCCACAAAAAAGAGTGTGGGCAAAAATATAGATTTGAAGATTTGTTTGTATCAGTTAAGAAAATTGTCAAAATCTTTTGTGTTTATGTTGTCAAAATGATTTCAATATTGTTTTGGACATGTCTTTTGATTGTACCAGGCGTAATTTGCGCATTAAACTATGCCTTTGCACCACTCATCTTGCACGAAAGTTCAGACCTAGACGCAAAAGGTGTTTTGATTTTGAGCAAGGAGATTGTCAAAGGACACCGCTGGAACATCTTTTTCTTTGTGCTGCTGTCCATGGCTTCAATTTGTATTGCAATGAGCACAATGTATTTCATTATCGTTCTTTTTGATATGTTTTTGGAAGTGACCGCAATTTATTACATCGTTTTTGTGCTGCTTGCGGGGGTTTTCGACCTTGTGCTTCTGGCAATTCCAATGGTTCAACTTGCGATTGTGGATTCATATATCGCCGCAAAGAAAGAAAAAACCTCAAAATTTTGTTGATGAAGCTGTTTTTCAAGAAAAATATTTGTTTTTTTGCGCGATTTTCGTTACAATAAAAAAAGGAGGCAAAATTTGTTTTTTCAAATTTTGAAATGCGCAAGTGGACTATAAAGATTTTACAAAAAGGCAGGAAGCCTTCAACAAATTTGTTAAATACAGAAAGGATGTGCTCAACAGCGTGGAGAATGGGGATTTCGCTGATGTTTTCACCGAACTCTGCACCAAAGCGCTTTCTGGAAATTGTATTGCTCAAGACTGCGTGGCATACTTTTTCAACAAGGGTGTGCCAGATTTGCTTGCACCAAATTTTGAATATTACATGTCATGGCAAATTTTGGCAGGGGCAAACGGCAACGAATTTGCACTTGAAAAAATGGAGTTTTTTCTCAATTCGGCACTTGAAGAATTGATTGATGACGAAGAGGTTTTGACTGAAGCCATGAGAAGAGGAAACATCACAAAAGACAACGCCATCATGGTGATAAGCAACTTGCTTTGCGAGGGGATGGTGGATGAACTTAAAATCAACCCAAAAAACCTTGTCAATATTTCAAACACGGCATCACTTTACACCCCAGAAAAAAACAGAGTTTTCTTGGAAGCTCTTGACGATTGCTTGCCAGATGTTGCTGACTTTTTGATGAGCTAATTTCTCTGTGTTGAAATTCTAAAACCTTCCACTGGAAAACTGTTTGCAAACACGCTGGCAATGGAAGTGACGATTTTGTTGCAAAGTTCCAGTTCGCCGCTCTTGACGGCAAGGAGCATAAGTTTCAACATAAGCAAATTTTCCAAAGAAACCAGGCTCAAAAATGCCATATTTTCATTTTCTACACACTTGAAAGGGTGTGTAGTTTTTATTTCAAACTGTTGTTGCAGAAGAAAGTTTGTTTCTTTCAGCCGTTCTTCAAGTTCACGGCAATCCAGCACTTTGTTTAATTTCTTCAAACAAGCCTTCATCTTTTCAAGCAAAACGGAGATTTCACTCAAAAGCAAATTAAATTCCTCTTCCTCCAAGCGGACGAACACAAACCCTTTCTTTTTCAAAGATTTTGAATACGCCCGTGCGATTTGCTCAAAGTTATCTGGCATAAGCTCATCATCATAAATGTTTTCCATACTTTCTTTTATGATTTTAAAATTCTATTTGTCACAAAAAAATGGAAAGTTTCAAACAAAAAAAGACACGCCTTTTAAGCGTGCCTTTAACAAAGTTGATGTTGGTTAGAAATCAAATGGAGAAGATTGTTTCAAAACTTTCTTGTTTCTCATTTTGATGTCATAATAAACTTTTTGAGTGTCCAAACTCTTCATGATTCCAATTTGAGGTTCTGCATTTTTCTTATAGAAGAATGGCACTTGGTCAACACGGGTGAGGTTTGTTCTGATTGGATTATATCTGAACATCTTGACAATAACTTCACCAAATTTCAACTGACCAAGCTCATAAGGTGTGATAAGCGAACGAGTTGTTCTTTGTGTTGAAGTGCTTGTGCTTGTCTGCTTCCCATCTTTGTCTTTGTCGCTCTTTGAAACTGAAGTGTTTTTCTCTTCGTGAAGAAGTTGAACTTCGCCGCACATTTTCGAAAAACTGTCACGGGTTGGTTGGTCGTCTGTTCCGATGTAGATTTGAGCGTTGCAGTTTCCAATGATTGTTTTTGCTTTGTCTGCACCATACTTTGTCTCAAGCTGGGTGTAGGACTGCACTGCCATTTCATAAAGAATGTTTCTTCCGCGGGATACGGTGATCATTGATTCAAACTTTGGAATTGGTGGCAAGTTACCAAATTCTTCCAAGATGAAGTAAACGTGAGTTGGCAGCTTTTGTCCTGGGCAAGTGTTTGCTTTGTCAACAAGTCTCTTATAAAGTTGTGACAAACACAAAATTGCAAGGTTGTGTCTTTCTTCACGATCATCAGGAATGATGAGGTAGAACGCTGTTGGCTTGCTTGTGAAGTCGTCAAAACTGATGTCGCTTTCTGAAGTCAAATATGAAATACCGATGTCTTGCATGAATGAGATTTTTCCGTTCAAAACACCCAAATATGATTTCGTTGTGTTTGGAGAGTTGTTGATTACGGCTGATGTCATGTTTGGAACGTTTGATGTTGCGGCATCTCTCCCTTGAAGGAGATATTTCCTCACTGTTTCAAATGGAGCCTCAGCGTCTGGGTCACGATAGGTTGCAATTTTGTAGAGGTTATAGAAGTTGAACTTTTCTTTTGTCATTCCAAGTTCTGGATTTAAGCTGTCTTCAAGCATCGCAAGTGCGCAGCCATACAAATAGTCCTGAGCACCTTCTTCCCATGTGGGGTCCTGAGCGCTTGATTTTGGAGCGATTGTGTTGCAGATTTCGCGAAGTTCGTTTTGTGCAAGGTCGCAATAAACCTGTTCGGCACTGTTGACTGCCACGCGGAGGCTATCTTCGTTTGGATAGGCAATTCCTTCAAATCCAAACCATTCTTGTCCATAAGTCTCGCCAGGGATTTCACGATATCCGGCATCTTTTGGTTTTGTTCCATTTGAGCACTTTTTTATGTTCTTCTTGCAGTTTTTGCCTTTGTGATAAAGTTCAAACGCGTGGTCCATAGGGTTCCATCTTGTTGAAGAGAATGGGTCACGGAGGTTTAAAGTGATGACACGATATCCTTCGTCCTCAAGCACACGGCTTGTCTTTTCAAAAAGCTCACCTTTAGGGTCGGAGATGACCATGCATGGTTTTTCGCCTGAGTGGGCATAAATTCGAATGGATGGGAGAAGCACCAAAGATGACTTACCAGAAGCGGTTGTTCCGATGATCAAACAGTGATATTCGTCCTTCATCGCGATGTTGTATTTGTTGTTTTCAATTGTGTTTCTGAAAACAATTCCAGTGTTTTTCAAAGATGGAAGTTGAGCCCATGTTGTTGAAATCAAACCAAATTGGTCTTTGATTTTGTCAACAGGAAGGTATTGTGCATCATAAGAAAGTTCCATCTCGTTTCCGCTTGCAGTTTTTCCTTTTGACTTTTCATCCTTGACCACTTTTTTTGGTTTTGTCATCATGAAGAAGACAATTCCAATCACTGCTCCACCGGCAGCACCATAGTAAGCATAGTCTGTTGTCAAGGCACTTACAAGTTCAACATTGTCTTGAGTGAAGAAGTAGATTGCGGCCCCAGCAGCATATCCGATGATTGCAAACAAAATCAAGCAAAGCAAAAATTTGACAGGTTTTTTCATAAAAATTCCCCTTTTCGACCACGAAAGTTATGTATGTAGTCTTGATAATATAAATATATTTTAAACATAAAGAACAAAAAAAGCAAGCAAAGAGAGCCAACAAACAAATAAATTTGACATTTGAGACAAGAAGGAGTATATTAAAAAGCGATAAAAGCAGCATTCCAGAGAACAAACCTCTAACGACATTCAATCAAAAGTTTACTTTTGCCAGCCGAGAAGATTCTCAACAAACATATGCTTTCGTGGTGTAATGGATAGCACAATGGTCTTCGGAACCATTTGTTCGGGTTCGAATCCTGACGGAAGCACCAAATACATGCAACAAAAAGTCTTATTCAAGGCTTTTATTTTTTAAATTAAAGTTGATACAAATCAGGAAAATTCCCAGTAGGTTTTATAATACAAAAAAATACCAAACAATTGGTGTTTTTTATTTTTAAAAGACTAAATTTCTTTGAAGAACGATTTTGTTGCGCCACATATTGGACATTGCCAGTCATCTGGAAGTTCTGCAAACGGGATAGACTCTTTTGCGTCATCATAGATATATCCACAAAGCAGACATCTATATTTTTTGCTGTCGGTGGCTGAAACTTCTTCTTCAACATAAGTTGGAGCGTTCTTTGAAGTCTTGCCCTTGACCACTTTGTGATAATATGAGTATGTCATTGGGGTGATGGAGTTGAATCGTTCGGCATCTGTCACGTGTGCAAGAAAAATATCGTGTGTGCCAGTGTCAACAATATTGAAAACTTCACAAATCATACAGCCTGTTGTGTTTTCTTTCACAACGGGAAGATCCTCAATTGTGTCAAACTCAAAATTTTGAAACTTATCCACATCTCTTGAAGATTGAAAACCGAAAGTTTTGATAAGTTCGGGATTTGTCTCTTCTGAAATGATTGACAATGCAAACTTTTTACTTTTCTTGATTGCGATGTTTGTGAAATTGTTTTTATTTAAGCTTAAAGCAACAGTCAAATCGCTTGATGTGATTTGGCAAAATGAGTTTGCAACGCAGCCAACATTTTTGCCGCTTAAATTTGTTGAAACGATGTATAATCCATATGAGACATCGTGCAGAACTGTTTTATCCATTGTTTTACCTCTCATCTTTTTATATGATATTGTATCACAATGACGCTCGCGTTTCAAAGCATTTTCGAAAAAATCACTGAGGATGAAAAAACTGAGAGTTTAGTCGTGATTATATAAAAATTGGAATAAAATCATAAAAAACGTTTTTTTGTTTTGAAAAAATGATTTTTTATGTTAAACTCTTTTTAAGAGAGGATTTATGGAAGAAAATAAAGAGCAAACAAGGTTTTCAATCAGCCCTCCGTCACAGTTTATTGCTCAAACAAGATGCTCAAGGTTTGGAAAGATTTTTTCAAACTTGGGATTTTTTTGTTCAATCGTTTTACTGATTTCCGTGATTGCGATTGTTGCAATTCCAATGATGTATTCTTTGCTGTGGCTGGGAATTGTTATTCTTCTGTTTGTTTTGATTGCAGCAATAATTTTGTTTACCGTTGGAACTGTTTTTGTGTCACCAAACAATCCAGTTTCATTTTTGTGGGGGATTCTGTCAGGACTAGTTCAGTCACCTGCTGACATGACCGGAGTGGTTAATATTGTTGTGATGTCAATTCCGTATTTTGCTATCATTGGACTGGGAGTGAGTGCTCTTGGCTTAACATTTTTGGCAATTGGGAGACCAAAGAACTGGATTGTTAGGACTGTGTTTCTGGGAATTTTTATGGCTTTGAACATTGTGGGGTTGGTTTTGTATTACACACTTGGAGGGCTGCTATGACAAAATTGGAAATTGAAGTTGTTGGCTTCAACACTGCCTTAAACATGATGACGGCAAATGGGAAATATGTCAAACTGAAAAAGCATGACAACAGAACCAGAACATGTGTGGTTGAACCAGAACAAAAGACTGTGGACGTTGTGATTTACAAAAGTCATGCTTACACTGGAAAATGTTGGTTTTGGTGGAATCTTCTTTATTTCATCATAAGCATTTTTGGGATTTTTGACGTAAGACAAGAAAAAAGATGTTTATGCGTTGACTGCAGATTTAAGATTGATGTGGAAAAGGACTCAAAAGTCACACTCAAGATTTTGAATTTTGAGGATGGCGGAAAGGTTTTGGAGATTGAAAGCGAAGCCAAGGTTGAAGAACTTTCCAACGTTCAGGGATATGACAAGGAAGCTCAAAAAAAACACAAAAAAATGAACAAAGCAAAGATTGGTATTGTTGCAGGAGTGATAATTTTGTCTGTTGTTTTGATTATTTTATTATAAAATTTATATAAGGAGAAAAAACATGAAATTATTTATTAAAAACAAGGTTGTTTCAGTTGGAGGGAGTTCAGAAGTTCTCAATGAAAACAAAGAACTTGTATACAAGGTGAAAGGAAAAGTATTCAGCCCAACAAAAAAGAAGAAAATTTACAATGCAAAGGAAGAGTTGCTTTATGTTGTAAGAAACAGATGGTTTAATCCATTGGCAAATAAAGTTTTCATTTTTGATGCTCAAAAGAACAAACTTGCAACAATCAAAAAGAACAAATGGAGTTTCAATGCAAAATATGAAATCGAGGATTGCGTTGACGCTATGTCGATTGAAGGTAAAATTTTTGGACGCACAAGCAAAATTTTCAAAAACGAGCAAGAGGTTGGCGTTATTGTCAGAGAATTCACTTTGATTGCTGACAGTTTCATGCTTGAAGCGGACGAAAAAGAAATTCCGTTTTTGACAGCACTTGTTATTGGTTTTGACAATATTAAAGACAAGATTCAAAAAGATTAAAAAATAAAAACTTTTTAGCGATTAGTTTTAATTTCTTTGACCAATAAATTGTAGGAGGGGAAATGAAAAAGAACAAAATTTTAGCAGGAGTTATGATTGGAACAATACTTGCAGGTTTGTTTGGTTTAACTGCTTGCGGAGAACCACCTCACACACATACGTACACAACACATTATGTAGTTAAAACTGTGGATTCACAAGAAAAAGCATATACTTACACCAAATGTGATTGTGGAACAGAAACAGAGCTTACTTTGATAGAAAACGCAGTTGTTGCAGATCCTGTCACTGCTCAAACAGTTTTGGATGGTGAAGTAAACAACAAAGTTGTAGTTTTAAAAGAGGGAACGTATGGTCAATTACAATTAAGACCTTCAAAAACAACTTCCACTTTCTTTAAACATAACTATTTAGGTGGAACTTCTCCAGATTTGCAAGTTGGAGATTCTGTAACATTGGATTATGTTTTAGAACATCCAGATGTTCCTTATCACTATTTTAGAAAGTTTGAGAATGTTAAAATTGTTGGAGAGGATGGTGTAACATTTACAGACAGCATAATGTTAAATTCAACACATGTTTACGGCAGCACTCATACTTATGGTTTTGTTAAATACGATCAAGTTAGAGAAATATTAAATCCTACAACAAACAATTCCCACTATCCACATATTTCTGTAGAAAATTTGTCATTTGAAAATTTGAACTTTTCTGGCAAACAAGCTTTAATTAATTTATATTTTGCAATTGCAGATTCCTCAGCTGATGGCATAACAATAAAAAATTGTAACTTTACAACAGAAGAAGCAAATACAATTGCAGCAATGTGTTTTAGGGGGGAATTTAATGTTTATAACAACATAGTTGTAGAAGATTGTGAAGTTGACGGTCATTTCCAAGGAGTTTTGACATATAACGCAAAAAATGTAACAGTAAAAAACAACAAAATAGCAAACACATCTCACAACGCTATTGCAATTCAATCTCACAGTGCGGCGACTTGCTTTGTTTCTGGTAAAATTGTTATAGAAGACAACTCTATTTCAAATGTTATTGGGTCCTATATTGAAGGTGGTAATTATGCAATAGATGGACAAAGAGCAATGAGAATTGGCAAGTGTACAGATGTTGAAATTGTGGTTAAAAACAACAATATTTCAAATTGTTATGAGCAATGGATTGTTACTGGAGCTTTAACAGGAACGGTAAGTTATAATTTTGAAAACAATTATTATAAGGGGACAAAAATGGATGGCAAATCTGCAAGTTCAGAAGATGCCGATTTCGTGCAAGGTTCTACTGTGATTTTATATACTCCAGAAAAACAAGCAAATTAACAAGAAAGAATAGCAAATCGCTATTCTTTTTTTTTGTATATACCCTCAAACTTTCTAGGGGGATTTTGAGGCGTTTGTTAGAATAGAAAGAAGTTGATTTAATCGAAGGAAATGTTTGCCCAGACACATACGTATGTGTTTAGTTGATGAAGTTTATGGGGGTTGAGAAGTTAGTATAAATTTTAAACATTTGCATAAAATAAAAACATGAAAAAGAATGTGTTTATAATTTTAGGTTCAATAATTTTGGTTGCGGGGTTGGGGACTTTATTTGCTCAATTGGGTATGGCGTGGTTTGAGGGGCTCAACAAACCAAGAGAGTGGATTCCTTCTTTTGTAATTCCAATTGTCTGGACTGTGATATATCTTTTGTTTGCATATGTTTTAATTAAATGGCAAAATCGAGAGACTCTTGCAAAAGAAAACATCATCCTTCTTATGATAAATGGCGTGTTAAATGTGCTTTGGTGTTTAGTTTTCTTTACTCTTCATCAACTGTTCCTCGGGAATGTGATCATCATAATCAATGCTTTGTTTGGGCTTAGGTTGTATTTTGAGATTTGCAAGGTGGATGCGATGAATGGACTTATAATTTCAATTTATCCAATTTGGCTTTGCATTGCGACAACTTTAAATATTGCTTTGTGGATATTAAACTGAAGAAATAAAAACCACTTGAAAAAGGTGGCTTTTATTTTTTTTAAAAAATGTAAATAAAACTTGATATTTGTAAAATAAAGGCATATAATGCGTATGTAAATAAAACTTTACAGAAATTTAAAGGAGGAATTATGGAAAACAAAGAAATTCTCGAAAAGGCACAAAGCAAAAAAGCAGTTGTGGGGGAAATGGAGAAAGAAAAAATCAACAAATCAAATTGGATTTCGGTTGTCTGTGCGTGCGTTGTTGCGGTTGCTTTCATGATTATTGAAGGTCTCTTCCAGCATTTCACCGCCATTTATGCAATTTCAGCGGTATGTTTCATTTGGGCAAGTGTGTTCTATTTTTGCCAATTTTTTGTGGCAAAAAGACCATGGCCGGTGTTGATTGGTGCGGTGCTTGAGGCAGCTGGTGCAGCGACAATGATAACTCTTTACATTCTTACCGTTGTGGGAGTGATGTGATGAACAACGAATTGATTTTAAAAAACAAGTTGAAAGAGGCTCGCCTTGCAAAAAAACTTTCACAAGAAGAGCTTGCACGTCTCGTTGGAACAACAAGACAGACAATCATTTCAATCGAGAAAAACGCGTTCAATCCTTCGGCAAAATTGGCACTTTTGTTGTGTATTGCACTTGATGAGAAGTTTGAAAATTTGTTTTATTTTTAAGGCAGGAGGAAAATTTTGTAACATTGAAAAACGACACAAAAAAGAAAAAGGGTGGCATTGCCACTTTTTTTGTTTGAACTTTGAGATTTTAAATGAAAAAGGTTTCGAAAAGTTTAAAGATATAAAATAATCTTCAAAAGAAGGAAATTCTGGAGAAGAAATGAAAAAAATCAATGAATGTGAATGAAGAGTTTTTTCAGTTAACCTTTCCAGATTATATCATCAAATCTTTGGAAATAAACTATGAATTGATGTTTTCACTGAATGTTAAATTGAAGATATTTTTAAAATGTTGACAAAAGATTGACAAAGATTTTTTAAACATGTAAAATCATTTTAATAAAAATATGGGGGTGGAGAAAATGCAACTTATTCCAGGAAGAATTTACAAACATTTCAAGGGAGACCTTTATTTGGTTGAGGACGTGGTGTATCACTCTGAGACAAAAGAAAAGCTGGTGCTTTATCGTGCACTTTATGGAAGCGGAAAGAGATATGTCAGACCATATGAGATGTTCATGAGTAAGGTTGACAGAGAGAAATATCCAAATGTGGAACAAGAATATCGTTTTCAACTGCAGGACCGCGAAAGTGTTGCGGGATTTGTTGAACCAAGAGAGAAATGAGAGATTTTTCAAAAGAAAAACAAAAGTTAAAATGTCTTTTTGAGGGAAGACCGGGCTTTACAGATGAAGTTGTTGAGTCAATAACGGCTTCCTATCTTTTTTTTGGAAAAAACTATCCCGAAAAGATTGCACGAGGCGAAATCCCTGATGCCAAAAGTTTCAAGTTGAATGATGCACAATCAATGACCCTTGCGGACATTTATTTAAATCGGATTTACAACAATGTGAAGGAATTTGTGCATTCCGAAAGCAAGGATGGTTGCAGCGAGTTTGTGGCTTCAGAGCAAAGAGTTTATGTGCCAGATGAAAAGGATGTCTGCTGGGACGGCCGTGTGAATATGTGGGGTGTGAAGACTGGCGGACAAAAAGAGGGTTTGAGAAAGAAAATTCGTGCAAAAGTCATCACTCATGAGCTAATTCATGCCGCAAGTTTCAATGGAACAAGCATTGGATTTGTTTACACAAGTGGGGGAGGGCAGATTGACCAAGACAAGCTGAAGCAAGTGAGAGAAAGGTATAAAACTCATCCATTCAACTGCCTTTATGGGCAAAATTTGGAAGAAGTGATGACGGAAATTTTGGCTCTCAACATTGTTGGAAATGACAACCTGATAAGTTTTGAAGTGAATGCAAAAGGAAAAAAGTTTGCCATAAAGTGCAGAAATCGTGATTCATCCAATTCAATTTTGAATCCAATCGCGGAATGTTTCTGCCTTGCATATGGCGATGTCATGAAAAGTAAGTTTACGGATGGGCTTGAGTTTCTTGCGTGGTTCAACGACAACAACGAATTGGAGATTGGAGAGGGAGAACAATTTTCATACAATGTGCTTTGCAGACATTTGGACAACATAAAGGATTTCAAAAGACCGGAGTTTGTTGACGACACAGGAGTCAAAAAGGACTGCTCTGAGAGTTGTGCGAAAGCCTATGCCGCGATGGAGGTTATTCAGTCAGGATGTTTGAACAGATATCAAAAACATCTTAAACTGGAAAGCAAAGAAGATGTTGCCAAGTGTGTGCAAGATTGCATTGCTTTCAATGATTTTGCACTCAGAGAGGATGGCAAAGTTGTGTCAAGCATACAGCTCCAGCTTGCGGATTTGAAATCAACTTTGAAAAACAAAGCTACTCAGCTCAATTTGGATTTTGACAAAATTTTGGCTGAAGAGCGAGAAAAAGTGAATGCAAAAAGGCTGTACGTGGATGAGCCATATAAGGAAATAAAAGAAAGCCGTGTTGACATAACAAAATAAAACGCAGAGAAAAGACAGAGTTGAACCTCTGTTTTTTTTATTAAAGAACATGATTTTAAAATTTTTTTGGATTGGGGAAAAATTAAAGTTTTCAAAACATCACAAAGAAGTTTGTTGAAAAGAAAATGATTTCACAAGTAAAAACAAAGGGCTTTGCCTGTTTTTTGATTGGAACAAATTGGCATTCTGTATTTTTTTTGAAAAATTCATAAAATTTCTTGACAATATAATTTAAATATGTTAAAATGCAAGAGCAATATGGGGGTGTGGCTCAGTTGGCTAGAGCACCTGCCTTGCAAGCAGGGGGTCATCGGTTCGAATCCGATCATCTCCACCAATCAAAACCTAAACCGAACCACTGGTTTAGGTTTTTTCTTTAAAAAATAGTTTAAGTATATATTTTTTGTGCTAAAATAAATTAGGACTAAGGAGTTGAAAATGAAAAAAGAAGAAAACAAGTTTATGGTGTATGCGGTGCCAAAGAAGTCGGCTTATATTGTTTCGCAAGAAGAGTTTGAAAGGATAAAAAACAGCAAACCGGACAAAAAGATTTTAAGCAAGTGTGAGAAACTTTCTGCAAAACTTAACGTTGTGGACAAGACAAAAGAAGGGGATGATGGAAGGTCAAAATAAAGCTATGCCGAGGCGAAAAAGACAACAAAAAAAACACGCAAAAATTTGCGTGTTTTTATTTCTTTCTTAATAGTTGTCGTGGTCGTGAAATTCTGTGAGGCGAACATTGTGAAGTTTTCTTTGTTCTTCCATGAGTGTCGAGAAGATGTCTCTCACATGAAGAGGATTTTTCACGTTCTTCAAAATGAAGGTTGGCATGCTTTCGTCACTGCTGAGAAGAGTGATTGTTCCGGTGTTGAGAATTTTTCCAAGCAAAGATTGGTGAAATTGGATGTCGCAGATTCTGTAAATGTTCACCTCATCAATTGATGAGAATAAAAATCCTACATCAGAAAAAAGTTTTGTCCATGCGCCTGGCTTTTTCACCAGACGATATCTTGTGAATGACAAAGGCATTCCCAAAAATCTTTTTCTGTCACTCCAAATAAGTTCTGCTCCTTGACCATATTTTCTTGCAACGTTCATATGTTTTCTCCTTTAAAACTGCTTTAATTATCTTTATTGTACAATAAACTTTTCAAAAAGTAAACAGATTTTTGAATATTGTCTACCAAATTTTTGCCATTTTGACGTAAAGATGGGCTCTTCATGAAGTTTCGGGGTGAGCGATGGATAAGTTTGCAAGGAACGAGGGATAAAATGAGGAGAAAAAAAGAATCCTCATTGTGAGGATTCTTTTCCGCTGCAGTCTATATATCAGGGGGTGCTTATGCAAAGTTTGAATTACTTGCAGTTGCAGCCACATCCACATCCGCAGTTTGAAAGAAGAATGAGGAAAAGAAGTGTTCCGCAATCGATGCAGATTTCTCCGCCTTTCATTCCGCAACCGCAGCCACAGTTTTGTAAGAGCAAAAGTAAGAAGATGAGTGAGCAGCAATCGTTTCCACAGCCACCACAATCTCTACCTACATCTCCACAATTTGAGCCTCCAAAAAAGTTCATTTGTGCCTCCTTAAAGTTTTCTTATGTACGACTTTTAAGTGTTGAACATCAACACATTAACAATGTATTACAAACCTTCAGAAAATGTTAAAGAAGGTGAAAGATTTTTTGAGAGTTTCAAAAAAACAACAATTTGTGAAAAAAGTCTGGCTTTTGTTGTGAATTAAGCGACAAAATCGTGAAAAAGTGTGTTTATATTTTTGACTTTTGACATTTATTTTGTTAAAATTCAACTAAGGGAATTTATATCTTGACTTCCCATGGAGTTTTGATGGAACAAAATATAATTAAATTTAGCGGAAACAATGACAACTTATTCTCAAGAGTGAAACTTGAGTCAGCCGATTTCAAAAAGACACTCATCGTGCCTGAAACTCACAACGCCATTGTGATCAAGGATGGGCAGATGCTTCAAACTTTGTCGTCAGGAAAATTTCAACTTTCCGCATTTGTGGATACAAAAGAAGAGGTTGACGCAATTTTGGAAGTTCTTTTCATGTCCAAGACGGCAAAACTCAAAATGCTTTGGGGAACGCCTCAAATGCTTTTGATGTATGATGAGCAACTTCAAGAAAACTATTATTGCGACTTCAGCGGTGATTTCGAGGTGCAGATTGGCGACCCAAGAAAGAGTTTTCTTTATCTTGTCGGCGCATCAGAAGACCTCACTGCGGACGCATTGCAAGAAAGGTTGCAGTCGAATGTCGTGTCCGTGATGGAAACGGTCATTGTGGACTATATCAAAGAAAATAGAGTTCTTTTCAATCAAATTGCAGTTTGCAAAAAAGAGATGTCACAAAAAGTGCTGACGGCACTCAGTCACAAGCTTCAAAGTGAATATGGAATTGCGGTTTTTTCTTTCAACATTGCAAACATTATCATTGATGAGCAGGACTATGCGAAACTTAACAATGCATACAAAAACATGAAAAAATCTCAAAGCTTTGTGTGCAGAGGATGCGGCGCAAGCTTGCCAGAAGATGCAAAGTTTTGCAACAAGTGCGGAATGAAAGTGAAAATTGGAAACAAATGCCCAAAGTGCTTTGCGAAAAATGCGGATGATGCGCTGTTCTGCAGCAAATGTGGCGAAAAACTTTAAGGAGGAATTATGGTTGCTTTATATGTGATTATCATTTTGGCAGTGGTGGGATTTGCAGTGTACTACATTTGCAGAGAATACATCAAAAAACCACGAGACGAGGCGAATGGGGGATCAAAGGGAGTTCTTAAAAACAAAAAGTCAATCGAAAACATGGTTGCAAATGTTGAAAGCGTCATCGTTTATGCCAACGGCAATGATGAACTTTGCCGTAGACTTGTGGAAGTGAAGGACAACATCAGATTTTTCAATCCAACAACAAATCAAAAAGCCCTTTTGGTGGACAGCAAAATTGCCAACAAATTGGACGATTTGAAGATTGTTGTGGCAAAAGACAACACTCAAGAGACGTGCTTTAGGATGCTTGAAGAGGTGGAAGCATACATAGTTCAAAGAAAGAAGGAAGAACAAGCCTGATGAAAAGAACTTATCAAACATCGCAAGGGCTGCCTGCGGAGGTGGCGGAAAGGGTTTTGAAAGAACTCAAGCTTGGATATCTGAATTTGACGGACGGCTTTTTTGAGCAAGCAAAACTGAACTTTCTGCTTGCGGCTCAATATGACGAAAAATGTGCGGATGCCTATTGGGGGCAGATGCTTGTCAAATTTGAGATGTCAAATGAGGACGAGTTGTTTTCAAATCCGGTGAAATATAAAAGCGCGATATATTTGCCTGAATGTCAGAAAGCACTGGAACTTGCGGATGAAACACTGAGAAAAAAATATGACAATTTGCTTGAGCGAATTTACAAAATAAACGAAGGGGATAATTATTAAAGGAGCGGTTTATGTGGCCATTTAGACGTAACAAATTTAAGAAAATAAACAGAGAGGATTTGGTCAATTCCATTTGCGAACTTGAAAGACAAGAGCGTACGGTGGAAGCGGAAGTCTATCAAAAGCTGAAAGAAATTGATGCGCTCATGGAAAAGGGGAAGAAAGAGAAGAACAAAGAACTTCAACTTTTCTATGCAAAGAAGATTTCTCATCTACACGAAGAAAAACAGACTTGCATGGAAAGAGGGATGTATTTGCTTTACAACATCAGGCTTATGAACAAGTTGAAAGAAGCATATGACAGCAACGCGTTCTATAAAACTCAAACAAAGGTTCCGCTCAGCGAGCTTTTGCAAGACCAGCGTGGCTTGGCAAAATTCTTGAACAAAGCTTTGGTAACAAGGGTGGCTTCAGAAGATGTGCTCACTAACGCGGACGAACTTTTCACAGAGGTGCAATCGGCATATGACCTCAATCAACCAATTTATGGAATTGGCAAGAATGAGGAAGAAATTTTGACAATGTTTGAAAAAGAGAGTCAACTTGCAGAAGAAAACGAATTGATGCAAGATGTTGAAAAAGAAGAACCAATCAAAAAGAAAAAAATGAAGATGGAGGAATGATAAAATGGGACTTTTTAAATCTAAACAACAAAAAGAAATCGAGAAGAAGATGTTGATTAAAAGAACAATCAACACAATGAACAAGCAAATCAACCGCTTGGAAGAACAAAAAAAGGTGTTTATTGAAGCCGCAAAAAGAGCGAAACTTAAGGATTTGGACACACAATTCAACTTGGCTCTTTCTGGATATAAGATGACTGTTCAACAACAAAAGCGTGCACAGGAGATGCTTCTCAACTTTGAAATCACTGCTCAAATGAAAGATGTGACAATGATGACAAGCGAGTTCTTGCGTGGAATGAGTGACATTTCAAAGGAAATGACAAAGCTTGCTGATGCAAAAGAATTTGCAAAAATTCAAGCTCAGTTTGAGGAAGCTATGGTGGCAGTTGAAACTCAAACAGACCAAATGGACAACTTCATGGAAATGAGCCAAGAAACATTCTATAACGCTGGCAAAGACAAGAGTGGCAAGCAAATGAGCGATGAAGAACTTGAAAAATTCATCATGGAGCAAGCAACGCAAGACGAACTTTCAACAGAAAGCATCGAAAAAGAAATGGAAGAACTCAGAAAAAAAATCGAAGCAGACGCAGACAAATAATTTTTTGCCTGAGGAAGGCATAATTTGAAAAACGGAGAGGGTATGTCAGAAAACAACATCACAATTTTGTCGGACACTTTTGAACTTTACATGAAAAAAGGTAAAGAAGCGAAAGAGAGAGGAAATTTGGCGCTTGCAAAGCGTAATTTCTTGCTTGCAAGTGAAACAATGATGCAGATTGCTGTTCGCAGCAAAGGGAAGTTGAAAGAAGTTCGCATGGAAAGGGCGCGCAAACTTGTTGACATTGCGGACAACTTGGGCAAGAAGCCTGCAAAAATCGACAAAAAGAGCGATGTGGAAGAGGAAAAGGACGAGACTCTCAAAAAATGGCAAACAGCGGAAATCCCAAAAATCACATTCAATGATGTTGCGGGACTTGAAGACGTGAAAAAAGCCATCACAATCAAGATGATAAACCCTGTGAAATATCCTGAAAAATACAAAATGTATGGCAAAAAAACTGGTGGCGGCGTGCTTTTGTATGGCCCTCCAGGAACAGGAAAGACCATGATTGCAAAGGCAATTGCAAATGAGGTCGGCGCAAAGTTTTATGCAGTCAAAGGCTCAGATATTGTCAGCAAATGGGTGGGCGACAGCGAGAAAAATATCAACTCACTTTTTGAAGAAGCAAACAAGCAAGACCGTGCCATCATCTTCATTGACGAAATGGACAGTTTGATTGGCAAACGTGGGCTTGACACTCACAATGACAAGCGTGTGAACGAATTTTTGCAACAAATTGACGGCTTTGCCGGAAGAAATCCAAATCTGCTTTTGCTTGGGGCAACAAACAGACCTTGGGATATTGACAGTGCGGCAATGCGTTCGGGTAGATTTTCTCAGAAGATTTATCTTCCTTTGCCTGATGCTGCGGCAAGAAAATATATGCTTGAGAAAAATATGAAGAGAGTGCCAGTTGCCAAAGACTTCAATATTGACAGAATTGTGGCTCAAACGGAGAACTACAGCGGTGCGGACATTGAAGAACTTTGTGACCGTGCCAAGGATGAGCCTCTTCTTCAGGCAATTGCAACGGACAAAGTTGTGCTTGTGACGAATGAGGATTTTGACAGAGTTTTAGACAGCATGCCACCAAGTGTGACAGAAAAAGAGATTTCAAGTTTTGAAGCCTACAATACTGAAATTAGCAGTTACATAAAGAAAAACAAAAAGACAACAAATCAAAATTAAGGAAAACTATGAGAGAGCGTGTTTGTAAAAATTGTGGAGGACGAGAATATAAAGTTGTCGGGCAGAACATGGTTAAATGCAAGTTCTGCGGGACTTTGTATGTGGACGAACACGCCTCAAAAGAGGAAGAAGTCCTCACGGTTGGTGCATATGAAATTTTGCGTCAAATGCAGTTTGATGATGCCGTTGAGGAGTTTGACAAAATCATTGCACTCTATCCAAAATCGTTTGAAGCACATTTTGGCAAGGCTCTTGCGAAGAACAGAATTGTTCTTTATAACAACAAAAGAGGCTCAAGGAACAAGCCTAATTTTTTCTCTGACCAAATTTGCAATTTGAGTGAGGATGTGGACTTTCAAAAAGCAACAAAGTTTGCCCCTCCAGAGGTTGCAAAAACGTACACAGACATTGCAAAGCGTGTTGAAAAAATCAAAAAATTACACGAGGATAAAGCATCAAAAAGCACATATGACATCATTTTGTGTGCGGTTGCATATGAAAAAGCAAAAGAAAAAGTGGACGAAATCTATGCAAAGCTTTCAGAAAAAAATTCTGTGTTTTCGCTCCACCATCAAACTCCACGCGTGAAGGAAGAGGATGTTTTTCAAGCATTGCAGACAAGCAAGGTTTTGCTGCTTGTGGCATCAAGTAAGGAAGGGTTCAACGAATATAGATTTTTGTTGGACAGATATTTTTATTTCATAAAGCAAAAGAAAAAAGCCAAGACAAGTGCAATTGTTATTCTTGACGAAGTGCAACTTTCGGATTTGCCAAAGGATTTGGCGTCTTGCAAAAGCGTTATTGAGGCGGGGACAATTTCATTTTTGCAAGATTTGGAAGTTATGGTTGAAAATCAAAAGCAAAAAACAACCAAACAAGAAGCGAAAATTTCCACTGTCAAAGTGGAAAGTGTGGAACCGGACAAGCGAACCTATGTCGACTTGGACACAGTTGTTCCGGCTGACCTTGGAAACTATGATGTTGACAACATCAATCTGAATGATGAAACAAAAATCAAGTGGATTTATTTGACATTGAAAAATGGTGATTTTGCTTCAGCAAAGGAATTCACAAAAGATTTGCTTGAAAAAGACCCATACAATGCAGAGATTTTGTTTGCTGAGATGTTGGCAGACAAGCAAATCAAAACGCAAGAAGAATTTTTCCAAAATATTTCCAATTTCAAGGACAAAGAAAAGATCGACATGATTTTGAAATATGCATCAAAGAGTTTCGCTGAGGACTTTGTTGACAGATGGGAAAAACTGGTTGAAGGTCTTGATAGTGAAGAATATTATGAAACATTTTTGGTGTATTTGGCGGGCTACAATTCTCCAAATCGTGAAAATTTTGTTTCAAAAGCAGAAAGCAAAGCGATTGAAACTCTGGACGATTCTTTGATCGAAAAAGTTTTGAAGTGTTTTGACAAAAACGATGTTGACAGATTCATTTCTTTCTATTTTGCACTGGCTCAGCGCAGTGATGATAAGCAATATTACAAGAAAATTTTGGAGCTTGACCCGGGGCATAATCAAAGTAACATTACCCTTCTTCTTCGAAATTTCAAAACAGATGAAGACAAATTGACATACAGAAATCACGAGGAACTGCAAGAGGTTTTCAAATATCTCAACGAAAGTTCGCGCGCACAATACATTTCCACAGTTGCTTCTTTGATTTTGCCGGTTGCATTTTTGGATTTAAACAAAGCTGAAGAGCAGTTAGATTTTTATCTTTCTTATGTCAACTTAGAGCCAGAACTTTCGGCGATTGCAAAACAAATTGCAGACAGCTTTCAGGATATGGGCTTTTTCAAGCAAGCGGAAAAATATCTCGCGATTGCTATCTCAAAAGACAAGACAAATGGGCCGCTTTATTGGCAGCTGATCAAAATCAAGGCACATTGCAAAACAGACAATGACCTCATCATGTCTAGGGTGAAAGTGACGCAAATGCCAGAGTGGGAAACTTTGCTTGAACTTTCGTCTGACGAAGAGGATGAAGTTTATGCCGGAATTGTCAGCAAATCAAATCTGTTTAAGGGCGAGCGCAAAGAGTTTGTGGATGATTTGCTTGACTTGATTTCTTTGAAATCAAAATTAAAAGATTTTGTTTTGCGAAACGAGCAAATTCTGCTTGAAATTGAAAAGGAATACGGGCTTGAAGCAAAGAAGGGCCTGGATTATTATCGACTTCAACTTGAGCCTTTCAAGAAATACATTAAATCTCTTGAAAAAATCAAAAAGTTTGAAAGTTTCTGCGAGATTTCTGAAAAAGCAAAAGTCAGATTGTCCGCTTTGGATTTGTCGCTTGACACATCCGTCAATGCAATTGCTGTGACGGGAGTTGGCAAAGACTTGTCCGGTGTTTACAAGACAAGCGAGGAAACTCAGCCTGAATATGACAACAAAGTGAAAACAATCAAAAAAGACAAGTTTTTGAAGAGATTTTTGACGATTTTCCTGCAATTTTTCCCACTTCTTTTCACAACGTTGCTTTTGACAATATCATTGTTTATGCCAAAAGAAGTGTATATGTATTTCAGTCAAGAGTTTTTGATTGTTACATTGATTTATTCAGTTGTGATTGGAATGCTCAATTTCACGCTGTATTTCATTCAAAAAAGCAAAATCTCCAAAGGTTGGAAGTCAGTTTTTTTAACATTATTTGGGGTAGGCATGCTCAACTTGGTGCTTTTTGTGCTGTCGTTCTATCTTATTCCTCAGGAAATGGGAATCAAAAATTCAAACGAATTGAAAGTTCTGCTTTCAAATGCAAAATATTCAAACTTTGTGCTGGAAAATGACATCGATATGGAAGGAGAGTCTTGGCAAGGGAGTCTTTTCACGGGACAACTTGATGGCAAGGGGTATAGGCTGACAAATATCAATGCTCAGAGTGGCGGATTTTTTGCAAAGAACTGCGGAAGTATCAAAGATGTTGAGTTTGTTTTGCAAGAAAAAAACTATTCAAATTTGACAGCGTTTGGTGCGATTGCAAGATATAATTCAGGAGAAATTGTCGGCTGCATTGTCAGAGGTAAACTTTCATTTGAAACGAGTCAAAGCCTGACATTGGGCGGAGTTGTGGCTGAAAATGCTGGCGGCAAGATTGAAAATTGCATCAACTTGCTTGAAATAAACATCATCACAAGTGGTGAAAATTTGAAAATTGGCGGAATTGCCGGACAAATATCTGGTGGGAAAGGGCAAGGTTCAATTGTCAAAAATGACAACAGAGCAAAAATTTCAATCACATCAAATGGTGCGGAAAAGATTGTTGCCGGCGGGCTTGCGGGGAACTTAGGTGCACATAAATCGTTGGACATTTCACAAAATGCAACAAATGCAAGAATTGTTTTAAGCGGCACCGCTGATGAATTTGTTGTTGGTGGGCTTGTTGGAAATGGTAGAGCAAAAAGCGAAAACAACTATTTCAATGGCACGATTGACCTTTCAACAATGACCGGAAAGGGCATGATTGGTGGACTTTATGGCACATATGAAAATGCGGAAACATCAAAAACCGTGAATCACAGCTATGCAATTTTGGAGGTTTTGGGAAATTATTCTTTCGGCGGGCTGGCCGGCGTCTCAAATGGCAGAATTGAAAATTGTTTCACAAATGCTTCCACTCTCATTTCGCAAAAGCCTGACACTTGGGCGGAGGCGAGAGATTGCTTCAGTTTGAAAGCTGGTGAATATTATAATTCAGGCGTTCAGTTTGACGAAGAAATTTGGCGTTTTGCTCAAAATTCATATCCAAAACTTGCATGGGAAATTGATGGATAAAAATGATTTAAATTTTGATAAATTGTTTGAATTTACTTTTCCAGCAAAAAAAACACAAAATGTAGTGCTTTGCTGAGAAAAATCTTCAGAATTTCAATTTAAAATAAAAAATGGAATGTATAATAGAAGGGAAATTTCACAGCCTAAACAAGAGGTGAGCTATGAAATTTCTTTTCTTTTTTCTGGGAGTGCCGATGATGTTGTTGTCTTTTTTTGAAGTTGTTGATGTGTTGCCGTATGTTGAAAATGCGGAGATTCTGGTTGATGGCAATGTGGTGGAAATCACTGAATATCAGCAAGAAAAGCTGCAGGAACAAATTCCTCTTTTGTTTGACGGAAGCCACACTTTACCGGCGTTTGGGGTTATCACTGATGAAATGTATAGAGAGGAAGTTCAAAACGGCACTTATGTTTCTTTGAAGTTTGGTGCGCCTGTTGAAATCAATGGGTTGCCATTTGATGAACTCGTATTCAAAATTGAGCCAGGTTTGCAAAGCTTCGATTTGTATCGCGGTATGAAAGGTGTTTTTCAGGGTAGATGCATTTATGTTGATTTGATGAACAAGGATATGACGGAATTCTATGAATTTGCCATGTCAATTCCAGCTGTTGGCAAGGATGCTTAAAAGGGTTACGAGTCAAGCGAAGGCCAGACGGGAAACGAGAAATCTGAAGTTGGCTTGGGTGTAAATGTGGGAACTGGAGAAGGGGAAGTAACCCCATTCGAAGCTTTTGATGAAAATTCAACAGAAAATCCAGATGATGTGCAAAAAGCGGATGAAAGTCAGCAGTTGACAGACTCTCAGCCTGAAGAAGGTGTGGAGGTTTCAGAAGTGAAAGCCTTGTGAAGGGCTTTTTTTCTTTTAAATTATTTTTCTGATATAGTTGATTTTGTTTGACTTTTTATCTGAAGTTATAATACAATATTTAGGAATCAATAGGAGATACATACACAACATATTGTGTTTATACCTAAAAATATACAATATCTTGATTAAGGAGTTTTGATATGAGTTTTACAGATTTTGATGCATGGAAAGGATTTAAAGGTGACAAATGGAAAGAAGAGATAAATGTTTCTGACTTCATTTTGCAAAATTACACTGAATATCGTGGAGATGACAGTTTCTTGAGTGCGATTTCCCCAAAAACAAATGCAGTTTGGGCTAAGTGTGAAAAACTTTTGTTGAAGGAAGCTCAAAATGGACTTCTTGATGTCGAGTTGAAGGCTGTTTCAGGCATCAATTCTTTCGCGCCTGGATATATTGACAGGAAAAACGAGGTTATTGTCGGACTTCAAACGGACAAACCTCTCAAAAGAATTGTCAATCTTTATGGTGGCACACGTATGGCGGAAAAGGCGCTTGAGGCTTATGGACGCAAGTTGTCTCCAGAAATCAAAAAACACTTTTATGAATTTCGCAAAACGCACAATGATGGCGTGTTTGACGCTTACACTCCAGAAATTCGCAAGGCGAGATCTGCGGGCCTTATCACAGGGCTTCCAGATGCCTATGGTCGTGGCAGAATCATTGGGGACTATCGCAGAATTGCTCTTTATGGAATTGACGCATTGATTGAAGAAAAGAAAAAAGACCAGCTTCAAATTGATGTTTCGTCAGAGGAAAACATCAGGCTGCGCGAAGAGGTTTCAGAGCAGATCAAAGCACTTGAAGAGATGAAAAAGATGGCTGCGTGTTATGGCTTCGACATCTCAAAACCTGCAGAAAACAGTCGAGAGGCGTTCCAGTGGCTGTACTTTGGATATCTTGTAAGCGTGAAAGAAAACAACGGCGCGGCAATGAGCTTGGGCAGAACTTCAACATTTCTGGATGTTTACGTTGAAAGAGACTTGAAAAACGGGGTAATCACCGAGCAGCAGGCTCAGGAACTTGTTGATCAATTCATCATCAAACTTCGCCTTGTGAGACATTTAAGGACACCAGAATATGACGAAATCTATGCTGGAGATCCAACTTGGGTGACTGAAAGTATTGCAGGAATGGTGGATGACAAGCAAAGTTTGGTTACAAAAAATTCGTTCAGATATTTGCAATCGCTCATCAACTTGAAACCATCTCCGGAGCCAAACATGACTGTGCTTTGGTCAGAAAACTTGCCGGAAAACTTCAAGAAATTCTGTGCAAAAATTTCAATTTTGACGGATGCAATTCAATATGAGGGTGACGATGTTATGCGCGGGCTTTATGGCAACGATTACGCGATTGCTTGCTGTGTGTCTGCAATGAAGGTCGGGAAACAAATGCAGTTCTTTGGTGCAAGATGCAACTTGGCAAAGGCACTTTTGTATTCAATGAATGGTGGCGTTGACGAAAAATCTGGAAAACTTGTTGTTGATGGACTCGAGAAGAATGATGAAGAAATTTTAAATTTTGAAAATGTTTGGAAAAATTATCAAAAAACGCTTGAAAAAGTCGCAAAAACATATGTTGATGCGATGAATATCATTCACTTTATGCACGATAAATATGCTTATGAGCGCGGACAAATGGCTCTCCATAACACAAAAGTTGAACGCTTGATGGCGTTTGGTGCAGCAGGATTTTCTGTTGTTGTGGATTCTCTTTCGGCAATCAAATATGCAAAAGTTAAGCCAATCAGAAACGAACAAGGATTGATTGTTGATTTTGAAATTGTTGGCGAATTTCCAAAGTTTGGCAATGATGACGACAAGGCGGACAAAATTGGCGTTGAACTTGTGGAATTTTTCTTTAGCTGCTTGAAAAATGTCAATCTCTATCGCAACGCAAAGCACACGCTTTCGCTTTTGACAATCACATCAAATGTTATGTATGGAAAGAAAACTGGGTCGACTCCAGACGGCAGAAAGGCGGGAGAACCTTTTGCTCCAGGGGCAAATCCTATGCACAATCGTGATTGCAGTGGAGCGTTGGCTTCGTTGAATTCTGTGGCAAAAATTCCTTATTGCGGATGTTGTCAAGACGGAATTTCAAACACGTTTTCAATCATTCCTGATGCGTTGGGGCATGATGACGACAGCCGAATTTCAAATTTGGTTAACATTTTGGACGGCTATTTTGTGCAAAAAGCGCAACATCTCAATGTGAATGTGCTTAATCGCGAACTTTTGATTGATGCAATGAATAATCCTTGGAAATATCCAAATTTGACAATCAGAGTTTCAGGTTATGCTGTGAATTTCAACAAGCTTTCAAAGGCTCATCAAAAAGAAGTTATTGCAAGAACTTTCCATGAGGCAAGATGATATGGGGGGAATTAAAGGAAACATTGCCAGCTTTGAAACAATGGGCCTTGTGGACGGGCCGGGAGTGCGTTTTGTTGTCTTTTTGCAAGGATGTCCATTGCGTTGTACCTATTGTCACAACCCTGAGATGTGGACTTTTGACGAAAAAAAAGTGATGACGGCGAATGCGGTTTTTGAAAAAATAAAAAAATACAAACCTTATTTCAAGAAGGATGGAGGAGTGACTGTTTCTGGGGGAGAGCCTCTTGCGCAAGGAAAGTTTGTTTCGGAGCTTTTCAAATTATGCAAAGCGGATGGAATTCACACTTGTCTTGACACTTCTGGTTTTGGAGAGGCATCAGACGAACTTCTTGAAAATGTTGATTTGGTGATTTTGGACGTCAAAGAGTTGGATGAAAAGAAATATCAATCTTTGACTGGACAAAAAATTGACAAATTTCACGAATTTCTGAAAAAATGTCAGGAAAGTGGCGTAAAACTGTGGCTTAGACAGGTTATTTTGCCAAATTATAACGACACAGAAGAAAATGTTTTGAAGTTGAAAGCGTTTGCAGAAAAACTGAAAAATGTGGAAAAAATCGAGCTTTTGCCTTATCATGATATGGCTAAGAAAAAATATAAAGAACTGGGGCTGGAATATCGTTTGAAGGATGTTTCTGCAATGGATAAGAAAAAGTGCAAAAATCTGGAAAGTCTGTTGAAATAAATGCAAAAATGAAGATTTTTTGAGTTTTTAATATTATCTTTCTTGTTTACGAACAAAAAAACGTTTGCGATTTAATAAAAAAAGAAAAAGTGTTGAAAATTGCACTTTTTCTTTTTTTTTATCCGTTTGATGCGTTGAATAGTTGTCAAAAATATTTTCATGGATTATATTCTGCTTGCTTTTGTTGTTTTGTTTTTCTTGAGGGGGTGCATCAAAGGGGCAGTCTCAATGCTTTTTTCTCTTGCTGGGGTTGCCGCGATAGCGATAATTTCATGGAAATTGTCGGAGCTTCTTTTGCCATATGTGCAAGAAATGTGCGGTGAGAGTGTTTTCGATTTTTTGAAAAACGCATTTGATGAGAAAATTGTGGGGAATTTTGCTGATGTTGAACAATTAAAAAATACCGTTGCGGCATCTGAATATAATTTGTTTGGGGTTTTACTGATTCGTCTTTTGGGAGACTTGTCTTTTGAAGGGGAATTGACTGCGGGGCAGATTTTGGCTCCTTCGATTTCAAAGTTGCTGCTGAAAGTTGCCACTTTTATTGTTGCTTATGTTGTTTTATATTTGTTTTTGAAAATATTGCAAAAAATCATAAACAAAATCATCAAAAAATGCGGGTTGAGTGTGGGGGATCGTATGCTTGGCGGCATGCTTGGATTGATCAAGGGTGTGTTTTTGTTTGGGGTGGTCTATTTCGCGATTGCTTCGCTTGCTAATTTGCTACTGAACGAAGCACTCCTAAATTTTGTTCAAAACGGACAAATTTCAAAGTTTGTTTATGACAATTTCATAGCTAAAATTATCGAGGTTTTCTATTAAAATATTATTTGAAGGATTATTTTGTGACAAAGATTGTTCTTCCTGCTGAGGAAGTTCGTCATTTTTGTTTTTTAAATCGTTATATTTGTTGTTTAGGTCGACAAGCATGATGATTTGCACAATAATAACAACAAAAAGGATTGCAATCAATGCAATGCTGACAATTTCAAACATGCTCATTTTTTTTAATTTTTCTTTCATTTCTTCTTCCTTTGATTTTATTGTAACATTTGGCAATCGGATTTGCAAGAAAATTAGTCACAAAAAAGCGTTGCAAAGAAAAAGCGAGGAAGAAACTTAGAAGAGTGAAAAATCTAACTTGTCCATAGTTTGTTTTTAAATTTACAGCAAAAAGTGTAGAAAATGTCAAAAAAACTGCAAAAAACATTAAAATATGTGAAATTGTTTTATTCTTTTTGAAAATAAGGAGAAAAATATTTTTGAAATCAAACAAAAATCCGCAGAAAATGCCAGCTGCAACCATGCACAGAAAAACATATGGCTGGGAGAGAGATTCGTAGAGCACTATTTGAAAATCCTTTTAAGCAGTGGTGTTTTGTCTGCTTTTTGCATGTATTTGAGACTGTTGATGTTTCCCGAAAAAATGACCTCTTTGTTTTCCAAATCGAGTTTTGTCACTTCGATGTTGGTGCCGCTGATAACCAAGTTGCAGGAGTTTATTTCGACCACCGCTTGCATGTTTGTGGAGGAAATAACCTTTGTTGCACCGATTAAACTCACCTTTTTTCTATCTTCAATGCAAATTGATTCCATAATAGCTCCTTTTTGTTTGCAAATTTTGTTGAAAAATTATACAATAAATATATGGTTAAAAAAGAAATAATAGTCGAGAAAAGTGAAAAAATGCATAGTTTTCTTCAAAATTATGGATTTTCTTTTGTTGATGTCAACAAAATGCTTAGGAATAAAGATGTGAAACTCAATGGCAAGCCTTGCAAAGAAAATGTTTTGCTGCAAGTTGGAGATGAGATTGTTTTTTATTATAAAGAAGAAGCGCTTGCGAAAAAATATGAAAAGATTTATGAAACTGACGATGTGTTGATTGTTTATAAGTCAGCAGGAATTGAATCTGCCGGCGAAAATGGACTTGAAGCAGTTTTGGGGGTAATTGCTGTGCATAGGCTTGACCGAAACACCGAGGGGTTGATGGTTTTTGCGAAAAATCAAGGGGCGAAAGATAAACTTGAAAAGGCTTTCAAAAAACAGTTTATCCACAAGTTTTACGTTGCTGAAGTGGTTGGAAAATTCGAAACTGACAAAGTTTATGGTGCATTTCTTGTCAAAGATAGAGTAAACAGCATGGTGAAAATTTATCAAAATGAAATTAATGGTGCTGTTCCAATCAAAACAAGGGTGAGGACCTTGAAGGTAAACGAGCAAAGCAGTCTTTTGGAGCTTGAACTGCTGACTGGAAAAACTCATCAAATTAGGGCACACTTGGCGTTTCTTGGGCATCCAATCATTGGTGATGGAAAATATGGAAAAAATGAAATTAACAAAAAATTTAAGCAAAACAGACAAAAATTGTGTTGTTTTAGGCTTGAATTTGATAATTTAGGCTTGGATTCTTTAAATGGAAAAGTTTTCAAGAAAAATCCAAAGTGGGTTTTTGAAGGTTTGATTTGACGAAAAAATTGTCAAACTACATCTTTTCACAATAAAAATTTCTTTTGCATATTGAAAGATATGAAAGAGAAGGCGTTTAAATCAAATTCTTATTATGAAGGATTATTTCAAAATTTGTATGGAGGGGGAAAAGGATGTTTTGTTGCCTTCATGCAATTTTTTTATCAATGTAATCAAGCGGCGACTTTTAACGAAGAATTTTCAGCATGTTTTGAGAAATTGTTTAAGTTTGAACTTAAAAATTGCGAAATTTTAAGTAAAATTTTGATAAAAATGGGTGGAGACAACAAGTTTTATTCAAGTGCAAAGAAATTTCTATCTGGATATAATGTTACATATCACAAGAGTATTGAAAAGATGTTTTTGGAAGATGTTGAGCTGCTGGAAATCAACATCTTGGATGTGAAGGGCGTGATTTATAAACTTGAAGATGAGAGATTGCGCGAGGAAATTGGAAAAATTTTGACAAATAAAAAAGAAGAATTGAAACTCTTGAAAGAGGTTTATTTTAAAAGCAATTTGATCAAATAAAAATATTTAATAAATTCAAAAAATGATTTAAAATTAAATAAAAAACTTATTTTTTTTATTAAAAATTTGCATTTTTTAGTGTTTTTTATTTTCTTTTTCTGATTTTTAAAATTTTCTATACACCCATAAATTAGGTACAAAGAAATATTTTTTTATTTTTCAGCACCCAAAAATCGATTTTTTTATTTTTGTTCGCTGGATTTTATATATAAAATATATATTAAAAATATTTTTTCTTTGTTTTTTATTTGATAAATTCCCCCTTTAAGTGTTAAAATAAATGTGAGATATTGGGAGAGTTTTTTTTCAGTGAAAAACTCTTGAGATAATTGAACACTATGCGATGACCAAATTCTGTTTTAAAGGGGTTTGTATGAAAAAGTTTAACATTGTTCTGATGTCCTTGTTGACAATCGTGTTGTCGAGCGTGCTGGCGGCATGCTCTTTCAAAAAAGTCGAAGCAACTTTTGATTCTTCAGAGGTTACGCTTTCTTTTGGCGAAAGTTTAAACCTTGACGATCATCTTTCTGTTCAGTCGGTGGAGAAGAATGAAATTGTTTATCACTTTTCAGACTCGTCACTTTTTGACATTGTTGGCAGAAGTGTGAAGGCAAAGAAGACAGGAAAGAGTTTTGTTTATGCCACATATGAGGGAAATAGTCTCGATTCAATGGAGCTTGTTGTCACAAAACCATTTGAAACTCCAAAGAATTTTTCGGTTGACGCAAGCGGGTTGTTGACATGGGATGCTGTTTCGGCGTTCTACGGCAACGAGTCAGGGCCAACAACGGCTACTTATTGGATTCAAGGTAAAAAAATTACATATTCAAAAACAGACCCTTCAAAAGCTGTGATAACACCAATCAATGAGCCATGCAACGCAAACAGTTTCCAACTTGAAAAAGGGGAATATCACATCACAGTGAAAGCTTGTGCGAGAGGATATTTTTCTGAAAGTTTGCCAAGTGCAGAGCAAACTTTCAAATATGGGTTCATCATTGACGAGTTGAAAGTGGAAGATTTGCATTGGAACGGAAGTGAACTTTCTTGGACAGCCCATGCTGGAGCAAAATATCAAGTTGAGTTTGATGGAATTTTGCTTGATTCTCCACAGAGCGCAAATTCAAAAAACTTGACTTCAAAATTTAAGAGTGTTTCTGCAGGAAAACACACATTGAGAGTGATTGTGACAGATGCTTCGACAAGTTCTTCAAGTTACAAATTTCCAGTTGCAAGCGAGAGTTTGCAAATCGAAAAACTTGCAACACCAACGGCAACATCAATTGATGGAAAACTTGAGATTGGACAAGTTGTAAATGCGGAAAATATTGTTGTTGAACTGACAGGAACTTTAACCGAAACAAAGACGCTTGAAACCGCTGAGAAAATTTCAACCAATTTGGAAGGGCTTGCAAGTGGCGTTTATGAAACCCGAATTGTTGCAAAGAATGAAAACGGACTTTTCTTTGAAAGTGATGCTTTGAATTTTGGCAAAATCTACAAACTTGGGAAAGTCACTCTAACCGGTCTTGGCGGAAATGAGACGAACGGAAATATTGTGAAAATGAGCGTTGCAGGCTCATCACTCATCGCAACTGAACTTGAAATTTTGGGTGAAATATACAATGGTTTGAGCGAAGATGTGACAGTAAGAAAATTGAATGTGACATTGCCTGATGAAGCAAAAGTTTATGATCTTGAGGTTGTTCAAAAAGCGCGAAATCTTGTGAATTTGATTTCTGGGGAACGCGTGACGGTGATTGATAGTGACGCGTCTGAAACTGTGAAGGTGACAAAACTTGCGTCAGTTTCTGGTGAGATTGCTCATGCTTACAGTGAAGATCAAACAAAGTCTATTTTCACTTTTGACACTGTGGAAAACGCAACCGATTATGAGATTTGGGTCAATAAAAATTCGACTTATAAAAAAGTTGAAAATATGACGATTGATGCGGAAGCTGGCACGGCGACCTTTGCTGGTAGAATTGAAGATTTGGGCTTTGAAGGAACTTCTTTTGATTTTCAGATTGTGGCAAAGGCTGGCGAAAATGACCTTTATTCAATCAGTTCTTCCACACTTGAAGATAAGACTTTATCGATTTTGAGTGCTCCTTCTGAAATTCTTGGTGGCGACAGCACTGAAAAGAAAATCTCTTGGGAAGAAATCTCAAATGCGGCGAAATATAAGGTGCAAATTTTTGAGATTGACAAGGCCACCTATGAGCAAAACAAAGATTCAATCAATCTGGACGAATTCGCACTTGCAACACTTGTTGAAAGTGAAGTGGAAAGCACGGAATATGAGTTCTCTGAGGTTGGATATTATTATGTAAAAATCTATTCGCTTTCTGGCGACGTAAATCGCTACATTTCTTCAACAACTCATGCTGAAAAAGTGCTTTATGTTGCAGAACAGCTTGTGCTTGGAGAGGTGTCATTTGGATATGACGAGGCGTTCAAGAGCGAATTTACAAATGCTTCCGGATATTTCTTGAAGATTGGGAATGTTGACGAAATTGACAGTTATGACATTGAAATCAGCACAAACAACAACTTTGAAAAATACGCCGAAGATGAAAGTATCTATCTGTTGACAGACGATTTTTCAACAGTGGCAAACATCAAAATCGTTGGGCGCTCAAGCGATGAAATCTTGTGGCTTCCAACCGAAACTTACAGCCTTGGTGTTCAAAGAATTGCGGCTGTTTCATCGGATGATTTGTTACTGGCTGAGGATGCTAAAACATTGACTGTCAACGCAAAGACCGGAGTGACAAGAGTTGTTATTCGTGACGGCATCAGTCAAAAAGTTGGAGTGAATGGGCAACCGGCTGTTTATGACATTCCGCAACAAAACGTCTTCATACTTGATTTTGAGCAGAATGGTAGTGTGTTTGACTCAGCCACAAAAACTTATGAAATTTCAAACGGAATGGTTTATCTTGACAGCAGAGATTCAACTTTCACTTTCAATCGTCTGACGCAGCCAAGCGACCTTAGATATGAAAACGGTAAAATTAAATTCACAGACAATCAAGTTGGAGATGCGGAATATTTTGTTTTGGATGTTGCTTGTGTTCTTCCAAATGGGCAAACGCAAAACCTCAGCATTCGACTTGCAAATCAGGTGACAGTAACTTATCAAGGGCTCAGCCTTCCTCTTGGCGAACAATCAAATTTTGTTTCAACATCAAGCGGCGAAGTGACGGTTAATTTGGATGTAATCATTGCACTTGTGAAAGCAAATCCAATAATTTCTCAATACTATAGCCAATCAACAAAATTGTTGTTCTCGGCTTATGCATATCAAAACAGATTTAAAGACGGAGTAATGCAAATTTCTTCTCTTTATGCAACCACACAAAAGGATGTTTCAGCAACAAGTCTTGAAATTGAAAAAATGAAGACAACACCCCTTCGTTATGATGCTGAAACAAACATGTTGACTTGGGATGCAGTCAGCGTGGATGCTTCAGTGACGGCGGCGACAAACTACACAATCACCTCAAACGCATTTGACACGGCCGTTCAAACTTCTGCTCTTGCATATGACCTGTCAGAAATCAATTTTGACGAAAACAAAACTTTCACATTCCAAATCAGTGTAACAAATGCAAACTATTTGGAATCCAATTTGTCAAATAGTGTGGAAATCTACAAGCTTTGCGCCATTGACAAGGTGACTCTCACAAACAACTCGCTCACATTCACAACGGCTGAAAGCAAATATGATTATGTTGCAGTGACTTTTGGCAATGCAGAGCCAGTTCAAAACACAACGGGAAGTGTGGAAATTTCAGAGGATGGAACGTATACTCTTCAACTGATTGGAAGGACGGAGGAAATCAAAGGCACTGACGAAAACCTCACAGCAATCAAATATTTCCTCAACAGCAATGTTTCAACTTGGACTGTTGCGGATATGGAAACAGTCAAGCCAGAAAATTGTGTTGTTGACTTTGACGGAAACACCATTTCTTGGAATGAATTTTCTTCCACTTTGTCAGTTCTTGAATATGTGATTGTGTTTGAGGATAAGGCGGGGAGTGTGTATACATATGTTGCCACAAACCCTGCAAGTGAGGTGAAGGATGGCGAGACATATTATTCAGTGAACATTCAAACCGATGCGGTCCTTCTTGAAAATCTTTCAAATCTTGCAGCGGGCGACATTTCAATCAAACTTTATGCACACATCAAGCCTTCTTACAGCGTGGTGGCAAACGGAACGGTTTATTATCATGCGGAAAACGAAGCGGGATTCAACTATTCCCCTTACAACGAGGGGCAAACAATCAAAAAACTTGAAACTCCAGCAATCGCCGATGTTGAATTTGTTTATGAAACTGATGAGTCGTCAGAGGACTATCTTGTGGAAGCAAAACTTCCTGACATCAAAGTGACTTTCACAGGAAACTATGGTGCGGGAGTGTTTAAGGTTTACAAAAATGACCTTTGGATTGAAGGTCTTTCAGTGACACAAGAGGATGATTCTTACAGTTTCATCATCACAAGTGATATGTATGACAATTTTGTTGGTGCCGGCGAAACTTTGAAGCTTTCAATCAGAGTTGTCAACGAAGGAGACAATGCCTCAGCAATTCCATCAACAGCGGGCAGTGTTGAAATTGTCAGAGCAAACAACCTGACATCAGTTGAGTTTGTGACGAATGCGGATGGCTTTGTCACTCACGCAGTTGAAATGAAGTTTGATGAAGAAAATGTAGCTCAAGTTTTGGGGGGAGTTGTTTTGAAAGTAGATTTCACGCCTGCTGGCGGCGAAGCAGCAACAAAATATGTTCTTGCTCCAAATGCGGGAGATGCAACAGCCGGAATTTTGACTTTTGATTTGACATCTTTTGTGGATCAAAACTTGGCAGCTGGTGGAACAATCAAACTTTCAGCTTTCGTGAACAGTTATTCAAACGTGGAAGCAAACACATATTATTTGGTTTGTCCACAATATGTTCAAAGCAGTCAACTTTCTGTTCTTAAAAAGGTTGACAATGTGACAATGCAGTCTGGCGGATTTGTTGTTGACAATTCTCTCAATTCTGACAACACAATCTACACAGTGATTTGCAACGACAACGATGAAATGTTCATCCTTTCAAAAGAAAACGACTTTACTTTCAGATTTCCAGATGATTGGGCAAACGGCACTTATTCAGTGATAATCTTTGCAAGCGAAGAAGGTGCAATTTCATCGGCAAGCACAACGCTTGACGTCAAGCTTTCAAGAATTGCAAGCATCACAGCAGTGCGAGTTTCAAGAACTTCCGACACAAATGAAGTGAGACTTTCTTGGGATGCGGTGACGGATGCAACTGGATATCTTCTTAATATGTATAAGGATGACGAACTTGTATACACATTCGAGGCTTCTGGAAATTCTTACACGTTGGAACAAATTTTTGGAAACAACTATAAATCTCTGACCGAAACTGGAAAGATTTCACTTGTGACTCTTCAAAATGACATGGATGTTGTTTTTGGAGTTGTCACTCAAGGAAATAGCACAGCAAACGATTCGAAAGAATATCGTTTCAATGCAACAATCAAGGGAAACTCTATGCAAACATCAAACATTCAGGTGGACGAGTTTGGAGTTCTGACATTTGACAGTGTTGCAGGAAATGAATATTTATATCGTTTCATTGCGGCGGACGGGACAATTTTGAAAACATGGAATGTTGTTATGGCAACATCGGAAAAAACAAAAATCGACACATCAAGTTTGGAAGCGGGCACATCGGCGTTCAATTTGGAATTGATTGTGAAGGGCTCAACAGACTTTGATGGCGAAACATCTTCAAACAACAGCAATTTTGTGCTTGATTCAGCTCCTTACACAACAGTTGGAAAAGTTATCACTTTATATAAGGTTGAGGATATCGCAAATGTTGTTCGTAATGAACAGATTTCATCGGACATCGCATTTGAGATTGTTGAAACTTTTGACAAGATGTTTGCATCATCAAAAGCAGATGGCATTCTCACTGGCGAAGCTGTGGAATTTGTGCCAGAGGCATATGAGGAAGCTTACACTTTCAGTCTTTCAACACTGATTGCTCTTTTGAAAGAAAGCGGAATTGAAATAACTGACAGCAAAATCTATTTCTGGCAACACAAGGCAAGCGAGGACAGCGTGTTCCATGTGATTTCAAAAGAATATGAATTTACATTCAATTATACAATAACCACAGAATTTGTTGATGTTGTCAAAGTTGGCACAAACACAGGCAACGCGAACATCGAAAAAGATTTCATCAACACTTTTGCAACATTTGTCAATTCGGATGGTGGCGACACAGAAACAATTGGAATGTATGCACGCATAACCCAACTTTCTGGTTTTGAGGGGGAAAGCGGCTATGCTCAAACAAAATACATCAGCAAGACGACACTTTTGAAAAATGACTATTTTGGCAGTTCGACATTTGCAATCAATCTGACCTCACTTTTTGAACAAGACGACCTTCTTTCGCTGTATGGAGAGTTTAAGGTTGAATTCTCAAAGGTGGCGGTTGTTGGTGGCGTGTATGCTCTTTCTCCATGGGAAGAGGCTCCACAAACATTCATCAGACTGAACCCAGTTGATGACATTGCACTTGTCAACGGCAGCATGCGATGGACGAACGACAACGAGCATGCAGAGAAATTCTTAGTCTTTTTCGTTTCGACTCTTGAAAACGAAGTTGTGATGGGAAGTTATTTCTATCACGAAACGGAAAGAACAACTTATGACCCAACAAACTACATCAGCACCGGACACAAATATTATTTGGGTGTTCGAAGCATAAATTCAAATCCATACATCCTGTCTTCAAAGATTGTTTACATCAGCAATGAAGACGGTGCAATGCAAATTTACAAAAATCAAATCAGTTCACCACTCAAGATTGAAAGCGGTGCAGCTTACATCAATTGGACAAAGAGCGGGGATTTCGTTTCAACTCTCACATCAGAAAGCGGATATTCAGAAATCGCCGACCTTCTTGCGTCAGAGGTGTTTGTCAGCCCATTCACCTTCTCACTTCAAGATTTGGTTGACGGCAATGTAAAAGTTCGCTTTAAGTTCACGTCAACAGCAACAGGGGCGCAAGGCTTGAGCAAGTCGTTTGACGTCAATGCAATTGACCTCTTGCCAAACCTCTATAAATTTGGAATTGACAATGGACTTTATAATTTGGAAGAAAGATTGCGAAACGTTTACACAAACGCACAATCGACGGATGTAAGAAGAGTCATCTCTGGCTTGCAACAAGCAATTGAAAACGGAAGTTATGGTGTTGCAAACTCAAGACTTTTGTTCGACAAATATTTTGAAACTTTGCAAACAGGTGAATACGCACTTCAATATTGCTTGCTTGGAAACAACAAATCTTTGACATCCGGCTGGTATGACTATTCAAACAACAATGGCGAAAACCTCATTTATGTCAACAGCGAGCCACAAGTGGCCGTCATCAGAGAGCCTGATCCAGACAATGACATGATTACATCATATAAAGTCCGTATGAAGAAGAGTGAGGTTTATGCTTATGATGCAACAAACGGTGCAGTTTTGCAAGAAACAAACAACTACATCATGACGCTTGGAGGTTTCACATTTGCACTCAACACAAGCAGCATGACATTGACAAGAATGAACGTTGAAACCGCAACGTCTGTCACAGTCTATGAAGAAGATGTTTCTGGCACAACTTATGTGTATTTCTACATCAACTACAACGGCGGAGACAGCTTGCTTGGTGTTTATGGGGATGACATCTATCTTGCAAAGGACGAAAATCTGACAATGAAGATGGAAATCTTTGCAGTTGGAAACAATTTCTCAATGTCCAGCAAGTCAAAACAATTCAGCGTGACATTCCTTAAGATTGCAAACATGAAGATTGACAAGGGTGTGTTCTCATGGGATACTGACCACAACAGAATGACCTCTGTTTACGTTCAAAGAACGGATGGAGGTGCAGAAACAGAAGTGAAGATTGATGCATCAAAAACAACCTCAATTTTCAGCCTTGAGGGCAAGGGTGCAGGCATTTATACAGTCAAATTTATTATCAAAGGTGAAGTCAGAGACAATGTTGTTTACATCGACTCAGGAATTGACCAAATTGACAGAATCTTTAAACTTGAAGCTCCAGGAATGAACAATGACAATGGTTTTATTGGAATTACATCCGGAAACAATGCAACCTATTTGTCATATTGCTATTCAAGCGAAAACTTGTTTGCTTACAACATATACAATGAAAATTCAATTTCAAAGGGGTTGTCAGTGGACATCTTCGACACGAGAAGTGACAAGACATTGCCTCTCTATTATGAAGTTGGCGTGACAGGCATGGATGAAACAAAAGCTGGCTTTGACCCAGTCCTTTATGAATATAAACTCACAGAAGAGTTTGCAAGTGTGTTCTATGCGCTTTCAATGGGTTCAACGGCAGAACTTTCATTCCTGCAAGATCCAAGCGAATATTATCTGACAAAAATCACTCATGACAGCGGAAAAAATTTGGCAGTTCGAAGTGAAGTTACAACTTTTGCTGCAAGCATGCTTGACTCTGTGAAGAATGTCAGAATTGAAAACGGAATTCTCAAGTGGGACGAAGTTGCTGGCAGAGGCGGAGACAATCCTCTTGCTGTACCAGAAACTGAAGGCACAAAGGTGGTTTACAAAATCACAATCGAGCAGTACACAAGCAACCTTGAAGACGGAAAAACATCTGAAACAACTTTCAATCAATGCATCAAATACACTGCAGAAAACTATTTCGACTTTGCAGTCTTGAAAGAAGGTGAGGTCGGATATGTTGAAGGTTCATTCATCAAGGCAACTGTTCAAGCTTTGACTCTTAACGTTTCCGAGGAAGAAATTGTTGGAGCTGACCAACTTGTTGAAGGTGGATGGCTGTATGGTAACGTGCAGTTTGTGGACTCTGAAAGATATATCCTCATGGGCAACGGCTCAATCTTGAAAGGAATTGACAGGCTTAAGGCTGTTGAAGCTGACATGATTGGTGTTGTGGAAGGAAAGCTGACATGGGATTATGTGACATCAAAAGACATTGCTACTGTTGAAATGTTTAATAATGCATATGCGTTCATTGTTGAAACTGAGGATGGCGAGGAAATTGCCGGTCAATTTGAGGTGACCCTCAAAGATGACACTGCGGAAGATTCAAACACATTCGGAATCATTTTCTCAGAGAATTTGGGAGAAATGTCGGTTGGAACATACAATATTGTGGTGTTTGTGACTCAAGGGCAAGACAATCCAAACAAAGTCATCAAATCGTTTGGATGTGCGACAGAAATCACAAAACTTGCAACAGTGGCAAGCGAACATTTTGAAATTATTTCTGACTCTCAAACTGAAACCTTAAGTTTGGAAAAATATTTTGCAAACTATCCAGAAAATAGCCTTGTGCTTTCTTATGGTGAAAATCAAATAACTTTGACAAAAGACACTTTTAAGTTGTTTATCGTGGCAAGCGAGGCAGACATTGTGAATTCATATCCAGCCGGCTATTATGCAGCGTGTCTTATTGTTGGCGAAGATGACGCACTTGCTCTCAGATTCATGGCAACAAAGGCTGGGACAATATTCAGTGACCTCAGTGATGACTTTGTTTTGAAGCGTTCTCCATGGGAAGCAGAACAATCAATCTCTTGGGACGAAGAAAAGCAAGAGTTCTCTTGGAACTATGACTATTATTCATTCAGCACAAAGGTTGAAGCGGAAGAAAAGCGTTATGCATATCTTGCAACCGAAACAGTTTCGTTGTTCAATGACAGTGGATTGACGGAAAGTACACAACTTCTGCTTGAAGAGGGCGAAGAATTTGAAATGATTGACACGCTTGAAGGAACAATCAGCGTTCGAATCAAATATAAAGAGGTGATGTATTACATCTCAAGAAGCGCCTATGAGCACAAGATTGTTGATGTTTTGGATGAGGATGGAAACACTGTTGTGGAAACCATGGACGGAAGTTCTTTGTTCAAGGTTGTGGAAGAAGTCGGCGAGTATTCAATCGTGGAAAGTGAAGGAAGATATTTCAAAGTTCAATCTTCTGCAATTGTGACTCCAACATTCTATGTGGAAGCAACTTATGCAAACAATGTCGGTGGAAATGTGGAAACAATCTCTGTTCGCACATACACCACTCAGGATAGAGTTTTCCGTCCAACAATCGTATGCAACAGCATCAGTTTGGTTGTGAGGGTGAAACTCAACAACGCAAGCATTCAATCAAAGGAATTGGTTTTTGACGGAAGCGTGGCATTCAATTTGTTTGCAAGCGGTGATGGCACAAGTATGAATCCTTATGTGATTGAAAATGCCGATCAATTCAGAAATATTGCTTACAGACAGACTAAGGATGATATGCTTGTGGAATTTGTTGAACAAACAACAATTGGAAGCACAGTTGTTACAAACACAAATATGGAAGAAAGTAAATATTACTTCATCATAACAAAAGATTTGGATTTGGGCGAAATTGACGGAATTTTGTTCAAAGGTGAATTTACTGGTGTGATTGATGGTTTGCAAGACAATACAACAAACACTGTCATAGCATACACATCAACTGGTGTGACTGCGCTTTCAAGCAGCGTGACAATCAGAGCGGAGGATTCAAATGTTAACACATCAACCCCTGCGGTGCCACTGAATTTCAAACGCGGAAGTGCAATTTTTGAAAATTTGAACTCAAGCGCAATAATCAAAAACATCGACATCGACGCAACTTATGGAAATTCTCTTGTTGACATCAAAAATCACTCTTTGGTGGCTGGGCTTGTCATAACAAATGGCGGAAGAATTGAAAATGTCAATTTGACCGGATTCAGAAACAACTTTGTTGGAAATATATCAACAACTGAAAGAACAATTATGGCTTACAGCGGGGTTGTGGCAATCAATCAGGGTAACAATGCAATTGTCACAGGGTGTCAACTTTCTACATCAATGAGTTTGGATGATTCTGGCTCTTCTCAACTTGTGTTTGTGGGCGGAATTTGCTACACAAACTATGCAACAATTGAAAATTGTGTTGCCAGTACGGAGGGCGGTGGACAGACAATCAGTGTCAACTGTCAAGAAGGCAGCAGTGCAATCCAAATCGGTGGAATTGTTGTCACAAGCACATCTTCTTCAATTTTGAGAAATTGCACAAACAACATGAACATCTCTGCAACATCAAGCGTGAGCGGAAACAGCATTGTGGCTTACATCGCCGGCGTTGCAGACCGCGTCTCTGGCTCGTTCAGCGACCTTTCAAGCACAGGGGTGATTGCAACGGTTGGGCTTAACGTGTCAAACATCACAAAGAGCGATTTGATTGCAGTCATTTTGTGAATAAACGAATAGCAAAAAGAGTATAAATAGTCTATGAAAAAACATATTTATACTCTTTTTTTATTGGTTTTTGTCGCGATTTTTTGTTTTGGTTGTGGCGCGGAGCAGGCAGATGGAGAAAATGTTGAAACAAACGCTTTCAGACTCTGCCGAACTGTCAGTGACAGCGGAGAAATTTCAATGTCATATGCTTTTCCTGTAAATTCGCACGTGATTCTTGAGAGCGGACTGAGCGAAAAGGATGTCAAAACGTATCGGTTTTATTTGGCGAATTATGTAAATGCACTGGCAAAACAATATAAAGAAAAGATTGTGGATGGAGTCAAGGTCTCCGGCTGTGTTTATTTTGAAGATGTGGATGGCTTGGGTTTTACGATTGAGTTTGAAAGCCTTGATGAACAAAAGAGATTTTTTGGGGTTGACAGTGAAGATGAAAGTGGACCGACTTCTTCAAGCAAGGTTTCGGGATTTTTTGTGAAAAAGGTTGAAGTGGAGATGGATTTTCCATTCTCGGCAAAGTCGGCTGAGAACATGAAATCAATTTGTCAACTTGCAATTCAAGCTTGGTGTCAAGACGGGTCGATTGATGCCTCGGTGGAAAAGGGGATGCTGCAAGCGCTTGACAACTCGTTATTTGTTTATGATTTTGCCACCACGGATGAAAGTTTGCAGGCGGAAAAGCAATATGTTGCTGGTGATTTTGTGCATAGTTTTTTTGAAAAAAGTTTGAACGAAATTGAAGATGGCGAGAGAATTTCTTTTTGGGTGACAACTCCAAACACTCCGCTTTGGTACATTTCTGCGCTTGTGTTTGTGGGCGCTGGAATGGTGGGAGGTTATTTTTGCAAAAGAAAGAAAAACTGACAATAAAATTTTAAAAACAAAAAAATAATGATTTTTAGCGAACAAAAATCAAACATTTTCGCATACCTTTCCATTTTCTTTAAAAAACTGCCTTATCGCTCTTGTGTTTTGTAAAAAAAAGTGTTATAATATGTCGGTTAAAAAGGATTAAAGTTATGGAAAATAAACAAATCAGAAATGTCGCAATCATTGCGCACGTTGACCATGGCAAGACATCGTTGGTCAACGAAATGTTGAAACAAGGAAATGTTTTCAGAGACAATCAAGTGGTTGAAGACAGAGTTATGGACAGCAACGCACTTGAAAGAGAAAGAGGAATTACAATTTTGTCAAAGAATGCCTCTTGCGTTTATAACGGAATCAAAATCAACGTTGTTGACACTCCTGGGCACGCGGACTTCGGCGGCGAAGTTGAAAGAGTTCTCAAGATGGTTGACGGTGTTTTGCTTGTTGTTGATGCCTTTGAAGGGCCAATGCCGCAAACACGTTTTGTGCTTGAAAAAGCTCTTTCTTTGGGGCTTAAAGTTGTGGTTGTTGTCAACAAAATTGACAGACCAGATGCCCGTGTGAAAGAAGTTGTGGATGAAGTTTTGGAGCTGTTCCTTGAGCTTGACGCTGATGAAGAACAACTCAACTCTCCATTTGTGTTCGCTTCTGCAAGACAAGGAATTTCTTCAACGGATGCAAATCAAATGGGTTCAGACTTCAAACCTCTTTTCGAAACAGTCATCAGCCACATTCCAGCACCTCAAGGTGATGCAGAGCAGCCGCTTAAGTTGCTTGTTTCAGCCGCAGAGCACAACGAGTATGTTGGAAAACTTGCAGTCGGAAAGGTTGAAAGAGGTTCAATCAAAGTGGGACAAAATGTTGTTGTTTGCAACTATCACGACTCTGACAAAAAAGTCAAGTCAAAAATTGTGAGTTTGTTTGTTTATGAAGGCTTGAAGAGAGTTCCTGTTGAGAGCGCGGAACTGGGAGATATTGTTTGTGTTGCTGGGCTTGAAAATGTGACAATCGGCGACACGATTTGCGATGAAATAGCAATCGAGCCAATCGAATTTGTGCAAATCGCAGAGCCAAGCGTTGAGATGACATTCATGGTCAACGACAGTCCATTTGCAGGAAAAGAAGGCAAGTTTGTGACATCAAGACACCTTCGCGACAGACTTTATAAGGAATCTGTTAAAGATTTGTCTTTGAAAGTTGAAGATGGCGACACAGCAGAGAAATTCAAAGTTCGCGGCCGTGGAGAAATGCACTTGTCAATTTTGATTGAAAACATGCGTAGAGATGGCTATGAATTTCAAGTGAGTCAGCCAAAGGTTTTGATCAAAGAAATTGATGGCGTGAAGTGTGAACCAATAGACAGACTTTATTTGGACGTTCCAGAAGACTGTGTCGGTGTGGTTATGAACAAAATGGGAGTTCGTAAAGGCGAACTTCAAGATATGACTCCACATGGCAACCGCATGAAGATGGAATTCCTCATTCCATCTCGAGGGCTTTTTGGATTTAAGTCAGAATTTTTGACAGACACAAGAGGTGAAGGAATTGTCAACTCAATTTTCCATGACTATGAACCATACAAGGGTGAAATCAACCGCAGAGAATTCGGGTCTTTGATTGCTCACGAAGAAGGAAAAGCAATCGTTTACGGACTTTTCAATGCTCAAGAGCGTGGAGAACTTTTCATTGGTGCTGGCGTTCCAGTTTATGCTGGCATGGTTGTTGGTTCAAACCCTAAGGGTGGAGATATTGTTGTCAATGTTTGCAAAACAAAACACCTTTCAAACTGCCGTGCGTCAGGCTCTGACGATGCTCTTCGCTTGACTTCTCCAAGAGTTATGAGTTTGGAAGATTGTATCGAGTTCTTGGGCGATGACGAATATTTGGAAGTTACACCAGAGTCAATCAGAATCAGAAAAGTCATTCTTGACCACAACATGAGGCTTCGTGAACGTGGCAAAATGCTTCGCGGAGAAATTTAATAAAAAAAGAAAAACGGCAACGGAATGCCGTTTTTTTTGATTTAAATCGCAATTTTTTGCACTTTTTCGGAGAATTTTCCAAAAATAAAAATATAAATTGATTTTATCCTATCAAAACTATGCGTTTTTCAATTTTTGATTTTATTGAAAAACAGTGGACAACTTTGAAGAAATGTGATATATTTATTTCATCCATAAAGAGTGTGCGAGGGACAGCCCCAAGGACCACACAGCAACCTGCTTTGAAGGCAAGGTGCTAAAGGCTGAATGATGGGAAATTTTAAATTAAAAAAATCAAACCCATCAGTCGATGGTTTTTTTGTTACTCTTTTTGTGGAAATAAATATAATTGGAGAAGAAAAAAATGAACAAAAATTTCAAACAGGTGAATGATTTTGACAAAGATGAAAAAGTGAGAAAAATTTCGACAAGCGAAAGTGTCAATATTGGGCACCCTGACAAGACTTGCGATGTGATTGCGGATGCGTTTTTGGATGCTGCACTGGCTGACGATCCACGCAGTCAAATGGCGGTGGAGTGTGCTATCAAAAATGACAAACTTTTCATCTATGGCGAAGCAACGACAAAAGCGAAAATTGACTATGAAGACATTGCAAGAGGAATTTTGAAAGAAATAGGCTATCAAAACGACTTTAAAATCATCAAGGAAATCAGTCAACAAAGTGCTGAAATCAACAGTGCTGTGATCAAGGAAGAATTGTGTGCAAACGATCAGGGGATTGTGTATGGCTATGCAACAAACGAAACTCCAGAACTGATGCCAATACCAATCATGATTGCTCACTCTTTGATGAGACAATATGAGCAGTTTCGAAAAGGGGGTGACTGCTTTTTCGCAGATGCAAAAAGCCAAGTTTCAGTTCTTTATGAAAACGAGGTTCCAAAAGAAATCTCTTGTGTGATTGTCAGCGTTTCGCATTCAGAAAAGTTGTCTCTTTCAGAGGTGCAAAAGCAAATTTTTGAAAATGTTGTTGAGCCCGTTTTGCAAAAATATCAACATTTAAGCGGAAAAAAGGCAAAAATTCTCATCAATCCAAGCGGGAAATTTACAATTTGGGGAAGTTTTGGCGACAGTGGCTGCGTTGGGCGAAAAATTATTGTTGACACTTATGGTGGCGTTGGCAGAGTCGGAGGTGGCTGTTTCAGTTCAAAAAACGCCACAAAAGTTGACCGTTCAGGTGCTTATTATGCAAGATATGTTGCCAAAAACATTGTGGCTAAAGGACTTGCGGACAGGTGCGAAATTCAACTTGGTTTCTCCATTGGGCTTTCTAAGCCTGTTTCAATCAATATTGATTGCTTTGGAACCAACAAAAAACCAATTGAAGAAATCTATGCCTATGTGAAAGAAAATTTCAACTTTAAACTTGACAATATCATCGTGGAACTTGATCTTTTGAAACCAATTTTCAAGCAAACGGCTTGTTATGGGCATTTTGGTTGGGAAGAGTTCTCTTGGGAAAGGATTAAATAGCCAGTTTTTCCGCGTGAAAAAAGAAATATTGAATTGACAAAAGATGTTTATGTTGCTATACTAAAAGCATGAAAAGTACTGAAAAACAAGAACTTAAAAAGAAAATTAAAAGGCTGGCTCTTTTTCTGGGCATTGTTTTGGTGCCTGCACTGGTCCTCAGTGTGCTTCTTATATGGGCAAAAGTTCCACAATGGCTGAACATTTTGGTCTTGGTTATTGTGCTTTTTATTTTGTATGCTGTGTTTGCCTATGTTTGTGACAGACTTGACAAGAAAAAAGCTGTTCGAATGAGCAAAAAGAAAGACCCTTTTTCAGACTAAGCGTGATTTTGGAGGAAGAAAATTATGGCAGATTATAAAGTTTTACCAAATAGTTTGGAGGCGGAGCAGGCTCTTTTAGGGTACGTGCTTTTGGATAATGATGCCCAAATGGACATTTTTGCGAAGCTTTATGTGGAAGATTTCTATTCTGAGGCTCACAAAAACATCTATGACAGTATGATCAAGATTTATAACAAAAGCATCCCAGTTGATTTTGTCACACTGACAAACCAGTTGGAAGTTGAAAAGAAACTTGAAACTGTGGGAGGAATTGATTACATAACATTTTTGACAAACGTTGTTCCGTCTGCAGCGAATTTTCAGCACTATATGAACATCATCAAAAACAATTCTGTCAGAAGACATCTCATTTCTGCAGCTCAAAACATCATCACAAGCACTTTTGAAAGTGAAGATGGAAATCAAGCAATGCAGGTTGCGGAGAAGAAGATTTTTGACCTTTCTCAAAAAGAAACCGCGTCTGAGCTTGAACACGTGGGCAAACCTGGTGGAACGCTTACAAATGTTTTGAAACAAATTTCTGAACTTGCTGAAAACAAGGGCAAGATGAGAGGAATTCCAACCGGATATAAAGAATTTGACGCAATCACAAATGGGCTCCAAAAGAGTGATTTGATTTTGCTTGCTGCTCGTCCGGGTGTCGGAAAAACATCTTTTGCAATGAACATTGCGGTGAATGCGGCAATCAACGAAGGGAAAAAGTGTGCAATTTTTGCGCTTGAAATGTCAAAAGAACAACTTATGCAGAGAGCGTTGTCTTCTCTTGCAAAAGTCAACCTTGGACATGTGCTTCGCGGAAGTATGGACAGTGACGAATGGAAGAGAATTTGGACTGCCGAAAAGAAGCTTGCACAAAGCGGAATTTATGTGGACGATTCATCTCTTATCACTCCATTTGAAATTATTTCAAAGTGCCGTAAGTTGAAGATGACTGAAGGACTTGATCTGATTGTGATTGACTATTTGCAGCTTATGACGATGGGGAAAGGAGGAAGAGAATCCAGAACTCAGGAAGTCAGTGACTTGACAAGAACGTTGAAAATTGCCGCAAAAGAATTGAATGTTCCAATTATTTTGCTTTCACAGCTTTCGCGTGCGGTGGAGCTTCGTGAAGACCACAGACCAGTTCTGTCCGACTTGAGAGAATCTGGCTCAATCGAGCAGGATGCCGACATTGTTTTGTTCCTCTACAATCCAGACAAGTACAACGATGTTCAAAGCGAAGACGAACCAGGAACGGTTTACCTTTTGATTTCAAAACACAGAAGTGGAAGCACTGGTGAAGTTAAGCTCAAGTGGGTGGGAGAATACACCACATATCTCAATCATGACGAAAAAGTTCAAGTTGAAGAGCAAAAATAAGGAGAAAAAATGAAGAAGAAAGGCTTTTTTGTGATTTTTATACTTTTGGTTGTTGCAGTTGTTTTGACGATTGTGTTTATCAATCTCTTCAGAGAAAAAGACACAGGAGCTCTTGTAAGAAATGTCCACAGCACCGTCACAAATGGATATCTGAACAAAGATGACGACAAAAACAAGAAAATTGATGAGTATTTGACACAACTTGCAACGCTTGGTGATCTTTCTGACGCGCAAAGAAATCAAGTTTCAAACTATTTGAGCGCGTATGCAGCGTTTGAGACTTTTGGAGATTTTTTTGACAGAGAGATTGTCTTCACTCAATACACAAATGAATATAAAAATAATCGCGGAGCAATTGAGAATGATTTTTCAAAAGCACAAAACGCGGTTGATGGCTTGTATGGCTATCTTGAAGTAAACAAAACAAGCATTGGAAATAGCGATTTTTGGGTTGCAACATCTTGGAATGATTGTGACGATTATATGGCGGACATTTTCAACTATACAGTTGACGCAATCAACAGGCTTGCAGATGTTTATCAATCGTCTGCAACATCAAACCTTATGAGAAATGATTTCACGCAAGTGCTTTTCATGGCGACTGAAAATTTGTTTGCTGAAACAACAGAGAAGTTGACAACTGATGCTTCCGCGGGAAGACAGGTCTATACTTTTGTAAGAAGATACTTCTCAGAGGATGGAGTGAATTACATTTTGAATTACAACTACAACGACAGTTTGCAAGGAAAGGTGTTCAAGATTTTGGAAAATGGAACAGTTGCGGCTGAATATCAAAATCTTTTGGATGGAAGCATTGTGGCGTAGGAGGAATTATGAAGACAAAAACGATTTTTCTCAGTTTGATTTTGTGTTGTTTTTCACTTTTTTCGTTGTTTGGACTTGTTGGATGCGGCGAAGCAAACATTGGAACTTTGAAAGAAAATTTTGGGAAACTTGACACTTTATATCAAGAATATACTGCTGATGGAATTTTTGAGGGAGGGCTTTTGGAAACGGGATTGCCAAGAAGTGATTATGTTGTCACCTATGGCACGGTTGTTCAAAAAAAAGTTGATGCTTCAGAGGCAAGTTATAAAGAACTTCGCGAATTATACAACCTCACACTTGCAATTTCTCATGATTACATCGACAACAATAAGAGTTTGATTTTGATTAAGAGTGACGAAGATTTGAATTCTGAGTCAAAAACTGCCTTAAACAATTTGAATGGAAGTTTGGTGGAGTACATTGCTTCTTTGGAAAGGTTTGTGGATGCACGCTCAGATTTGATTGAATATTTTGATAATGTTTCTGGCTCAATCAATGCGGAAGCGGATGAAAATCATTTGCGCTTGTTCAAAAAGTCATATGGCGACCTTGTCAGCAAAAATCTGACGCTTTCAACAAATTTGGCAAAAATCATTGAAACAACAGAAATTTTTGAATTGCTTTCAGAAACAAATCCACAACCAAATGACACAAAATTGATTAAAGAATATGTCAGAGCGAAACTTTTGCCAATCTTTGCAGAGCTTAGAATCACAGAAATTGAAAACAAATTCAACTTCAACAATTCTCAAAACAATGGTGATGACAAGGCAAGAATTCAAACTTTGCTTGATAAATTGGATGCAGCGTTTGAAATTTATAAGCCAAACTTTGTTTCAGACAAAACAACTGTGAAGCTTGCGGACAAGGATGCAACAAAAAATCTGTTTGACCTTATTAAAGATTTTTTCACTGAGGCGGACAGCTATTTCAAAGCTCTTCAAAATTTCAATTTCAGCAAGTTTGCTGAGTATAAGCACACAATGGAAGATTACCTGAAAGAAAATTCAATGGCTGAAATCTATCTCACAAAGATGGAAAAATTTGTTGAGGTGACATTGCCTGAATTTATGAATGCAGTTGTGGGAATTATTTATTGATAAATAAAAAAATAAATTATTAAAAATATCAAAAAAATAAGAAAAATTCAAATAAAATTGCAAAAAAAGTATGTTTTTTTGCAATTTTTAAGCAAAAATGGGAGAGAAAAAACAAAATGAATTATGTTGAATTGGCTGATTTGTTGTTTCCAAACAATCAGTTTACAGTGGAAGATATTGAAAGAAAGTATCCAAAAAGAAATCTTAAAGAAGGGGCTCAAGTGACAAGATTTGCGCCAAGCCCAACAGGGTATATGCATTTGGGTGGATTTTTTCAAGTTTTGATTGATTACAATCTTGCAAAACGCTCGGGCGGAGTATTCTATCTTCGAATTGAGGATACTGACTCAAAAAGGGAAGTGTCAGGTGCGGCGACAATTGTTATGAATATTTTATCTGAATATGGAATTGTTCCGGATGAATATCAACTTAAAGGCGGCGTGACGGTTGGCGATTATGGCCCATATTATCAAAGCGAAAGAGTTGAAATTTATAAGGCTTATGCGAAAAAACTTGTAAGCGAAGGTAAGGCTTTTCCATGTTTCTGTCGAAAAACAGAAGGCTTGGATGATGTTAAGGAGAAGAGAGAAAAGAAATTTGCTGTTGGAATTAACGAAGATAAAGACCCTTGCAGAAACTTGACAATTGAACAAATCAAAGAATATCTTGCCGCTGGCAAAAAATTTGCAATCAGACTTAAATCCAACGGGGATGGAAGCAAAAAAGTGAAATTCCGTGATGGGGCTAAGGGGGATGTTGAAATTATTGAAAACTGTATGGATGCAATTTTGTTGAAAAATGACCTTGTTCCAACCTATCATTTTGCGCACGCTGTTGACGACACGCTGATGGGCACAACCGCGGTGATACGCGGGGAAGAGTGGCTTCCTTCATATCCTCTTCATAAGGAAATTTTTGATGCGTTGGGCTTCAAGCAACCAAGATATATTCACACACCTCTCATTTACAAGCTTAACGAAGTTGGAAACAAAAGAAAGATTTCAAAGCGTAAAGATCCAGAATTTTATATGGGTTTTTTCGGAAAAGAGGGTTATCCAAGACAGGCAGTGATTGAATATTTGCTCAATCTCATCAATTCAAGGTTTGAAAATTGGAGAAAAGCAAATCCAACTGCCGATTTGAGCGAATTTCCATTTGATGGATTCAACATCACTGCAATCACTCCGCTTTTTGACTTTGTGAAACTTAATGACGTTTCAAAAGAGATTATTTCAAGATATACAGCTGAACAATGCTATAACGCACTCTTGTCTTGGGCAAGAGAAAATGCGACCAATGATGTTGATTACCTTGTGAAAGACAAGGAATATGTGACAAAGGTTTTGAATATTGACCGTGAAAAACCAAAGCCAAGAAAGGATATTTACAAGTGGAGTATGTTTTTTGAAACCTTTGACTATATGTTTGGGGTTCCATCAACCTTTGAATTGGAAGAGGAAAATAAGAAAAATTTTGAAGAAGTATTGAAAAATTACAAAAAATACATCGATTTGTCATCAAAAGATGTGTGGTTTGAGAAAATTAAGCAAATGTCTGCAGAACTTGGCTATGCTGTTGACAACAAAGAATACAAAGCAAATCCAGATAAGTTTAAAGGCAATGTTGCAAAGGTTTGTGAGTATATTCGTGTGGCTATCACAGGAAGAAAGAACTCTCCAGACCTCTATGAAATCATGACTTTGCTGGGCGAAAAACAAGTGCTTGACAGAATTTCAGAATTTGTTTGAAAATAAAAAATATAAAAAAAATGCCTTAAAAAATGCAAAAAATTTTAAAAAAAGTGCAATTTTTTGCATTTTTTTATTTTTGTTTTGGAAGCTACTTAAAAAATGATAAAAAATAAATTCAAAAATATTTTTCGTCCCGAAATATCGGAGTATTTTCGTTTTTATTATATATAATAAAATTATATTAAAAAGCCGAAATTATTTGCGTTTCAAACATTTTTTTTGTTACAATATAAATGAGAATTTATTTGTTTGTGCCGACAAAAAAGAATTGGAGAAAAAGATGAAAAAGAAATCGTTATTTTTCTTGTTTGTTTTAGTGATATCAGCTTTTTGTGGAGTCTTTGGGTTGCAAGGAGTTCAGCCTGTTTCTGTGCAAGCAGCAAGCAGTGACGCAAGTGTTTGGGATGGAACGACACCAACTTCCGTGACAAGCGAAGATTGGTATGTTGAAACATCAACGATGTATTACATTCGCAGTGCCAAAGGTTTGGCATATTTTGCTTCACTTGTGAACAGCACAAATGGCTATCAATCTTTTTCAGGTGCAACAGTCTTTCTTGACACGGACATTGACTTGGCGGGTTTTGAATGGACTCCAATCGGAAGTGTTGGGCAAGAATTTAGAGGAACGTTCAATGCTCAAGGGAATTACATATATAATTTGACCATTTCTCAAGAATATTCCGCAGCGGGTTTCTTTGGAAGTGTTGATGGTGGAGAAATCAAAAATGTAAATTTGCGAAATGTCGACATTTCAACTTCTTCGGCCTGTGTGGGTGCAGTTGCGGGAAAAGTTGTAAGTGGCATAATTCAAAGTTCTTCAGTGCAGGGACAAATCAATACCAGCACAGTCGGTTCTTTTGGTGGTGTTGTGGGAGATTATGCCGGCACAACTATGATAAATGTTTCGGCAAATATCAATTTGTCTTCAACTGGAATTGCGAGCAACTCAATTTCAGTTGGCGGGCTTGTGGGAAAAGCCTCCGCAGCATCATTTTCTTTGTTGAACAGCTTTTCAGAAGGGGAAATTTCCGCAGCATCGGGTTATGTTGGTGGACTTGTGGGATTGGCGGATCCGGCTGCAACAATTTCAAGCACCTATTCAGTTGCAAACATCGTTGCATCCACAAGCAACCAGATTTATGCGGGCGGACTGATTGGAAGAACAAACTCAAACATTGAAATCACACACTCTTATATGGCAGGAGACATCACTGCAAGCGGCGGCGACAGCAGCTATTATGGTGGGCTTGTGGGATTTGCAAGTTCTTCTGGCAGCATTTCAAACAGTATGATGCTTGGCACAATTTCTGCTTCAAGCGGGATTAAAGACAACTTTTTCAATCATTCGACTGCATCTGTTTCAAGCAAAAATCTTTACACGACAGATAGTTTTGATGAGAAAGAAATTTTCTATACAAAAGATTTCTATCTCGACACAACAAAGTGGGATTCAGCGTGGGGATTCAAGTCTGCGTCCCAGTCCAATATTTGGGCGATGAGTGCTGGTGTCAACAATTCGCTTCCATATTTGAACTTGGACAGTGTATACCAACGCACTGCCGCAAACAACGATTCAAGTTTCACAGGGAAAATCGGAGATAACGGCAAACGAATTTCTCTTCGCGGCGAGGGGACGGCAACTTCACCATACTTGATTGAAACTGCTGGCGACCTTGGCTTTGTGGCAGAGATGTACAACGTTGGCAGCGCCTCTGGAGAAAATTATTATTTCTCTCTCTTGAGTGATATCTGTTTGCTTGGTAAAACTTGGCAGCCAATAGGTTATGCAAACGCGTTCACCGGAATTTTTGACGGAAATGGACACACAATTTCAGGAATTGTTTGTTCACTTCAAGAGCAATATGCATATCACGGACTTTTTGGAAAAACAAACAATGCAGTCATCAAAAACCTTCTTTTGGAAGATGTCAGATATTTGAATTTTGGTTCAACTGAAAGCCCCAATGCAAAGGGTAACTTGGTGGGATATGTGGAAGGAAACACCTATATCATCAACTGCGATGACAACGAAAGCAGCGAGACCGAGTTTTCAATTGGTAGTGTTAAGGAAGATGCACAGCTTTATGTGGTTTATGGAATCAACAACCTCAACATGAACTATCAACTTCGTGAAGATGTGACATATTCAAGTGAAATTTCTGTGATAAAAGGCTATGAAACGGAAATCGCAAGTGATGGAGGAATTTTCTATGGTGCAGACAAGAAGGTTTATCGCGGAGCTTACAGACTTTTGGTTGGCGAAAACGGCGAGCTCATCCTGCCTGCATATGAAAATGGAACTGACACAATCATAATTGATGCGACATATGGAAAAACTCTCTTCCCACAACTTTCAACAAGTTGGGAAGAAGAGGATGTGCTCATCAAGCGCGGAAGTAAGCTTTCAAAATATGTTTATGTCAGAGATGAATCGGATGCCAGCACCGTAAATGACAACAAATTTGATTTGTTTTTGGATAATTTTGACGGAAGAAAATTGGTTTCTGGCTTGAAAGCGATTTGGCAAAATGGTGTGAAACATCAGGTGAAAATCATCTACAACAGCTATGAAAAAGCAAACTTTGGAATCACGGCAGACTTTAACGCTGCCTACAACGGGGCTCTTGCTTCAAACGGTGCAAGACTGGAGGTCAACAGTAGCGGCGAGGTTTCGGCGACCTACACCCTTGTTTACGACTCGCTTCTCAGCGAAAAAGGCAACACTGTAATTTATGAGGTGCCAGAATATCAGTTCTCAGGAAAGGCTCACAAACTCAGAAGCGGAGATTTTGACATCGCGGCTTTGCACACTGGTTTCCTTGGCAGCAATTTCTCCGGCGTGGAGCAGCAACTTGGCTCATTTGAAGACAAAGTGTTTGTCAATGCGTCCTTGAACTCTCTATACGCAGAGTGGAAAGGGTTAAGTGACATGAACAACATACTCAAGCACACAGTCACTTTGAGATTCACCTCTTCTGGATTTAAAGCTTCGGACGCGGTTGAAAGCGTGAAATTTAAAAAAGTGCAATCATCTGATGAAGTGTCCATAAGCATGCTCACAGATTTGCAAGAGGAAGCGGATGGTTCATACACGGCGACATTTGACTATAACACCCTCATCAGCGACAAGAGAAACAACTATGGGCAACTTGAGTTTCTTTTGAAGGATGGCTATGGGCTTGGCAAAAACATCAAACTTGGATATCCATCATCGGAAGACACAAATGTTTCATTTGAAGGTGAGTTTGATACAAACTTTGGCAATTTGGCAACAAGTGCAAAGTCGGTGAGTTATGACAAATTTGACAATGTGTATTTCTATAACTTTGTGGGCGGGGCTTACACGATTGACATCAACCTTGTACGCGAAAACTATGCAAACATTTTGACGGTCAGTGATGATTTGTATTTTGGAATTTCTCCAAAAATGAACCTTGTTGTGACAAAGAATGCTGACAACACATATTCTTCAAACGTTTCAATTTACACAGACGAAACGGGCTCTTATCAATGGCTGGACATTTTGTCACTCACAACAGATAACACACTTAAAGAACGTCTTTACACAATTTCTCAGACATCAGTGAGCGACGATGAAACACTCAACAAGGACACTTTGTATGTTGCGTTTGATGTGATAAACAACCAAATCGTGTTCTCAAGCGGCGAATTTGATTCAATTTTCTATGGACGCTTTGGAAGTTTTGATTCTGATTTGATCACAAGGCTGAGATATGGCAGTGCCGATGGGGATAAATATTTCAACATTCAAAAGACAAAGGACACAAGTGGAGCTTCGGCGGTTGCAAAGAATATCATCAAACTTTTTGAGACAAATGCTGCTGGTGGCACGGAGTTGACATCTCTTCTGAGATTGGAACATGACGGCGTGCGTTTCACAAGCATGGGGTATGAGGCATTTTCATCATTCGTGTTTGTCTTTTCATCAAACAAGGATACTTTGGAAAACAATTATGGCATTGATGACGACAAGATGGGACTTTTGGACATCACAAGCATGGTTAAGCACTATGATTTGAGAACAGCCGAATCCACTGGTGAAGATGGCAAAACTGAAATTATTTCAACAAAAACTTTGCACATTTTTGACAGTTTGCGCAGAAAGAATTTAGATGAAAATGGAGACAAAATTGTTTACATTGAGGACAATCTTTTCTTCAGTGCAGTGACCAGTTACACAGAGGCAATGTTCTATTTCAGCTTTGTGGATGTGGACGGAACCCCTTTGGCCGTGCCTTATGGACAATCTCCAATAGTTGTGAAAACTGAAAATTCTGTTGCTGATGTGACGGTTAACGGAACGGTGTCTTTCTATGTTGAAAACTCCGATTATTATAAATTGTTTGCGTCAGAAAGCGTGAAACTTTGGAGTGGCAAGGCAAACACACAAACTGATTCAAACTTCAACATCAAAGTTGTGGCTTCACTGATTGGAAGTGATACGGACGGAAGCTACACAAGCGGATTTAACGCAAAAAATGGAAACTATCTCAGTGCAGAAATCAAGGCTTATTCAAAATATCAAACAGGTGAAGATGGCTCTCTTGTGGAAGACGAGAACGGTGAGTATAGGCGAGGACAAATCAACGAAATTGTGCTTGAGGATGGAAGTTATTATGGATGTCAAAACGATGCTTTCAAAATCACCTTCACATATGAGGATTCAAACGCAGCAAGCGGCAAGGGTTTGAAGGCAGGAAGATATAACGTTTACATCGTTTGCGAGCCTCAGGACTATACAATTGAGTTCGGCACGCGTTTTGTGGATTATGACACATATTCAAGTTGGTTTGGTTCAGTTGACGGTGGAAGTGGAATTGATAATTCGGCAATTGATTTGAAATCTTTGGCAGTCGAAAACAACAGCGACATTTCAACAACAATCATTCTTGAAAGTGGTAAAACTCAAACAGCAACAACGGCTGACGCAACAATATTGGAAGCGGGATTTGGTGAAACGATTGAAGCAAAATCCGAACTTGGCAGTGACAAAGGATACAGCTTTGCAGGGTGGATTTATGTTGGCGAAAACGGCTTTCTTCACACATATGGACAAGACACGGTTGGAAGATTTTATTTAAGCAATGATGAAAACTCGAATAAGACAGTAAGAAATGTTGGAGAAGACAGATTTAAACTTACGGCATATGCAGTTTACATCAGAAAACAGGTAAACGTTTTCTTGAAAAATTCGGTTGTTTTGCGAAATAGAAATGGACAAGTTGGCAGTGATGGCAAGAATTCTGACAGCGTGTATGCAAATGCAAACGCACTTGGGGTGACCTTCAGTTTGCAAGTCAAAGAAGGTTTTGAAGACGAGGTTGTTGGCGGTGTTTACACATATAATCACAGCACAGCGGTGGCTCCAAGTGAAAATCTGCAGATTTTGATGGGTGGAAATAATGTCAATGGATATTATCTTGTTGGCTTCAAAATTTTGGATGTTTATGGAAATCAAATTGGCGAAGAAGTTGTCATGCCAGTTGAAAATGAAGCGTCTTTGGAAACAACAAATATCATTGGTTTGGATATAAGTCAAATTCAAACATTGCTTGCGAATGGTTCTCTTTCGGCGACAAAGCAAACTGTTGTTTTGCAGCCAATTGTGAAGCAAAAATCCCTTGACATCGCATTCCATTCCGGAACAGGAGCAGAAAACATTGGCGATGGCAAAGAAGGTTATGTTTACGCAACAATTGACGATGTTGAAATTGAAACAACGGATGTTGTGGCAACAACAGAAAAGGTCTATTTTGGAGAAACAGTTTTTTCAAACTCAAAAGTGATGACTCTCACAGCAAATGAAACAGAATATTCTTTGACAATTGACAAGTTGTTCGCTTCACGCACTGGTTACACAAGACCAACCTCAAATTTCTGGGCTTGGGGTATCTATGCAAATGGCGAGACAGCAAATATGGGCACAATTCCATATTCTCAGTTGACTTTGAACAGTGAATATTTTGCGGACGTTCAAGGCATTCACGGGGCGGTTGATTTTTACAGACTCTGGACGCCTCAAACCTATTACATGACTTTCAATGCCAACGGCGGAAAGTTTGATGATAGTTCAACAATGAAAAATGTTGCTGTTGTTTATGACAGTGTGGCAACAAACATTCCAACTTCAATCATGCGTGAAGGATATTCTCTTGTGGGATGGAAGATTCAAGGTGAGGAAGAACTTGCTTTCAAACCGGATGGAAGTTTCAATGCAGCCGGAAGAGGAATCTATCTTGACGAAAATGGCGTTTATGTCTATGCAGGCAGCATTCAGCTTACTGCAATTTGGGTGGCAAATGAATATTATGTCGAATTCAACTTCAATAGCGGGAATGTAGGCGGCGAAACTTCAGCAAAAGTGCTTTTGACATATGACGAAAACTTTGAAACAGTGCTTGACGGACTGAACAGGTGGCTTACGGGAACAGTTGAAAGAATGGGGTACGCATTCGACAGCTTCTATGCGGTCGGCGAAGGTGTTGTGCAGAAAATTTCTCAAAAAACAACCTTCAACAAAAACATTTTGACTTTCGATTTTCCAGCAGCTGTGGAGGGCACAGCACTCACACTCTATGCAGGTTGGAATTTTGAGACGACAACTTTGCAGTTGTCTTTGGCAGACAGATTTGTTGACAACCTGACTTACACTGGCGTGGCACAAGAGGTTTATCTTTCACAGTATTTTGCACCTGAGAATGTGACGTCAAAAGGTTTTGTTGTCTTGACTGATGAAACAGCCCCAGAGACTTTTGAAATTTCTCTTCCAGAAGAGATGAACACGATTGTCGTGATTTCTTTGGAAACGACATCAGATGCAATTGTCAAATCAAAGAGTTTCGCTGTTTTGAATTCAGGAAGTTATGTTGTAACACTTACACTTTCAGTTTTGGATAAAGCAACGTATCTCAATTTGGGTGAAGTCAAGAGAATCACAATTTTGCTTCAAGTTGAGGTTGACAAAGCGGATGTTTCTGCAATTGAAAACGAAAGAATTGACACAATTGCAGTTCAAAACATCAGAAGACTTGTCACTCCTTTTGTGGATATGGCGACGGTCAACAAACTTAACAGTGCTTTGTCTTTGAATGAAGCGGTTGCAGTCATCAAAAACATGGAAGGCGAAGGTAATTTCGTGAACGCGGATTCAAGCACTGCAAACAGCACACAAATTTATGAATATGTGCTTGTGAAATATTATTTGATGATAACAACCAACAATGATGTCGAATATTTGACATACAGAGCTTGGAAATATGCTGACTTTTTGACATACAAAGAAACTGAAAACAATGACAGTGAAACAATCGTGCAAAGATTGAGATATTTCTCGTTCTTTGACCACACTCTTGAAGAGACCGTTATGGACTTTGATTTCTATAAATCCGGCTTCACATTGACTTCAGAAAATGTTGCAAATGTCACTCTGTCAATCGACAAATTGGAACTTCATGCAACATCAACAGACGCCTTTTTTGCAAACGGCACATTTGAACTTAGGATTTATTTTTCAGAATCAACTCAGCTTGAAAATTATGATGTGAGCACAGATGAGGACGGAAAGGCTTATGCGGTGATTGGCACAGCGTTCCTGCTTCCAGAAATTTTCACAATTTCAAATGCGTCTGCAAACGATGAAGTATATTATTCTGCAAATTATCAAAACAGACAGGTGACTTGGATTGGCAACGGCTCTGAGCCGGTTGATGTGTTTGAGGATGGAAGACTTTTCTATGCACTGGATGAAAATCTTTATGTGTATGCCGATATTTACACATCAAATGCGGGCAGGGAGGAGACAAACACAGAATACACATTTGTGGATGCGGAAAACTTCCTCTATGTTGACAATGCATATGTTCTGAAATATTCAGACGGCAATTATTCAAATGTGACAGCGCAATATAAACTTGTGATTGACAAAAACGAAATTTTCACAATTCTCAGCACGGTGGGAGTTTCACAAATCACCGTCAACGCAAAATATTTGACGACAAGAAATGGTGCGATTACGTTTGAAGATGTGGACGCAAGCCTTGTGACATTGAGCATCACGGAAGTGAAATATATCTTCAACGGAGTTTCAAAAACATCCAATGCTGAAAGTGACCCACAATTACCTCAAACAGAGGGTGTGTTCGCAGAGAGCGATGGCACAGTGATTTATCAAGTTGTGAAAAACAATTCAAATCAAATTTCTTTATACTTCAACTCGGCAGTGCAAAGCGTGACAATTGCAACATCATCAATGAAAATTGAGGGTACATATGCCGCACTGTATAAGTGGTATGAAGGGGTTTATTATGATGTGGGCGACGACATGGCAACATCAGACAGTTTGACACTCACCAGAGACGAAATTGATGCAAGAATGGTTGAAGGGCAAGTTTCAGAAATTTTCTTCAACGCAATTTTCACTGACCTTGTGAGAGTGAACTATGACCTCAACTTGCCAGACGGCTATCCAAGCACAGCGATTGAATACGCAAACATCAAACTTGGAGAGACGACTCTTGATACTCTTCCAATTCCAGCTGAAAACGGATTTGGTGAATGTTCAAGTTTGACAGTCGTGTCAGGAACACATGAATATTCAATTGAAGAAATGTTTACAGGTGAAGGAAATTTGTTTGTTGGAATTGGGGCAAACATCTATGCTCCAATCACTTTGAAAGCGAAGTGGACGATTGACCTTGAAATGCAATATGTTCAAATTTTGACAGATTATAAGACCGCAGTTTCAACTTTTGAAAATCTTGACGTTGAAGATGTCATCACTCTTGTAAACGAGAACGATAGAATGTTTGATTACACCTATTCTTGGAAGAAACTTGGCGAAGATGGGGAATATGTTCTGCTCAGCGAAGAGCGAATACTCAATCTGCCAAACAAGGGAGGAGAGAGTGAGAGCGGAACTTACAGACTGGAGATTTCAGCCGTCCTCAAAGATGTCTTCCTTGATTCACTTGAAGACCCAACGCAAAACAGTTCAGTTTGTGAAGTGGAATTTTCATTGGAATTTGTGAAGCATAATCTTGAAAGCATCACGCTTCCAACAGAAACCTCGGTTGTGTATGACAACAAGGAACACATTTATGGATGGACTGTTGAAATTGCATACAAGATCTATGACGCAGGAATTCAAGGTTATTCCGAAAATGCTCAAACAGGAGTTTTCACATTTGCTTCAGTTGGAGATGTTTCTTTTGAGGTACTTTTGGACGGAAGTCAAGTTTCAAGCATGAAAAATGCGGGAACATATGTTGTCAACGTTCTTTTAAGTGAGGATAAATTTGACACCTCAGCAGTTGATGGAAATTTGTTCTCATTTGAATATGAGATAAGTCCACGAATGGTTGATTTGTCTACATATACTTTTGAAGGAGCAAAGGAATTCAACTCGGCAGACCCTTCACTGGAAAGAAGTATTCTTATTTCAGATGGCAGCACAACAATTGAATCTCTCAGTCTCATTCTCACACGTCAAAGTGGAGAGGAAATTGGTGAGTATGAATTATATCTCGATGATGTGAATGCGGGCTTTAAGAAAAACTACATTCTCACATATGAGATGGTTTCATTGTTCGAAAATGGTGAAAAAACAACTGCGGCTTCAAGTACAAAGATTGGCACCTTCACAATCACAGCAAGTGGAATTTTGAGACTTTCATATAAAGAAAGTGAGAATCAGCCAAAGACCTATCAAGTTGGATACACCGGCGAAAGTTATAATGTTGAAATTACTCAAGACTTCAAACTTGTCATCAAAAAGGATGGAATTGAAGTCAAGCGTTTCGATTTGATTTTGTTTGATGTTTCAAGCGGATATGAAATTGAATCAGCCGATTTCCTGCAAATTCTGCAACAAAACAACGACCTTTCAGTTTCTTTCTTCGCAAATCAAACACTCACTTCTGCAACGAATTCTGGGATTTACACTTATGCATTCTTAGCAGGGGAAAAGATGTCAGAATATTATTCTCTTGTTGAGATGTCGCAAGAATTTAGATTTGAAATTCAAGCGATGGAAGTGGATGCTTCAAAATTCACATGGACAAAAGACTATGATGGTTATGCAACTTTGGATTTGGATTTAAACGGAAATAAAGTTGATGCAACAACTTATGAAGGGATTTATGTTGCCGGCACATTTGCCTCATATCATGCAGGCAGCAGTTTGAAGGTTGACCTTCGTCTTGCAAGCAGAGGAGTAAGCCTCACAAACTATGCTCTTAAATCGACTTCCTCGGTTGGAACAATCAACAAGTTGAAAGCAACAATGACATTGGCAATGTCCGAGACAAGTTTTGACTATGGTGAAATTTCAATTTCTGATGTTACAGAACTTGGCGATGTCGTCTCAATTTCAAGCATTGTGGACTCAAACGGACATCAGGTGAAGGACCTTCTGATGGAAGGATATTATGACCTTGGTTTAAGTTGCGGTGCGCAAGCAAGCCAAAAAGGATATATATATAAAGGTTCTTACACAATCACTCCAACGGCAACTTTCCAAGACTTTGAAATGACAATCAACAGTTTGAATTTTGAAGTGAATGCAATAAGCGTTGAAAAGACAATTCAAGCAAACTCTGTGACAATCACAGTTTTGGACGAGGTGCAGGAATTTTATCATGATACAATTTTGCTCAGCCACACAGGCGAAACAATTGGCCTTGCATACACGGTTTCTGGCGCAGCAGCCGGAACAAAACTTGCAGAAGGAAATTATGATTTCGTGCTTTCTGAGTCTTCTTTCTTAAACGGCAGTGTGAACGTGACAATCAATGCAGACAACAACGCGCTTGTGGTTGTGGCTTCCGCTTCAACCTTATATATGACAATTGTGGATAGTTCAGTCCTCAGCTGGCAATACACTGGAAAGGAATACAGACTTTCTCTTGACACAGCAAACAAGAAAATTGTTGTGACAAGCGAATCCGTTACCGTTGAAAGCGGCCTTGTGTTCTATCAAAAGAATGACGCCGGAGTCGAGACATCAGTGGATGCTTCAACGCTTTCAATCAGCGGAAACATTACAAATGGCACAAATGTGTTCAAAAATGTTGGAAAATACACCCTGATTTCAACAATCACTGCAACAAGCTTTGCTCATGTTGTTTTGGCAGAGGAATATCTGTTTGAGGTGACACCAATCACAATTTCTGTGGCAAAAGTGGACTTCTCAAGAGGTTACGACATGACAAGCACCATAACCATTTCGGATTTTGATGGAAAGGTTGAAGGTGATGATGTTCAAATTTTCGGAAAATTTGCAAATGCGGAAGTTGGCAAAAACAAGAATATCAGTGTTTATTTGCAAGGTTCAGCAATTGGAAATTATATTCTTGATTCAGACTCAGCAGTTGGCGAAATCTATCAAGCAACTGCAACAATCTCTGCAGCAAAAGTTCAATATACATATGGAGAGGTTTCAACCTCAAATGATTTTGCTGTGACAGTGAAAGTTGGCGAAAAAGAAATTCCAAACATTCAATATGTTGCAACCGTTTCGGTGACGGACGGTGTATACACAGATGCTGGATTTTTGGAAGTTGGAAATTATCAAATTTTCATGAATGCCACAGCCACAAATTATGTGATTGCAACCCAAACAGCAACAATTGAAATTGTGCCATATCAGATTGCAGTGACATTTTCAAATGATGGTGAAATCACAGCGGCTTACGGCTCGAATGCGGCAAAAAATTCTGTCTTCACACACACAATCACATCAAGCGAACATTTTGAAAATGTCAACGTGCATCTCACAAGAGAGGCTGGCTCGGCGATGGGATATTATCACATCCTCAGCGGTGCATCTCAAAACGACAACTATGTTTTGAGCAAAGTTGAAGACACGAGCGCTTTGGGTGCTTTCCAAGTCATCAAACCAGCGGAAAGGGTTTATGTTCTCTTTGCTGACGGAACAACTGAAACAGAGATTTATTACAACGGCAAAACTTATGAAAAAATCTCGATTGCTACAGATGATGTAGGCTACAGTTTGGTTATTGCAAACGCGGGTGATGTCAGCGTGGCACATCGCATCAAACTTGGATTCTTCACCCTTTCTGGCGGCGAGTATATCTCATGCGGGGAGGATTATAGCGTTGAAAATCTCACCTCAACCCTTTCGCTTGAAAGCGAACCGGAAATGAAATCAGAAGGGATTTATAACATCTTGGCAACAAACACAACTTCTGACACTCATGAAGTGAGAATGGGCAAGAATGGCGAACTTTATTGTTTCACAATCAAAGTTAAGAAAAAGGATTTGTTCTTTAAGGAAACAAGCATCATCAAAACCTTCACAAACAAAGATGCAATTTATGAAATTGATGATGCAAATGAAATTGTAGATGGACTTGTGGATGGCGAGACAATGTCTGCAACGCTTGAGTTCCATTCAGGTGACAGTCTTGCAAAATATGTAGGACTTGGCTACAGTGTCAAACTGACCCTTCATGGTGACACAAAAGACAATTACAATGCCCCAACAGCCACAGCGGGTGGCTCTGCAGTGCAGGGAATCATCAGTCGTGCGGGCGTGACATTCAAACTCTATTCTCAAACAATTTCTTATGGACAAAATGTTGAAATTGTTTATGCTTATGAAACCGAAATTGCAGATTTCAATTTGGATGAATATAAAACTTCCGGACGACAATGGGCAGTTTCAACCACATTGGATGGCGTAGAAGACAAACTCTCAAGTGCGGGATTTGTGAACGCGGGAGAATATCAAGTTTCTCTGTCTTTTGTCTCAGACGACTTCTCAATTGTTGGATATATTGTAGACAATCAGACCCAAGAAACCTTGAACGTGAAAGTCAACATCATAAGAAAACAACTTCAAATTGTGGCAAAAGATAAAGAATTGGAAGAAGTTTTCACAAAGAAATATGACGGCACAGATACCGCGGAAATTTATGAAAACGGCGAGCTTTTGTTTGAACTTGACGGCGTTGTCGGAACAGACATTGTTTCTGTTTCAAGCGCGAAGTATAAGTCAGAAAAAGTTGAAAATCCAGTTGCGGTTGTTTTCGAACTTGACGGCTTTGATGCGGCAAACTATGTGATTGAAGGGGTCAACTATGGTGCGATTGAACCTTATGTTGTGGATTTGAAATTCAACTATGACAGCAGCATCACGTCAAATGTGACAAGCAGCGGAAGAGTGCAGATTTCTCAACTTTCATATCCTTTCACATCTTCAACATATTTGACATCAAACTCACTTTCGGACAGCACGGCTTCAGTCAACAATTTTCCAACAGCGCTCACTGGAAGCAAGGGCAACAACTTCACATATTGGACAATGAACTTTGAAGCTGACGCAGCGCAACAAGTGTTCTTGGATGCGGCAATCATTGAACTTGGACTGACAAATGTTGGAGTTGGAACTTCTTACAAAATCAGAGTCGGCAACGACAGCAAGACGGTTGCTTTCATCGGCAAACTTCTCAGTGACACTCAAGATTTGTTTGGAACATACTATCAAAATCACGACAACGTGACAGTTGTGTTTGAGCCAAATTGGGAAGGCGTGAAATGTCAAATTTTGGTGACAGTTGCAGACCAAAACGGAGCTGCCGCAGAATATGGAATGTTCTCAATCAATGGTGGTAGCAACTTGAAGGAATATCTTGGCTTTGTAAACTATGCACAGCCATTGACAATCACAGCGAAGCCAAATTCACACTATTTCTATTATGGATTCTACATCAACGGACAAGCAGTGACAAGCAACGCCATTGAGCAAATAACAAGCGGCGTCAATGGACAGATGAACCTTGCAATATTAAGTGTGGAAAAAGACTACACCGTCACAATTCGCTATGAAGTTCAAAAAGTTGATGTCGTTTTGGATGTTTCAGCTTACAGCGATGTTGAAATCGGACAGGGGAACTTCACGGATGCGGGAGATGGCAAATATGTTTGGGCGACGGATTATATCTCGCTTGAAAACATCATGTTGAGCAGTTTGCCACAGATTTCAAGAACGGGCTACAATTGCACAGCAGTCACAATTTCTGGCAGTCAAATTTTGACAGCTGACTTTGAAAAAACAGATCTTGCTTCATTTGTGATTGACCTTGTAAACAAAAAAGTTTCGCTCAACATTATTCCTCAATTTGAACCAATCGGCGTTGATGTGACATTGGATTATGGCTATGACAACCTTTCAACAGAACTCAGCGTCGTCTATGGCAGTGCATACAACTCTGCAATTGGATGGGTTGAAAGCCCAACACGCACTGGTCACACATTTGCGGGCTGGCTGTATGACGGAAAGACTGTTGTTGGCACAGATTTGATGCTGATTGACAGCGAGCACACCCTTGTGGCTCAGTGGACAATCAACAAGCATAAAGTTGAAATCACAAGCGTTTATGCAACAATCAGTGAATCAAACATCTTGTTTGTTCGCGATGAAAACAAATATACAATCGCATCAGTTGATTATGGCATACAAGTCACTTTCAAGTTGACACCTCTTGAAGGATATGAAATTGGCTCAACTTGGATTGATGTGTTTGACGTGACAATAAATGCAGACGGAACAGCGGACGTTGTTTTGACAATTCCTGACGAAAATGTCAGATTCTCAGTTCCAGCACGAGCAAAACAAAACGATGTGACAATCAGTGGCGAACATCTTGAAATGGTGATCGTTCGAAATGTCACAGATGACACAGAAGTTGAATTCGCAAACGGCTCATTTGCGATTGACACCGGCAAATCGGTGAGAATAACAGTGACGGCAGCAACAGGATATGACATGACAACCGAAATTGCTTTCGACAACGAAGCCGGATTTACAGTTGACAAAACACTCACTCCAACTGGGGAACTTATCGTGACAATCACAGGAATCAACAGAGATGTTGCCATCACATTCAACACAGAAGAAAGTTGGAATGACATCACAATTGAATTCTCCGACACAACAGTTGTTGAACGTTTGGAAGTTGGCGGAACAACTTATAATACATTTGACGAGTTGCCAACATTCAGTGCATTGACGAATTCAACATTCACAGTTTATGTGAAATATGTTTATGGATATAAATTTGCTTCAGCAGCAAGTGACGAATTCACGGCAACCGGCACAAATGTTGAAATTGATGCAAATTCAGGATTCTATCAAATTGATATCACAGATATCAGCTCAAATGGAAGCGTTCGCATCAGTTCAATGCTGGAAGAATATGAAGTTAAAGTTGAAGTTGTTTCTTGGGATTCCAGCCTCAGTCTTGTTGACGTTCCAGGCAATAAAGCATTTGTCAACGGAATGTCTTCTGTGAAAGTTCCTTATCTGACACAAGTTGAATTTACAATGCAGTTTGCTGATCTTTACAACTTTGCGGGCTGGAGCTATGACGGAGATGTTGTGTTCAGCACAGATGAAAGGTTGACATATGAAGTGACGAAATCAGAAACAATCTATGCAATCTTTTCAGCATCGAAATATATGATAACTTTGGAAACACTCAGTTATTATCAACTTTACACTGAATACAATGATGAGGGAAAGGTTGAAGAAAGATATGACGTCATCTCGGGGGCAACTTATGTGGATGGCGACACAGGCGAAGAGATCACCGAATTTGGGCTTTATTATGGTGCGGACAAAACAATCACAGTGAAAGTTCCAACTGGATATATGTATTATGGTTTTGGCTTCTATGACAACGATGGCAAACTTGTTTATCTTGACAGAGAAGTCAAGGCTGATGCTGAAATCGACCTTCTGATTTCCAGTCGCGACTTTGGAGACAACAATGTATCAAAACTCTGCGTCATCATGTCTGCATACAGTGCACTTGTGAATGTACAAACACAAATCGACATCGATGGCGTGCTTGAAGACGACACAAACGTTGGCAGCATTGAACTTGTCAGAGTGGACGGCTCTTCAGTCAACTCATATGGCTATGTTGAGGGCACACGTGTGCACTATGTTCAAACTCCAACAACAGACAAAGAATTTGATGTTGTTGCATATACCGGTGAAAGTGTTTACATCAAAGTTCAAATCAACAGAATTGGATATAAGTTTGTTGGAATTAAGCCAAGCGATACACGAGTTCAAGTTGCAAACATCCATTCTGGAGACTACATGATTTATCAACTCAGCCGAATTGAGGGTGGAATTGACAAAGTGATAAATGTTGATGTTGTCTTCAAACCTCTCATCAATTTGATTGACTTCTCATTCACAAACAACGGTGCGGCAACCAATGGCGGAGCATTCCACTTGACAGTTGACAGCTTCAACACAAGAAAAGTTTGGAAGTCAACGGAATATGAGTCAGGCATGCTTGTTTCGGCATGCACCGATAGTCAGTTTGAAATCACAGCGTTCATCAGAGCAGGATATTTTGTTGAAGCAAAAGACCTTCAACTTTCCGGCAACGTTGAGCTTCTCAGTGACATAACCTATCAATCTCTCAGCGTGGAGGACACCGGCTACACTGGAAAAATCACCTTCAAAGTGGCAAACTACATGGGTTCAAACGCAATCACAATTGATTTGAAATCTCACACATATACAGTTGTTCTCAAAGACGGCGCAACAATCTTGGCAAAGGTTCACAATGTGGCGTACAATGCAAAAATTGACCTGTCACAGGCAAACGAAGCAAACATTGAAATTTTCGATGAAAGACTTGCATTTGTTGGCGGCGTTCTGAAGGTGAAACTTGAAAAAGAGAAGCACAATTTTGAGGGATATTTCACATTTGAAAACGGTGCAGGAGTTCAATACATCAACTCAACCGGCGAAGTTTCAAAGGCATGGCAAGAAAGCGGATATGTTTTTGATGTCATGACGAAAAAATATGTTCTTACATCAAACACAAAATTGGATGAAGAAAGCGGGGATATGGAAATTTCAATCTACGCATATCTGTCATACTTGAAGACAAAAATCAAGTTTGAGTTTGTGCCAAACATTGCAACGAACTACACGGCGCAGGATATTGTCAGTGGGGTGGACATCACAAATTCGTGGTATTATTCCGCTTCACCGCTCTACATTGAAGTTTCCTTCAACACAGACATTTATTTCACTGCTCCGGAGATTTCTGGATTCAAATTCTATAAGTTTGTTGTCAAGCAGAAGATGGCGGATGGTACATGGGTGTCTGATGCGGTGGCATATGTTGACAGAATTCCATGGTCAACAAACGAATTTGACAACTTTGTCGAATGTACGGTGCAAATTGTCTATTTCGCGCAGGTGGATGTTCGTGTGATGGGCGGACAAGGTTCTTACACAATCAACCAAGCCGACAGTGACACCCAAGCGCGTGCTCTTTTGGATGAGTCTTATGTTGACACAACAAAGCCATTCATAATCACGGCGCAAGAGGGCAAGGGGTATCGCTTCCTGCGCTGGGTGAATACAGTCAATGGGCAATCAACGGCAAACAAACAATTGACAGTTTCAACACAAAAGAAAATCAGTCTGCTTCTTCATTTGGAAGGCAAGGATGTGAAACTCAACTTTGCAAACTATGTCCCAGACCGCGGACAAATTTTGCAAGTGCAGATCAAAACGGCGGACGGAAAGTCGAAGAATCCGGTTCTGCTTGGGCGATTTGTTGGAGATAAGTTCCAACGCATTGTCAACGAGGTTTCAGTGCAGATTGGTGACACGGTGACATTTGTGATGTCGGTCGACTATGGTTTTGCGGTTGTTTGGAACAGAGACGACATCGAATTTTCCACATATTCTCAAGGAAGGTTTTATTTCACCCTTCACCTTGGCGATGATATTGCAGAACTCACCGAGTTGACCACTCCAACGGTTGACATCATTCCAACGTTCAAAAGCGACATACTGTCAATTTTCATTTCTCGCGACTTTGTGGAAGAAGAAAAACTTGAAGGCGTTGTGGACAAAAACAATGTTGACGCGGCCGGCTATGCAGTGAACGCTCGTGGCAGAAAGATGGATAACACAACGGCAAATTATGGCAAAGATATTGAAATCACGTTCAAAACAAATCCGCGATACGAGATTGCTGACATCGTGATGACAAACTATGACAAAACATTCACCGATATCAAGCAGTTCTTGACTGACGGCAAGCTGATTTTGACAAGTGTATATTTGGCGGAAAACGTCATTGTTGGAAACATCCATTTGGATGTGACCTATCAGCGCTTGATGTGGGAAGAGACAAATCTTGATGAGGTTGTGCTTGATGGCGAAGGCACCGAACGCAATCCATACAAAATCTTCACAGCGAAAGATCTGACCAACTTCATGCTGCTTATCAATGCGGGGGCAAAGAACGAAGCTGGAACTTACTTCAAAGATTGCTCATACATCGTGATGAACAACATTGAACTTGACGATGCGTTCTGGACACCAATCGGCAGTTTGAAATATAACTTTGATGGCATTTTCAACTTCAACAACCATTCAATCACAGGCATTTACACCACATATCTCTATTCCCCAACTTCATACGGCGGACTGTTTAGATATGTTGGCAAAAACGCACAAATCATGACAAGTTCGAATTCTGATTGGTATGTTTATCTCATCATTGGCGTGGTTGCATTGGCAGCCATCATCCTCGTTGCAGGCATCTTGATTGGCATAAAGCACAAAAAGAAACGCGAAGAGTTGGCAAGAAGATAACAAAAAGTTGAAATTGTCCAAATAATTTCAGTGCAAAAATAATAAAATAAAAGCAAGGAGAAAGTTATGCAAAATTTCCTTGCTTTATTTTTTTTGGGAGTGCTCCAAGGGCTCACCGAGTTTCTGCCAGTGTCATCCTCTGGTCATCTCGTTTTGTTTTCAAAAATTTTTGGCATTGAGGAGAGCTTGTTTTTGAGCATTTTTCTTCATGTGGCAACCTTGCTGTCAATTGTGGTTGTTTTCCACAAAGATGTGTGGCAGATGCTTAGGCACCCTTTCTCGAAGCAGACTATGAACCTTGTCGCAGCAACAATTCCAACCTGCCTTATCGTGCTGGTGATCATGCCACTTGTAAAGCAGTCGTTTGCAGGCGGGCTTTTGCCGGTTTGCTTTGCCATCTCAGCGTCGCTACTTCTTTTGGCGGAGGGGCTTTCCAAAAGCAAAAAACTCGGGGAACTCGACACCAAAACAGCCGTTTTCATGGGCATCGCTCAAGGCTTTGCGGTCTTTCCAGGAATTTCGCGCTCTGGCACAACCATAAGTGCTGGCCTGATTGCCGGAAAGAACAAAGAGGAGGTCGCAAAGTTTTCCTTTCTGATGTCCATTCCAATTGTGTTTTTGTCGCTTGTCATGGAAATCTACGAAATCACAGTTGAGGGCATGGAAGTCAACCTTCCAGTTGGATCCACAATATTCTCATTCGTGGCAGCATTTTTGGTGGGAATCTTTGCAATCAAGGTGATGATGAGGCTGACAAGCAAGTCAAATCTCAAGTGGTTTTCGTTCTATCTCGTCATCATTTCTCTTGTTTCATTGTTTTTTGTTTGAGCCATTGTGGACAAAATGTGGACAAACTCAAGAAAAACTTGCCAAAAATATGAAAAATTCGTCAAAATAGTTTGCTAAAAATTTTGTTAATATGTAAAATAATAACATGAGAAAGTTGTTTTTTAAATTGAAAATATTTTTCAAAAAAATATTTAGCCCAATCTACTGGGGATTTAAACTCAGGAGTGTTCGGGGGGATGGCACTAGCAAGCCTTTAAAACTTGCAGCCAGCATCGCTCTGTCTTTGATGCTCGGCGGAGTTGTGTGTGTCAGCGGTGGTTTTTTAGCTGAGACTAGTTCGGGCTATGTGTATGTCGATGAACTTTGGGATTCTTCAACAAATTCTTTCAACAAAGAGAATTTAAGCACATTCTTAAACTATTTTGGTGAGTCGTATAGCAGTCTTGATTCCTATGCTTTTAATTATATGAATGCCAATACAATAAGAAGCACAGTCGGCAGTGATGTGGTTGTCAGACTTGGTGGCCTTGATTGGACTGTTGTTTATGCTTCACCAGATGATGATGGAAACAAAATCATAACTCTTTATCTTTCAAGCAGTTATCAAAGAGCTTTTTCAGGCCGCTCTCAAACAGAAGGAGAATATTACGGATTTTTAAATGGTGCTTTATATAGCAGATGGACACCAAATTTTTCAACAGATGCATGGGCTTCTGTGAATCCTTCAAACGTATATGGCTTGTCTTATCTTAGGGCTGTTGCTCTGAACAATGGTGGGAAATATGCGTCAACGGCTACAGAAACATATTATAGTGAGGTATCCCCATCATCCTCTAGCGTTTTTGCCCCATTCACCATTTCAACTCCAGGGGAATTTAATGATTTGACGGATTATATTGTTCCACCATCAAAAATTTCATGGCAAAAAGATCAAAACTCAGTTAATTGCAATGTCAACTCAACATACACAAACACAAACGATTCTGCAGCACCAGTCACAAGTCCAACATGGTATAGCCACGCTGGAATGATGGCTGCCCATTCATTGTATTATAATTGGGCGAATGACAAATTGTGGATTCCAAGTTTGGCGGAACTCGGTTACAATGACACATACTATGGAATCTGGAGGTTGAGTGAAGCTCAAAGAGAATTTGGGGACGGAAAATCAACAAGTTCCTCAATTTTGGGTAATGTTGGTTCGACAACAAGCAATGCATACAACTGTGCTTTCACAAGATCCGGCAGAACCACGACATCACAATGTTTTTGGGGTTTATATCCTTCAGGAACAAACTATACATATTTTAATGTGGTCAATGGTTTTGTTGTTCGTCCTGCATTGCACTTAAACTTGACAGCAGCAATACAACCTTATCTTGCAGAGAGGGTTGATGAACTTTGGGATGAGGAGAACAAAAAGTTTGATTCAACGAATTTGGATACGTTTCTTGGACACTTTGAAAGTAGTTTGACTGACACAACAAACATTGATGAAATTGCTTCGGAAGGAATAAATGCGGAGAGAATCAGATCTTACACCAACAGTGATGGTGTTGATATGGTTGTCAGACTTGGGGGGCTTGATTGGCATGTAACATATCTAACAAAAGACTCAAAAGGAAACACAATTGCAACCCTTTGGCTGTCCAGTGACAAACAAGAATTATTTGAGGCGCGGGGGTCGTCAGAAGGGGATTATTATGGATTCTCTGATGGAGCACTGTTCTCGTTATGGGCGGCGAACTTGAAGAACACGTATGTTCAAATTGAAAACCCTACTTCGGTGTATGGAACTTCATACATAAGGGCGGTGACGCTCAACAATGGCGGTGAATATGTTTCATATGAAAGTGGAACGACAAGTACGGCAACAACGCAGTTGTCGACCGCCGTGCAGTCTTCTTCCAGTGTTTTTGCCCCATTTACAATGTCTGTTGATGGAGAAAACGATTTAAGTGATTTTATAGTGGCACCAAAGGATGTAGGTTATCAAGCGGGACAAAACTATATAAACTATACAACCTCAACAAGCGCACGCACAAGTTTGAACGAGTCCACAACTCCTTTGACAGATGCAAAGTACGCAAATACCGCTGCAAGTAATATCGAATCAAAATACAATTATTTTGCGTGGATCAATGACAAGTTATGGCTTCCAAGTAAAACTGAGGTTGGATATTCTGTGAGTGTTGGAGATTCAATTTGGGATGTGACTTATTATCAAGCTAAGTTTAGAAATGGTGGAGGTTACACAAACGATGAATTGATAGGCAAGATAGAAGAGAATGTGTATAGCGATTACCCTCGAGCGAGAAGTGCTCATTATTACTCTCCGGGCTATTATCCTACTGCGATGAGCCCAGATGGCAATGGCAACTCTGGCAATTGGGGGTTGACAGGAATGCTGCCAGTGCGTCCGGCGTTGCATTTGAACTTGACGGAAGCTGTGAAGTCAACTGAAACAAGAGATTTTAAAGTGACTTATGCTGGAGCAAATGCACAAGACGAAGGTGACTTGGAATTGTATTGGGACGAGGGGATTTATGTGGGAGACTGCGGTGGTGCAATTAGCGTTGGAGCAACGGAAACCTTTTCAACAGATTATTCCACAAAACAAATTAGATTTACAATTATGTCAACACAAGGAGATAAGCACGGCTACGAGAAATATTTGTTGAACATTGGGTCTGCACCAACATTGACAGATTATGACGGAGAAGGATATATTGACTATGTGTGGACTCCAACCGAATCGGTTGAGTTGATGGTTTACATGGGGCAGCGGTACACGATAACTTATGATGCCAATGGCGGAAGTGGGACTTTGACAACGAAGACTGCCTATAAGATGCATGGAGCCAGCTTCTTGATTGAACAAGACAACACTTTGACATTGGAAGATTGCTTTGAGGCAAATGGGTGGAACACGAAAGCGGATGGTTCCGGAACGGCATATGCTTGGCTTGATAATTATAACAGCAATGCCGATGTGACGCTTTATGCACAGTGGAAACCTTTATTCTGTACTGTTCTCATGGAAATTATGACCTTTTCAGAAAGTGAGGGGGCTTTTGTCAAATCAACCATTGGAGGGACGATTTCTTATAGTTATACAACTTCGAGTGGAATAACCAAAAGAATGGTTTCCGGTTCGGCTGATACAGAAACAGCAAGAATAGATGATTTGTTGTTAAAATACGATATGATTTTCAGTGGAAATCCGACAGACGGATACGTTTTCTTGGGTGTTGGCTTGATAATGAGTGATGAAACAAGGTATATGTATGAAAACAACACATTGACGCCGCTGGTACCAAGTGTTACGGGAACAACTTATACTGTGCAAGCATTCTTCATGAAAACATCAGGGAACAGACTGAAATATGATGCAACGGACAAGTATTTCTATTTCGAGGACGGGGAATATCCTCAAACCTATGTTGGAAATTCTTTGAATGCTACTTTGGCGAACACATTTACTCCTGCAACGGCAGTGGCGGAATATTATCTCAACTATTTTGATGGGGTTGACGATGTGAAAGTGCCAGTGTATTTATATAACGGCGTGAAATATGCAATGCTGACCGCTGAAAAAACAACCACATTGACGCTGAATGGCACAAGTGTGAGAGTGACCGAGGGGGACAGATATTTCTTCAAGGTTGAGCCTATCAAATGGAGAGTGAGCGACTATGGCGTGGCGGCGGATGAATATCCAAGCGACTGGGCGACATATGGAACTTACAAAGAAAACTTTACCGTTGTCAGCGACAAGGTTCTCACTGTGGGAGCGGTGACAAGTCAAAAAGCTCAAGAGGGCTGGATTTGGACTGGCAGTAAGATGTTTGTCAATGTTGGCAAAGATTCTTCAAATGCAAACTTCACCTTTGCAGGTGCAGGAAATTCAAGCTTCGAGCAATTTGCAGATGCCGGCACACAAACCCTTGTGGAAAGTTTCCAAATGACAAGCGCGGGGCTTAAAACTGTGGCTGAAGACGAGCTTGGGGCGTTTAGTGACCTCAGTGCAAAGGCATCAGATTTTGCAGCGTTCTTGCTTGGTGCGGACGGAGGCGACACTGTGGAATATTGGACACGCTCACTTGGTTGGGACCTTCTACAAGGAAAGTCAATCACAGCCTCTGGAAGTATATCTTCAAACTGGCTTGAAACCGTGCTCGGCGTGAGATTCTCTTATATTATGAGTGACGGTGTAAGTCTCTTCGGTTAATGTTTGAACTTTGTTTGAAAGACGAATAGAGAATTATAAAAAGTGGATAAGGAAACATCCACTTTTTTTATGTAAAAAGAGAGAAAATTTGTTTTTTTATGTCAAACGGTTTGCCTTTTTGTCACTTTTTGTTGTATTATTAAGGCAGGGAGAAAGATTATGGGAAAAATTAAAAAATTCTTTGCTGATTTCAAAAAATTTATCAGCCGCGGCAATGTCGTAGATATGGCTATCGGTGTTATTGTGGCAAGTGCGTTCACTGCAATCGTGACGGCTCTCACAAACAAAATCATCATGCCTTGCATCAATTGGCTTTTGTCTTTGGGTGGTGCAGGACTTGACTCTGCTTACACATTTTTGAAGGTTGTTTATCAAACAGACTCAAACGGCGCGTTTGTGCTTGATGAAAATCTCAATCAAATCATTGACCTCTCAAAAAGTATCTACATTGACTGGGGCGCATTCATCACGGCAATTCTCAACTTCATTTTGGTTGCTTTCGTGCTTTTCACAGTGTTGAAAATTTTTATGAACGCGAGAGGATATTTGAATAAAGCCATCAAAGCAAATCCAACAAGAGCAGAGAGAAAACAACTCAAAGCTGCTGGCGTGAACATGAAAAATTATGACGAGGTGCTCAAGGCAACTGCGGAATTTCGTGAGAAAAACAAACCTGCTCCAGTTCCACCAAAGCCAACTCAAGAAGAACTTTTGACAAGTATTTTGGAAGAACTTAAAAAGCAAAACGAAAAGCCAGCGGAGTTGACAGCAGCAGAGGAGCTTCAAGCGGAAGCGAAAGAAGAAAAAGCGGAATCCGCTCCAGCAACCGAAGAAGACGAAAAGAAAACAAAGCCAGTAAAGAAAACAAGAAAGAAAAAAGAATAAAAACACAAGGGCTGAAAAACATCAGCCTTTTTTAATGTGGTGAAATTTGAAAATCTTAAGCCCCTCTTTTAATTTTTGAGATTTAAGTTGAGTGAAATTTTAATGAAGGTTGAAAATTTTTCTCAAAAACCACTGTACTTTTTTATATTTCTTGCATTTTCCATAAAAATTATAGTTTTTTGAATTTATTTATGATATAATGTTTTCGAATGATGAATTTTTAGTTAAAAGGGGAAGAAAATGGCAATTAAACTGCTTTCAAATGCAAAAAAGAAAAAAGCAGATGAGTTTTACACTCAGCTTTCTGACATTGAGTTTGAGTTGAAGAACTATAAGCTTCAGTTTAGGGACAAAATCGTGTTTTGCAACTGTGATGACCCGTATGAAAGCAACTTCTTTAAATATTTTGCGCTCAATTTCAATCATCTTGGCTTGAAAAAATTGATTGCAACTAGCTATGTTAATTCATCTGTTGCTGAAACGGAAATTGTTTTGCAAAAGAAACCTCCTTACAAGATTGAAATCAATGAGGTTGTCGATGCAAATGGCGATGGGGCTGTTGATTTGTTTGATGTGGAATATCTTTTGAAAAACAACAAGAATGTTATGCAGCGCTTGCAAGGAGATGGCGATTTTCGCTCGCCAGAATGTGTTGCTCTTCTTAAGGAATCGGATATCGTTGTCACAAATCCACCTTTTTCGCTTTTTAGAGAATTTGTTTCACTTTTGGCTGAGCACAACAAAGACTTTGTCATTATGGGGAACACAAACGCTTTGACATATAAGGAAGTGTTTAAGCTTTTCAAAGAAAATCGCATCAGAACTGGATATACAAATTTCAACGTTGGAATGTTTTTCTTTGTGCCAGACTCAAGTGAGAATTTTCACAAAGTTGTTGATGGAAAGAAAATGGTGAGAGTGTCAACTTCTTGTTGGTTCACAAACTTGGAGGTTGAAAAACACAATCAGGAGCTTGTGCTTTATAAGCGTTATTCTCCAGAAGAATATCCAACTTATGACAATTATGATGCCATTGAGGTGAAGACTTACACAGAAATTCCTGAAGATTATTTTGGGGTGATGGGTGTTCCAGTTACGTTTTTGGACAAATATAATCCAGAACAATTTGAAATTATTGACATCAATCCACATTTTTTCGCAGTTGTGGAGCAGGGGTTGCCAAAGCCAAAGCAACTTTCTCTGCAAAATGTTGGCAAAAAAGACCCTTATGCAAGAATACTTATAAGAAGGAGAAGATAATGTGGAAATTAAATTGCAGGAAATCACAGTCAAAGATGTGACAAATGGATATAAAAACAGCGACGAAGAGGGGGTTGTTGCTTTTGGTGGACTTTTGAATGTCAGACCGAAATATCAACGTGAGTTCGTTTATAAAGAAAAACAAAGAAATGCTGTTATGGACACCATTTTCAAAGGATATCCACTCAATGTTATGTATTGGGTCAAAAATGACGATGGAACCTATGAAATTTTGGATGGACAGCAAAGAACCATCAGCTTTTGTGAATATGTTGAAGGGAACTATTCGATTGCCAACAGAGCTTTTCACAATTTGACTGAAACAGAGAAACAGCTGATTTTGAATTATAAACTCATGATTTACGTTTGTGAAGGAAATGACCATGAAAAGCTGCAGTGGTTCCGAACAATCAACATTGCTGGCGAGAGATTGACGGACCAAGAACTTCGAAATGCGACATACACAGGCACATGGCTTACTTCTGCAAAAACATATTTCAGCAAGACAAATTGTGTTGCATATCGAATTGCAAAAGATTATGTCACAGGAACTCCAATCAGACAAGAGTTTTTGGAAACGGCACTTGCATGGATAAATGACGGAAGAATTGAGGACTATATGTCAAAACATCAGCACGATGAGGATGCAACTGAATTGTGGGAATATTTCAGGGATGTGATTGATTGGGTTCAAAAAACATTTGTTGTTTGGCGAAAAGAGATGAAAGGTGTAAATTGGGGAGAACTTTACAACAAGTTTCACACTCAGACATATGACTCAAACGAATTGGAGACGAGAGTTAAAGAACTTTTCTTGGATGAAGATGTAACAAACAAGAAGGGGATCTATCATTTTGTTTTGAGTGGGCAGCAAAGGCAGTTAAGTATTCGTGCTTTTGATGAAAAACAAAAAGCGGAAGCATATGAAAGGCAGAATGGAATCTGTGTGAAGTGCCAAAAACATTTCACCAGAGATCAAATGGAAGCTGACCACATAACTCCATGGCATGAGGGTGGAAAAACAACTTCTGAAAATTGCCAAATGCTTTGCAAGGATTGCAACAGAAGAAAAGCAGGAAGATAAAAAATCAAAAAAAATATTAAAATTGGAGAGAAAAAATGGCAAAAGAATTGAAATTCTTGATTAAATTGGTGAAAAAGGCAAGCAAATTGATAAAAGATGACTTTGAAGTTAAGAGTAAGGACGACAAAGGAGACCTGGTGACAAACCTTGACTATGCTATTGAAAAATTTATGATTGAAAGAATGAAGAAGACATATCCAGATTTTGAAATTGTCAGCGAGGAGTTCAACACTTCTGCGGCATTGTCAAAAAATTGCTTTGTCATTGACCCAATTGATGGGACAATCAATTTTGCTCACCACTTTCCTTTTTGGGGGATTCAAGTTGCTTGCGTGAAGGATGGAGAAACTGTTGCGGCGGTGATTTATTTGCCAAAATTGAGAGAACTGTTTTATGCAGACGAGAGCGGAGCTTTCTTGAATGGAAAGAAAATTTCTGTTAGCGATTTGGCTCCAGAGCGTTGTGTTTACACAGGAGATTGGAAGAGAAATCTTGAATTTGTGGATGGAAATGGAAAAATCTTGACTCACACGCGTGGCACGGGCAGTATGTGTGTGAACTATGCTTTTGTTGCTTGTGGAAGATTGGGGTGTGCGGTTTTCAGGAAAAGCAACCCATGGGATTATGTTCCGGGGATGTACATTGCAAAGCAAGCAGGGGCTGCAACTTATGATTCAAAAAACATGCATATCGCAGCAAATACAAAAGAATTTCTCAAAATTGTCAAGGATAACTTTAAAAAAGATAACGCAAAAAAATAAACAACTTTCATCATAAAATATGGGAAGAAAAAATACTTTTCATATTTTTTTATTTTTAATTTGCTTTGTTTTGTAAGTTTAAAAATTTGTGATACAATAGCAATATAAAAATTCGATGCACGGAGGAAGATTATGAAAAAACTCTTGTCAATTTTTTCGGTGTTTTGTTTCACTTTGATTGCTGGCGTTTGTCTTACAGCTTGTCAAGGCGTGACTGACCAGATTATTTCGTTCAAAGAGTATGACAAAAATGTTTATGAGGTCACTTTGCTTAAGGACGGCGAAACGATGACTTCGGACGAAAATGGCAAGTTTGCCGTGACGACCGAAGATGAGATCACAGTGAAAATCAGTGCTGTAAAATATGGAGTTGATTTTTCTGAGCTTGTTGTGAAAATCAATAACCAAAGCAAAAGTTTAAACCTCAACAAAAATTACAGTGGAGTTGCAGGCGGAGACTTGTATTATGGCTGGTTCACGATTCCAATGAAACAAATCAAGAGCGATGTTGAAGTGGACATTTCCGGTGCGAAACAAATGCAATCAACTTTCACTTTTGAAGCGACGAATTTGGCTGATGATTCAGTTGTTGAGAAGTTGACTGGAGCAAAAATCAATCTCGAAACTATTGGCGGCGAGTATGTGAATTTGTATACATATCTGACATCCGAAGCTGAAAAGACTTACACCCGCACCTATGATGCCACTGAAGGCAACGCAAACACATATCGAACTTTCAAGTTGAAGTTTGAATATGACCAAAAAGAAGTTGTTGGAATTTATGATTTTTCAGAGCAGAACCTTCCATTCACAATCAAGACAGCAAATGGAGTTGAAAGAGCCATTGCGGGATGCACGCTTGTGAACGACAACTATTATTTGGTTGATCTTGGCGATATCGGCGAAGAGAAGGCGTACACAATTGTGGTTGATTTCAGTTTGTTGAAATTTAAAAAATTTCAAATTTCAAGGCCAGTTTCAAACTCTGCTTATGCGGTTGAGCTTGGAAGTTCGACAATTGATTATTCTCAAGAAGGAACGGTTGCAGTTTCAAAATTGTTGGATGACAGCATTGCTGACTACTCAAACATGAAAGTGAAACTCAATAATCTTGAACTTGAGGAAGTTGTTGTGCCAGAACCTGTTGAAAATGTTTCTGTTTACAAAATTCCAAAACATATCACTCCTGAAATTGTCGGCGGAACGAATGTTTACACTTTGAAGATTGAGGGAATTGAATATAAGGTTGATTTCTATTCGTTGTATGCAAACTCAACTGATGGTGGAGAAGAAAACCCTCTTGTGATTCCAGAAATCACTGGACTTGATGAGGAAGGAAACAAAATTTCAGTTGGAACGGTTGGCTCAAATGGACAGCACGTTGTGTTTGATGGGCAAAAAGTGGCAGTCGTTTGGAGCTACAGACAAGTGGGCGGAAATTACAGAACGGTTTATGACCTTTATGACTACAACATCTATGGAAATGGAACAAAAATCTTAAACATCAAGGAACAGATTGGCGAGGCAACAGAGAATGTTGAAAAGACAGTTGGAGTCTATACACTCAAGGCAACTTACAACGCGACAACTCAAAAATTCGACAGCTTCAGTTTGGAGTTTGTGTGCAGTGAGGATGTGATTTTCACATTTAGAGATTTTGTGAAACATCAAAAGAGCGCAAAAATTGGCTATTCTTTTGATGACAGCAGAGTTGAAGGAGTTTCGTTTGCAATAATTGACAACGCGGAAGCAGCGGCACAAATTGCTGAATGGACATCACTCACAGGCAAAGATGACCTCAGACAAATGGCCGTTTATGCTCACCAATATGTTGCATTCAGACTTGACTTGGCGCAAACATCTGTTGGAGCATTCGAATTAGTGGTCGCGGATTCAACAGTTTCTGATGCAAGCTCATCCATCACCTATTCTGACGCTGAAAATGACTATTTGGTTTTGATTTTCAGAGTTTCAAACGCATATTTTGACGGTGCAAAAGAATTTAAACTTGTGAAAGCGGGTTCATAAAAATGAGTGGAGGATTTTTTGAAAGGGTTTACAATGTTGTAAGCGACATTCCAAAGGGGAAAGTTGCCACTTATGGGCAGATTGCAAAAATGCTTGGAGCTCCAAAGTTTTCACAAATTGTTGGCTATGCTTTGCACGTAAATCCAAAACCGGGAGTCATTCCTTGCCATAGAGTTGTCAATCGCTTTGGCGAAACCTCTTCAAGTTTTGCGTTCGGTGGTGAAGACAAACAAAAGGAATTGCTGATTTCTGAGGGAGTGATATTCACAAAAGACGGAAATGTGGATATGAAAAAATGCCAATGGCGTCCAGAACTTTTGGATATTGAATAATCGAAAATAAAAAAGAACATCTCGTATTTGGGATGTTTTTTTGACACTGCTTTAAGAATAAATCGAAATTGATTGTTTATCAAAATTACTATAAAAATAAAAATTTAAATTTTTTTAGCATTTTTAATAAATTTTTTAATATTTTTCATAATTTTTTTATTTTTTCATTTTTTTGACAAAGCAGACGATAAGAAAATTTTTATTTTAAAGTCACAGAAAAACGATGGAAGCATATTTTCTTTTTTGTACAACTATGATATATAAGAGGTGGCTCGTGGAAAATAGAGAGTATTATCAGAAAAGTGTTTCCGATTGTTTTAAGGAATTTTCAACTACAAAAAACGGTTTGTCTGAGCATGAAGTGCAGACGCGTTTGGAGAGAAGCAAGCGAGTTCAAATTCAGCCTGAGAAAAAACAATCCTTTTTCTCGAAATTTTTGGCGCAAATCAAAGAACTTATGGTGCTTGTTTTGCTTGTCTCGGGCGTTATTTCAATTGTGATTGGTGCGGTGGAAAATTCCAGCAGCGAAATTATTGATGGCGCAATTATTCTTGGAATTGTTGTTATGAATGCACTTTTTGGCGTTTTTCAAGAGAGAAAAAGTGAAAAGGCGATTGAAAGTCTGAAAAATATGACGCAGCGTGAGTGCAAGGTGTTGAGAGATGGAAAAGTTGTGAAAATCAAAACCTCTCTTCTTGTGCACGGCGATTTGGTTTTGCTTGAGGCGGGCAGTATTGTGCCGGCGGATTTGAGACTTATTGAAACATCCAACATAAAAATCAGCGAAGCATCTTTGACCGGCGAGAGTGAAGCGGTTGAAAAGACTGCGGAGGGTGTTTATGACAAGAAAGTTGGACTTGCGGACAGAAAAAACGTGGCATATGCCAGCAGTATTGTTGAAAATGGCCATGCAAAGGGTATTGTCACCGCAATTGGCACTGAAAGCGAGATTGGCAAGATTGCTGAAAGTTTGAAAGAGACGAAAAAAGAGTTGACTCCGCTGCAAAAAAGCATTCAAGGCATTGGAAAAATTTTGACATGGCTGATTTTGCTTATGGCAACGGTGACATTTGTCCTTGAAGCGATTGCAAATCCTCAAGAGATGTTGAAGGCGTTTTTGACAGCAGTGGCAATTTCTGTTGCAGCAATTCCGGAAAGCATGCCGGCTGTGATAACAATCATCATGAGCCTTGGGACTGCAAAACTTTCACGCCAAAAGGCAATCATAAAGCGAATGTATGCAGTGGAAACGTTGGGCGCGTGTGATGTGATTTGTTCTGACAAAACGGGGACAATCACGCAAAACAAGATGAAAGTTGAGGAATTTTTTGCGTTTTTTGATGAAAAAAGTAAAGATTTTGAAATTTTGCTCAATTCAATGGTTCTTTGTAATGACTGTCAAGTGGGTGAAAGTGGCTATGTTGGAGGATCGACTGAGGTGGCTTTGGCAAATTTTGCAAAAGCTCGCAGTGTTGACAAAAAACAAGCGGACGACAAATATCCACGCTTACAGGAAATTTCTTTCAATTCTCAGCGCAAAATGATGATAACTTTAAACAATGTGAATGGCGAAAAAGTTTGTTTCGTGAAAGGAGCTCTTGACCGAGTTCTTGACAGATGTAAATTTGTTTTGTGTGATGGGCAGATTTTGCCTCTTGGTGAAAATTACAAGAAGAAAATTATAAAAATCAACAAAAAAATGTGTGAAAAAGCACTGAGAGTTATGTCTTTTGCGTTCAAGAAAAGCGAAAATTTGCAAGAAGAGGATTTTGTTTTTCTTGGAATTTGTGGGATTCAAGATCCTCCGCGACCAGAAATTGAAGAAGCTGTTAAGAAGTGTCGTAAGGCAGGGATGAGAGCTGTTATGATAACAGGCGACTATAAAGACACCGCTTTTGCCATTGCAAAAAGAGTGGGAATTGCAAAGTCTGAAGATGAGGTTATGTCTGGGGAAGAAATTGACCTCTGCTCTGACGAGGATTTCATGCAAATTGTGCAGACAAAATGTGTGTTTGCAAGGGTTAGTCCTGCGCATAAAGTTCGCATTGTGGAAGCCTTTAAGAAAAACGGACACACAACAGCAATGACGGGAGATGGAGTGAATGATGCTCCAAGTTTGAAAAAGGCGGACATTGGAATTGGCATGGGAAAAACTGGCACAGATGTCACAAAAGATGTTGCCGATATTTTGATTGCGGACGACAATTTTGCAACAATAATTGTTGCGGTGGAAGAGGGACGAAAAATCTACAGCAACATTCAAAAAACTGTCAAATATCTTTTTTCTGCAAATATGGCGGAAATTCTGGCACTTTTTTTCATCACAATCATGTTTCCGGGCAAAACATTTTTGTTTCCAGTGCAAATTTTGTTTGTAAATCTGATCACCGACAGTTTGCCGGCAATTGCTCTTGGCACTGAGCCAGTTGAAAAAGAGGTGATGTTTGAAAAGCCGCGCAAAAAAACTGATGGGCTGTTTTCAAATGGGATGGGAACGTCACTGCTTGTGCTTGGCATGGTGCAAACAATCCTGACGCTGGGGGCATATCTGTTTGGGCTTTTCATCTACAACGAAGAGATCGCAATCACAATGGCTTTCTACACGCTCAACCTTATTCAACTGTTTTATATGTTTACAGCGCGCACAAAGCATTGCTGCTTCAAGTCAAACCCGTTCAAAAATAAGATTTTCAACATCTCACTTATTGTGGGTTTTGGACTTTTGTTTTTGATGGCACTCACTGGGCTTGGAGAATTCCTTCAACTTCAAAAACTCAATTTTTCGTGTTGGGTTGTGGTGCTTGGTCTTTCCGTGTCAATCATATTTATCGGAGAACTTTACAAATGGCTTGAAAAAAAATTCATAAAGAACGCATAGAAATGTGCGCTCTTTTTTTATATAAGTTTGCAATTTTGATTGTTTTGTGATAAAATCACAATATGAGTTTGACGGAAATAATAAAAAATCAAGAATTTTTCAAAAAATTGACAGAAAAGAAAGAAAAAAACAACCTTTCCAATGCTGTTTTGTTTTTCTGTGAAGATGAAAAAACTTGCAAATATGTTTTGATTTTGTCGGCACTCATGTTGCAATATCCAACTTTTGAGCTTATGGACGAAAAATGTGCAGAGTTTGTCAAAATTGAGAACGGTGCAGATTTGGATGTCAAAGTTTTTCCAAAAGGGGAGAAGCTTCTTGTTGCGGACAGTGGCGAGATTGTCGCGGATGCACATGTGAAGCCAATCAACATGCCTTACAAAATTTTTCTTATCAACAACTTTGACAATTCAACGGAAGAAGCACAAAACAAACTTTTGAAAGTTTTGGAAGAACCACCAAAAAATGTTTATTTCTTGCTATCTGCAAAAAGTGAAGACAGAGTTTTGCCAACAATCAAATCGCGTTGTGACAAAATCAAAATTTCGCCGTTTGCCAAAGAAGAGCTTGAAAATCTGTGCCAAGACACCTTAGCGTTGATTTTGGGTGGTGGATATCTGGGAAAAACTTTGGAGCTTGCGGGCAAGGACGACTTAAAAAGCATCGCAAATCTTGCAGTGGACATTTTCTGCGAGATGAAAAGCAGCAAGGATGTCATCAAATACTCCAAGAAAGTGCTGGAGGAAAAAGAAAATTTGGATCTGATTTTGCAGATTTTGTCGCTTGCGATTGAGGATATGCTGAAACTTAAGTGTGAAAGCGAAAATCTTTGCAAATTGAAACCATATTTAAGCGATTTGCAGGAGGTGGAGCCAGAATTTTCCGTTCAAGCTCTCTGCGAAATAACAAAAGTGATTTCATCGCTACGTGAAAAAATTGAATTTAACGCAAATTTGACGGTGGCGATCGACAATTTCTTGCTGAAAATTTTGGAGGTTAAATATTTATGCAAATAGAAGTGGTTGGCGTGAAATTTAAAAATAGCAATCATATATATTCATTTTCGCCAAATGGGCTGGAACTGAAGCAGGGGGACTATGTGCTTGTTGAAACAGAAAAAGGTGCAGACCTTGGGGTTGTGATTAAGGAAAAAGAAAAAATTGACCCAAGCACCCTGGCTTCTCCGCTCAAGAATGTGTTGGAAAAAGCAAGCAAAAACATGGTTGAGAAGGCAGAAAAATTTGACAAAGAGGCTGAAAAACTTGCCCCAACAGTCAAAAAACTTGTGAAAGAGTTTGGTCTTGAAATGAAGATTGTCAAAGTGGAAGCAAGTTATGACAATTCAAGATACATCATCAACTTCACGGCGGAAAATAGGGTGGATTTCAGAGAACTTGTCAAAAAGCTTGCAGAAGCGCTTAAAAAGCGCGTGGAACTCAGACAAATCGGCAGCCGTGATGCTGTGAGAATGTTGGGCGGCTTTGGTCCTTGTGGAAAAATCTGTTGCTGTGTTCAAAACATGGGAGAGTTTGACCATGTTTCAATGAAAATGGCAAAAAATCAAAACTTGTCACTCAATCCTGCAAGCATAAGCGGGCAGTGCGGGAAATTGATGTGCTGCATTGCATATGAAAATTCAACTTATCAAGAAGCCATCAAAATGATGCCAAAAGTTGGAACGCAAGTTTCAACAAAGGATGGAAAAGGCACGGTTGTTTACAACAATCTTCTCAAAAAAGAAGTTGACGTGAAATTTGTCAATGGAGACGACGTCGAAATCAAAACTTATCCACTTGAAACAGTGAAGTTTCAAAAGGAAGAAAGATGAAACTTGAAGTGAGCGAACGTTTGGAAGATTTGCAATGTCAAGGGCTGAAGATTGTGCAGAACAAAAATCTTTACACATTCACATCTGACAGTGTGATTTTGGCAAATTTCATTGATTGCAAGCCGAAAGATGTCCTTGTGGAAATTGGCGCGGGAAGCGGAGTGATTTCCATCCTTTTGCAGGCGAAAAAGAATCTGAAAAAGATATATGCGTTTGAAATTCAGGAGTCAATGCAACAGCTGTGTGAGAAAAATGTCTTGCTCAACTGTTTGCAAGAAAAAATTGAAATTGTTAAAGACGATGCAAAAAATCACGCAAAACATGTGAAGAATGCCTCAATTGATGTTGTTTTTTCAAATCCACCCTATTTTAGGGAAACGAATTTCAAACAAAACGAAGTCAAAAAGATTGCAAAAGAAGAGACAAAACTTTCTTGTGCAGAACTTGTGACTTGTGCAAAAAAGATGCTCAAAGATGGCGGCAGTTTTTATTGTTGCTACAGTGCTGAGCGTTCTTGTGAATTGATTTCAACTTGCCAACAAAACGGGCTTGCTGTGAAAGAGATGTTTTTCACCGAAAATGGAAAAGGAGAGGTGAAGCTTGTTGTAATCAAAGCTGTAAAAGGCGGAAAAAACGGCGTGAAAGTTTTCCCAAACCTTGTTACAAATGAAGAAGATGGAAAATATTTGGAAAGCTTACACACAAAATATGTTGCAACGAAAGAATAGATATGTTATTCTAAATAAGAAAGATTTAATTTTTGGGAGGGGGTATGGAAGAGAAGAACAGACCATTGACATTGATTGCAACAATTGTGAGTATTGTTTTTTCAATAGTTGCGATTGGTTTTTATGGTTTTTATTTATATCTTTTTACAGGGTGGCTTGGTTTTACAATTGTTTCAGCGATTTTTCTTATGGACATTCTGTTTGTGACGACAATACTCGTCCTTTCGGCAGTGTTGATTGGAAAGTGGAATGCTTCAGTTGAAGCTTACAACAAAAAAATTGGAGTTTCTGTCACATTGATTGTTTTTATGTGTTTTGTCGTTTTGCTCGGCATTATCGATGTTTGCATAGGAAACTACTATTCTATTGTCACGGCGTTGACATATGCAATGTGCGGGGTATTTATCATGATTGACGTTTGCAGAAACAAAAAAGCGGCAAAAGTTTTTCAACAATCCGCAAAAACTGAAGATACAAAAATTTCAGAAGAAACTTCAGTTCAGGGGGGTATAAAAGCAGATGCCGAAATTGAACATCTTAGAAAACAACTAGCAGAGGCTAAAGCAATGAAAGAACAGGGCATTATTTCTGAAGAAGAATACGAAAAGCTGAAAGCAAAAGTACTTGATAAAGCAGAGTTATAATCAACAAAGAAAAGAGCGAAAATAATCGTTCTTTTTTTTCTCTTTTCGGCTTTTCACAATATTTATTTTTGTTCGTTGGATGTAGGATTTGTAATTTTTTTTGTTCTTATTTTGAAAATTAATGAAAAAATTAACACGTTGTGTTTTTTTACATCACTTTACAAATAAGACAGGCGAGAATTGTTCCAACAAGTGAACAAAACAGTGCAACGGGGATGGCGTAGAGCAGTTTTTTTACTTTCGTCTGTGAGATGTAAACGGTGGCGACATAGAAAATTGTTTCGCTGCACCCCATAATTACACATGCACAGCGTGAGATGTAGCTGTCTGCGCCATATGTTGTGAAAATGCTCTCCAAAATTCCATAGCTGCCGCTGCCGGTGAAGGGACGAAGCAGCACCAATTCGCAAAGTTCGGTCGGGATGCCAAGAAGTCCAAAAATCGGTGAGAGTAAATTTGCGAGAAAATCAGTGATTCCGCTTACGCGTAAAAGTGCCACAGCAATCAAGATTGAAGCAATGAAAGGAAAAATTTCCACCACAAGTTTGATTGCCCCCCTGGCGCCTTTGACAAAGTGGTCGTAAGTGTTGATACGTTTGTAGATGCAATAAATGAACAGCAGTACAAAAAGCACAGGAAGGATGTATTCGCTCATTGATTTTTCCTCTTTTTGCGAGAGATGATTTTGTTGATTGAATGCACAAGGAAAATCCCAAGTGCGGTTGTGGCAAAGGTGACGATAAGTGTTGGCAAAATTATGTCAGCAGGGGTTGCAGCCCCCGCGCTCGCACGAAGTCCAATCACTGTTGTTGGAAGCAGTTGGATGGAGGTTGCATTGATGACAATCAACATAATCATTGCAAAGTTTGCCTTGCCGGAGCCGTCATCGAGTGCTTGCATGGCTTTGATGCCCATGGGGGTTGAGGCGTTTCCAATTCCAAGCATGTTTGCGGAGATATTCATTGCGATAAGTTTTTGTGTTGTTTTGTCTTCCACTTTAAAGATTTTCTTGATTACAGGGCTTAAGAACTTTGCCAGTTTTTCGCCAAGTCCGCTGGCTTCGACAAGTTCAACAATTCCAAGCCACACGCAATAGACTGCACAAAGTTCAATGCATAAACTTAGGGCGTCAGTTGAGGCGGAAATCATTGAGCTTAGCACTGCGCCGGGGCTTGTTATTAACAAAACGAAAATGCTTGCAAGCATCATCATAAGCCAAAAGATGTTCATATCTCATTTCTATGCGAAAATTTGCGAAAAAATGAATTTTATATAGGTTGTGCTTTTGCGACTATGCGAAAATATTGATATTAAGATTCTCCAGTTGCAAAAATGTGACAAAACAGCAAGCGAAAACTGAATTTCTGAGCCTATTATTTGGTGGATGATTGACTTGTGACAAAATTTTTGCTAAACTTTAGGAATGAAAATGATTGATGTTCACGCTCATCTTGTAGATGAGCAATTTGAAAAAGATTTGCCGAAGGTTGTTGCCAGAGCGGTTGAGGACGGAGTTGCCATAATCTCAGCTGGCTGTTGTTTTTCGACATCAAAAACTTGTGTTGAGTTGTCAGAAAAATTTGAAAGTGTTTTTGCGACAGTTGGCATTCATCCTCAAGATGTGGATAAATTTGAAGAAGGTGACCTTGCCAAGATTGAAAAACTTGCAAAGGGAAAGAAGGTTGTTGCAATTGGAGAAATTGGGCTTGACTATCACTATTTTGACGGCTTGACAAAAGAAGAGGTTTCAAGCAACAAACAAAGACAAAAAGAACTTTTTGTCAGCCAAATTGAAATTGCAAACAGATTGGATTTGCCTGTTGTTGTGCACTGTCGAGATGCAATGGGGGACACGATTGAAATATTGAAAAATAATCCATTGAAAAAAGAAAGTCTGTTGCACTGTTATGGCGGAAGCGTTGAAAGTGCAAGAATTTTGATGAGGTTGGGTTTTTCGTTTTCCTTTGGCGGCGTTTCAACGTTCAAAAATGCAAGAAATGTTCAAGCAGTCATAAAAGAGCTTCCAATTGAGAAAATCATGCTGGAGACGGACTGTCCATATCTCAGCCCAGAGCCTTTCCGAGGGAGGAGAAATGAGCCAAGAAATGTGGTTTATGTTGCGGACTTAATTGCAAAAATTAAAGGTCTTTCGATCGAAGAAGTCGCAAGCAAGACAACCGAAAACGCGAAAAGGATGTTTGGGATATGATTGATTTTGTTTTTAAGAAAAAGTTTGGGCAGAATTTCATCAGCGACAAAAATTTGCTGAACGCAATCTCAGCCGATGCCGGTGTTGACCAGAATGACGAAGTTTTGGAAATTGGTGCTGGGGCGGGCAGTTTGACTCAGGTGCTGAGCGAGAAAGCAAAAAAGGTAGTTTCTTTTGAAATTGACAAAGATTTGATTGACCACTTAAACAGTCTGAAACTTGAAAATGTTGAGTTTGTTTTTGGGGATTTTATGGATGCGGACATCAAGGATGTCGAAAGCAAGTTTGACGGAAAATATAAGGTTGTGGCAAATTTACCGTATTACATCACAACACCAATCATTTTCAAGTTGCTTGAAAACAGTGAGAGGTTGGACTGTTTGACAATCATGGTTCAAAAAGAGGTGGCAGAGCGTGTCTGTGCCAAAGTGGGAAGCAAGGAATATGGCATTTTGACCGTGATGGTGAATTTCTATGGAAAGCCTCAAATCACAAGAATAATCAATCGACAGATGTTTCATCCAGCACCAAATGTGGATTCTGCGCTTCTGTCGATCAAGCTGGAGGAGAAATATCCACAAATAAACAAACAAGAATTTTCAAAATTTGTGAAAACCTGTTTTTCAATGCGCAGGAAAACATTGCTCAATAATCTTGCTCCCTATGGAAAAGACAAATTGAAAACTGTGTTTGACGAAAAAACTTTGCAACGCAGGGCGGAAAGCTTGTCGTTGGAAGAATTTGTTGAGATGTTTGAAAAGTTGAAATAGGAACATCGAACCTTCGCAAAAGAATATATAATAAAATGGCGCGAAAAGATGAAGAATTGGTGCTGTTGGCGACTTCCATTGCAATGGAGCTTGCAAATGGTCTGTGCATGGAGGAACTTGAAGACCTAAGATGTTTGATCAATCAGGTTTTATGCTCGATTTCCACACTCATAAGCGTGAAGTGTAACGAAAACAAAAGAAAATATGATTGCAAGAAATAAATCTTTGCAAACGAGAAAAAATAAAAGAAAAAAAAGAAAATACCGCATGCCATGGTGTTTTTTCATTGTGATAAAATATTGTTTCAAACTTTGCAATGAAAAGTTGTTGGATGGAAATTAGTATAATTCACAAATTTCCCTTCTCAGCATAACAATCACAACGCTTCAACATTCACGTTGAACTTTGCTGTGATTTCGGGATAGATTCTTGCAACAACACAGTAAAGCCCCGTTGTCTTGATGTTTTCTTTAAGTTCAATTTTCTTTTTGTCAAGCTTGATGTCAAGCTTTTCAAGTTCGTCAGCAATTTCTTTGCTTGAAATTGAGCCAAATGTTTTGCCGTTTTCGCCGCACTTGATTTTCACTGACACTGTTTTGTCTTCAAGGCGCTTTGCAAGCTCTTTTGCAGCCAAGATTTCTTGTTGTTTATGATACGCTTGAGCATCCTTTTGAATTTTGTTTTCGCTCAAAGCTGAGTTGTCGGCAAGACGTGCAAATCCGTTTTTGAAAAGAAAGTTTTTTGCAAATCCGTCTGCAACCTCTTTGATTTCGCCTTTTTTGCCTGTTCCTTTGACATCTTTAAGTAGTACAACTTTCATATTTCACCTCTTTGAAAGAGAGTTTACAACATTGAGGTTTGTTTTGTCAAGAAAAGGGAAAGAATACTTCAAAAGATGTTTGGAGGGAGAATGGATATTCGTTGCAGAAAGACTGGGTGTAAGTTTAACGATTGTTACACATGCAAGGCAAAGGAAATTTTGATTAAGAAAAATTTGGAGTGCGAAAAATATGAGGATTCAAACAGGCCCGTTGAAGACAAAACTAAGAGAATATTCACAGAGAATCCGCCAAAGTATGCTCTTCAAAGGTCTGCCTCAACAATTGTGATTGATTGCAATGCGCACTGTTTGTTCAACTGCAATGGAAAGTGTGTTGCGAATGGAATAACTCTCAATGACATCAAAGAGCAGCCTCTTTGTGTGACGTTTTTGAGAAAATAATTTTGATTTTGATGCAATGTGTGAGTTTCGAGAATCTTCCCATACAAAGTTTTCCCAATATATAATAGGTAAGAGAGGAGGGGGTAAAATTCTCCGAAAAATTTGTTGAAAGAAAACAAAAATATGTTTTAAGCATGAGTTTTTGAAGGAGAATTTTTGAAAAACGTGACACACCTGGTATCGTGGTACGGAGGAAAATGCAAAAAAAGCAAAAAAAAGTTTGAAATTTGTGAAAAATTTTTGAAAAACTGTTGACAAAGGTTTTGCTAATAGTGTAAAATGTCAATGTCGCACTCAGAAAGGCGACGAGAACAATGACAATTAAATAATAAGTTATATATATTAAGAATCAAACAACTTTTACAAAAAGTCAATGTAAGTTATTGAGTTCAGGAAAACAAAAATGCAGTAAGTGTAAACTGCGAACTAATATTAACCTATACATCTGGGAACAGATGAACAAAGTTTAACATTATAGTTTGATCATGGCTCAGTACGAACGCTTGAGGCGT
>JAGBFI010000005.1 GCA_017936585.1 Clostridia bacterium | reverse complement strand
GCCTCAAACAAGTCCATTTTGAACATGTTGATGTCCAAATCAACGCATATTGTGGCATTTGGAGTTTGGTTGAAATTTGTGTCGATGTAGCCAAAATTTGTGCTTTCGTCAGAATAATATTTCAGTTCAATGTGTGCTGGCTCTGAGCGGATGTATTCCGGGTGAGTGAGATAATAGATTGTGCAAACATCATGGACAGCCGCGCCAAGGTGTCCAACGTGAAAATCTTTATATTTTTTGAACATTTTGGCGTAAATTTTGCCAATTTTGTTTGTCTTTTTGAAGCGTTTGATGTCCTTTTTGTCAAGATATGCAAAATGCCCAAGTTCCATTGGAACCATCACAAGTTTCACGCCGCTGTTGAAGACAACTTCGGCAGCTTCAGGGTCATAGCCAACATTGAAAGATTTGTATGGTCTGCCGTAAATCTTTTCTTTTGTTCCGCTTTCAAAGATGATTTCTTTGATGTATTTTTTGCAGCCGGGATGCTTTTGGAGCATTTTTGCAATGTTTGTCATTGGCCCAATTGAAACAATGGAGGTTTTTCCCGGAAGAGATTTCAATGTTTCATACATCACGTCACAGGCTTCGCCTTCCACGGCCTTTTTCTTGAGTTTTTTGCGATTATATTCATAGCCGCCAAAGCCGCTTTTTCCTTGTGCGCCGGTTGCATATTTTGCAGGGCGGCAAAGGGGCGCTTTTGCACCTTCAGCAACGGGGATGTCGACATGAAAAAGCTCTGTCAGGTGCAGTGCGTTGGCTGTTATGTTTTCAATTGGCCCGTTTCCGCCAGCAGATGTGAGAAGCTTGATGTCAAATTCTTCGCACATGATTGCGTACATGATTGCGATTGCATCATCAACACCTGGGTCGGTGTCAATTATTATATTTCTTTTCATTTTCAACCTCAAAATTATTAAAATTTTAGCATATTTGAAGGTGATTTGCAAGCAAATGAACATGACAAAACGACAAATAAAATTTTTGTGTAATTTCCTTGCTGACAAAATCAGTGTTTTTGTGACAAAAGCGTCAAAAACATAACATTTTCCTTGTGTTAGAATGAAGACAAAGGAGTGGTTATGCAGATAAAAAATCGTGTTCACAATGGGGTGATGTATGTGCTTTTGTGTGGCGAACTTGACGAGCATTCCGCCACATACACAAGGCTTACTTTGGATGAAATGTTTTCAAGCGAGAAGTTCAACAAAATCGTGATTGATCTTTCGGAACTTGTTTTCATGGATTCGACAGGGATTGGTGTTTTGATTGGAAGATATAAGCGGATGAAGGACAAAGACATTCCAATTTACATTGCAAATCCGTCCAAACATGCAGAAAAAATTTTCAAGATGACTGGGCTTTATGACATCATGCCCAAAATTGTTTAAGGAGTTTTTGATATGAAATATTCAAATTTTATGGAAGTCACATTTAAAGCTATGTCTGTCAATGAGGGGTTTGCTCGCGTTTGTGTTGCGTCATTTTGTGTGCAACTCAATCCTTCTGTTGACGAAATCACTGACATCAAAACGGCGGTGTCTGAAGCAGTCACAAACTGTGTTGTGCATGCCTATCCAACCTCTGTGAAGGGGGATGTTATTTTGCGTTGCGAGCTTGAAGACGACACTGTGACAATCACTGTCAGCGACAAAGGGGTGGGGATTAAGGATGTCATCAAAGCGCGTGAACCATTTTACACCTCCAAGCCTTCAGCGGAGCGTTCTGGCATGGGCTTCACAGTTATGGAAAGCTTTATGGATGATGTTCAGGTGCTCAGCAATTCGTTTGGCACAAGCGTAAAAATGACGAAGAAAATTTCTTCCAATGTTACCGAAAAGGTGGGCTGAGGGATGCTGGGGCAAGATGAGACTCTTGACCTCATCAGACGCGCACAGAGCGGGGACGAGCTTGCCAAGGAAAAATTGGTGACGGAAAATTCTCCGCTGATCAAAAGTGTTATTCGCTGGTTTAAAGACAAGGGGATTGAAAACGACGACCTCTATCAGCTTGGCTGCATGGGCTTTTTGAAAGCAATCAACAACTTTGATTGTTCTTTCAATGTCAAATTTTCCACCTATGTTGTGCCAATGGTTGTTGGGGAAATCAAGCGATTTATGCGTGATGATGGCGCTGTGAAGGTGTCAAGAGCAATCAAGGGACTGAACTTAAAAATCAATAAATTTGTGGACGAATTTTTTGTCGAAAATGGCAGACGTGCCACAATTTCTGACATCGCGGAGCACTTTAAAATCAGTGAGCAAGAGGTTGTTTTGGCGATGGATTCAGCAAAAATGCCGGTGTCGCTTTACGCTCCGTTTGATGATGGCGAGGAGGATGGACTCACAATTATTGACCGTTTTGACGGGCAAGAGAATGACGATTTTGTTGACAAATTCGCGCTCAACGACATCATAAGCAAACTTGAGGAAAGGGACAAAAAAATCATTTTGATGAGATATTTCTATGACAAAACTCAAAGCGAGATCGCACAGCGACTGGGGGTATCTCAGGTGCAAGTTTCGCGTCTTGAAAACAAAATTCTGGAAAACTTGCGAAAGAAACTTGAGGAAGTTTGAAATCTGTTTGTATCAAAGAGAAAAAGGCGAAAGTTGTTTGCCTTTTTTTTGTTGTTGTGATAGAATCAAAGCAAACGGAAGCCGAGGAGAAGCAAAAACCTATGAAGAAAAACACCAAATTGAAAGTTCTGATTGACTCTGACGTTTGCAACGAGATTGACGACCAATTCGCAATTTCTTATGCCCTTGCAAACAGTGATAAACTTGATGTTTTGGGGGTGACAATCGCACCGTTTCGTGTTTCGTGGCAGCCAACACTTTCCATTCGAGAAGGTCTTTTGGACAGCCGCAATGAGGTTTATCGCATCATGCACCTTTTTGGCATAAAGCATTCGCAGGAAAATCCATTTGTTTTTCTTGGATGTGAGGGATACATCTCCGAAGGATACGAGAAAACAAACCCTGCTGTTGAAAGAATTATCTCTCTTGCAAAGGAGAATCGAAAACTTTGTATTTGCTGCCTTGGAACGTTGACAAATGTTGCCATGGCTCTCAAAATTGCTCCAGAAATTGGCAAAAAGCTCAAAATTGTGTGGCTGGGGACAGATCATCTTTTGCTTGATGAGTTTGAAGATTCAAACTATCGCAAAGACAAAGAAGCGTTCAATATTGTCCTTAAATCAGAAGCTGAAATGACTGTTTTTCCAGCAACTTTGGCACGTAATTTTGTGACATCAATTTATGAATTCAATCAAAACACAAAAGCAAACAATGTGTCAAGATATCTCTATTCTCTATTGGAAAAATCTGTGTTTAAAGAAGAAAATTGGGGACTTAAGGAACTTTTTGACATCGGGCCAGTGGCTTATCTTCTCAACTCATCCAAGTTTAAAGTGAAGGAGATTGAGGCAGAGATTCTTTTGAAAGGAGAAAAATTCAGACTTCCAAAGGACAGAAAGGTTAAATACATTGTTTCCGCTCCAAAACATTTTGAAGTTTGGAAAGATTTTCTTGCCTCCATCAATTCGGTGAAAAACGCTTATTTGAAGCCACAAATTTTCTTCACGTCAGACACTCATTTCAATCATCCTCACAAGGTGAAAGAGAAGCAGGTTTCATTCAAAACTGTCGAGGAAATGAACAGAGAAATTGTCAGACGTTGGAACAGCACTGTGGCGCCAAATGATATTGTCTATCACATCGGTGATTTTGGCGATTTCGAGTTTATCAAACAACTCAACGGAAAGGTGATTTTGATTTGTGGAAATCACGAAAAAGCGAGATATAGTAACTTTGAAAAATTCCGTCAAAAATTGCTTGATTTGGGATTTGTAGAGGTCTACGAAAACGGGATTTATTTGGATGAAAAAATTTTGGGAAGAAAGGTTTATCTCACTCACAAACCAACAAATCATGCAAAGGATTGCTTGACTTTGTTTGGTCATGTTCACAACATTAAACTTGTCGAAAAATATGGATTCAATGTGTGTTGTTATTTTCACTATTTTTCACCGCTGACAAAGGAAACTGTGAAAAAATATTTGGACTTCATTGACAAGCATGCGGATCAAGATGTTTGGGAATGATGTCGAAAGATAGGCGGAAAGGATGAGCATTTTCAGATATGAAAATTGTCAAAAATTTTGAAAAAATCATATAAACAAATGAATTTTTATGCGATTTTCTTGCTAAAATCTGACGTTTCAACAAAAATTATAAAAAGTTTTGAAAATTTCTTGACAAAAGTTTCTTTTTATAATAAAATGATTGAGCAGTTGTTAAAATTGCTCAAATGTTTCGGGGTGTGGCTCAGTTGGTAGAGCGCGCGGTTTGGGACCGTGAGGTCGGGGGTTCGAGACCCTCCACCCCGACCAGCAAACTTTGTTTGCAATTGCAGGCATCGATGGGCCTTTAGCTCAGTTGGTTAGAGCGACCGGCTCATAACCGGTTGGTCCGCGGTTCGAGTCCGTGAAGGCCCACCAAAAAAATTTTAAAAAAATTTGTCAATATGTTTGCAAAATTTGGAAAATTATGTTAGACTTTAAAAGTCTTGCGAAAAACAATGACGACTTGGCTCGGTAGTTCAGTTGGTTAGAACGCCAGCCTGTCACGCTGGAGGTCGTGGGTTCGAGCCCCATCCGAGTCGCCATTCTGCCCTGATAGCTCAGTCGGTAGAGCAAGGGACTGAAAATCCCTGTGTCGGTGGTTCGATTCCACCTTAGGGCACCACCTCTTTGGGGGGAATGAATTTAACAGCAAAATACTTGATTTTGCAAACGCTGTGCTGGCGTGGCTCAATGGTAGAGCAGCTGACTTGTAATCAGCAGGTTGAAGGTTCGATTCCTTTCGCCAGCTCCATTTTTGAAGGGTTTAAAAAAAACCTTTTTGTTTGGGTAGGTTGCAGAGCGGCCAAATGCAACGGACTGTAAATCCGTCGACTATGTCTTCGATGGTTCGAATCCATCCCTGCCCACCAGGAAAAGACATTTTGAATAAAAGTGTTTTTTTTATGAAAGGATTGTGTTGACGAACCATCGAAGATCGATGTCGGACCCGTCTCTGTGAGCCCGTCGTCAAATTTGTCCCACTCCGCGTGTGACAAATGCGAATCCATCCCTGCCCACCAGGAAAAGACATTTTGAATAAAAGTGTTTTTTTTATGAAAGGATTGTGTTGACGTGTTTAAAACCTTTTCTGTTTGGCGGAAGACATTTGAAAAAATGTTTTTATTTTTTTCTTTCTTTTGATTGCTGTTATCAAAAATTGACAGCTTGGGAGGGGGAAAGTTTATTATTTTTTGTGTTTGAGGGCAATGACTCAGCATAATTTATAAAGTAAAAAATTTAAATTGATGAAAAGAGAGATAAAAAATGAACAACGATAAATACACGCAAAGATGTCGTGCTGTCATCACATTGCATAGGCTCCGCTCACTGGGCGGTTCCTTTGTTTATTTGAAAAAGACAGCAAAAAAAGTTTACGAAGAAACGCAATTTATGAGTGCGGATGCAATTCTGAGACAAGCGGTCTCAGAGTTTACTGACTCAAGTTGGCTTACTGACGCATATTCTGAACACTACATCAAAAATGGCTTTTTCTTTGACGATGAAGCGATTGATGTGTTTTCTTATCATCCTGAAGAGGAGCAGATTTCCGAGGCGGAAGAACTTAGGCAACGCGTTGTTGTCTACAAAATGGTGCACAGTGTGAAATGCTTGCCGGTTGAGGCGGAGGATTTTTCTTGCCGTTATTCTCAGGCTTTTTGGGATAAAAAAGTGAAAGAAGTGATTGAAAAAGAACATGAAGCTTCTGGCGTTGGAGACCTTGGATTTGAAAAGAAATAGTCAAAAAACATCCATATTTTGGGGTGTTTTTTTTGTTGATTGGTTTAATTTGTGATGTGAAGTTTTTCAGATAAACTTTTAGCAAAAAAGAGGACTTGATGACTTTGTAAATAGAGTTGAGAAACTTAATTTTCTTAAAATATTTTTTTGTTTAGATTTTGTTTGCCAAGAAAAAACGTTTGATGTAAAATAATCTTAGAGGTGAGTATATGATAAATATCGCGATTGATGGTTTTACTGGCAGCGGGAAATCAACTTTGGCAAAGGTTTTGGCACAGAGGCTGGGGTACAAAATTTTGGATACTGGTGCCATTTTTAGAGCTTTAGGGTATGGTTATTCAAAGGCTGAATTGGGTGGGATTTCTGAAAGTTCCGTCAAAAAATTTGTGAAAACTGCAAAAATTGAGGTTGTTTTCAAAGATGACGGTCAGCATACATTGCTGAATGGAGAGGATGTGACGACTTTTCTTCGAACGGAGGAAATCAGTCAGTTGGCTTCAAAAATCTCCGCTTATCCAGAGGCAAGAAAAGGCTATTTGAAGATTGCTCAGAAGTTTGCAAAAACTTTTGATTGTGTGATGGAAGGGCGTGATATTGCGACCATTGTTATGCCAAATGCAGATGTCAAAATTTTCATCACGGCGGACGCGAAAATTCGTGCAAAGAGGCGATATTTAGACCTAAAGAAAAAAGACAAATCCATCAAACTGGCGGATGTTTTGGCGGACTTGCAGGAGCGTGATTTGCGTGACTCCACGCGAGAGGTTGCTCCGCTTATGCCAACGGAGGAGAGCGTGATTGTTGACAACACAGACATGACTTTTGATGAGACGGTGGAATATTGCTTGGATGTGATAAAAGAAAAACTTAAAGAAAATGAAAAGAAAATTAATATTGCCATTGATGGCTATGTTTGCAGCGGCAAGAGCACAATTGCAAAAGCTCTGGCGAAGAAACTTGGTTTCAAGGTTTTTGACACGGGGGCGGTCTATCGCGGAATCGCCTGTGCTTTCGACTATATGGGCTTGGATGAAAAGAAAATTGATGAAAGATATATTGACGCTTTCAGCAAGCAAATCAGTGTGAAAATTGAATTTATTGAGGGGGTTCAGCACGTTTTTGTGAATGGGATTGACCACACACGTTCTTTGCGTTTGGAAAGAACAAGCGCGCTTACTGCAAAGATTTCTCCTTTCCCAAACATTCGTGAAAAGACTCTGAAAATTCAACGCGATTTTGCAAAGGAAAACGATTTGGTGATGGAAGGGCGTGATATTGGAAGTTTTGTGCTTCCAAATGCTGATTTCAAATTCTTCTGCACTGCTGATGAACAGGTGAGGGCAAAGAGACGTTTTGAGCAACAAAAAGCTATGGGAAATGATGTTGAATATGATAAGATTTTGGAAGAACTCAGGAAACGCGACTATGCGGACACTCATCGCGATCATGGGGCAATCACAATCATGCCAGACAGCATTATTGTGGACACAACAAGTCAGGTGTTGGAGCAGAGCGTGGCTTTCTGCGTAAAAGAAATCAGAAAGAAGTTTCCAAAACTTTGATGCATTTTTTGAGTGAGTCTCTTGAAAAGGTGACTTGGATATGTTATACTGAATATATGAGGTGGGTTTTATGTTGAAAGACGAAAAACTTTTGAAGATTTGCCATTTGTATATGTTCGAAAATGGGCACTTGGCTGTGCCAAGGTTTTATGTGTATCTTGGGGAACTTGACTCAAGGGGTAAGGGCTTTGAACTTGGAGAGGAACTTGCAAGAATCAAACAAGCTTTGCAAGGTAAGGAAAAACTTACATATTCAAAAGAGACTATTGAAAAATTGATGAAATTGGACCCTCGTGTTTTTGAGTATAACTATTCGACAAATTTGAGAAGGGAGCTCAGAGAGGAGAAAGTCCTCAAGCTTTGCAAGAAGTATTTTGCTGAGCATGGAAATCTGGCAATCGAGTTTGAAGAAATTGTCGAGGATGCGTTTGGCAATGATTTCCGCCTTGGATATGAAATGGACACAATCAAAAAATATGTCAAGGGAACTGTGGATGACTATATTTTTGACAAAGAATTTTTGGATGAACTGGTGAAAATCGACCCTAGAGTCTTTGAAGACCAATACTCAAGAAATTTAAAACGTGAAGCTAAAGAGAAGAAAATTTTGAAATATTTTCAACAGTATTACAAAATTTATGAAAACTTGGCAATTCCTGCAAGATATGTTCACACCGATTTTGAGACGGGAGAAAAATATAACCTTGGTAAAGAGGTTTGTTGTATCAAGGAATATATCAAGGGGGTTGGACAGAGAAAGTATGGGAAAGAATTTTTGGACAAATTGACTGCAATGGATCCTCGTGTTTTTGAAAAAGATTATCCAAGAATTTTAAGAAAAGAAATGCAAGAGAAAGAAAAAAGAATGGAAAGAGAAAAGAGAATGTGATTTTCTCTTTTTTTGTTTGATGAGCAAAAATTTTGGAGAAGTGTTGGGGAGGGGCGGAAGCAAATTTTCTCCACACCGCGGGGAAAATTTTGCAAATTGCGTTCCGCAATTTGTGTGTGCCGCTGGCACACAGCTTCCGCCACCCCACCAATCTCTCCGTTCCGCCATATTTTTAACCCTTTCTCCTCAAAAAAAACTCCAAAACACACCAAAACGCAGAAAAAACTGCTTTAAAATTGACCAAAACTCAAAGGAAATAAGTGGCAAAAAAATATCGAAAAATATGACAAAAAAATTTTTTTCTAAATTATAATTAAATATTTTTATTAAAATAATAAAAAAATACTGAAAATTATTTGCTAAAAAATGATAAAATATGTAAAATAAAACCATGAAGAAATTATTAAATTCATTTATTTTAATAATTTGTGGAATCTTCCTCACCTTAGGCTGTGGGATTTTATTGACAGCTTGCAACCCAGACAGTGGTCGGGGGGGGGTACCCCTGACCAGCCTTCAATAAGTCAACCAGGGGATTTGGAAACGCCTGAACAGGGAGATGACGCTGAAAACCCAGAAGGCGGCGAAACAAACACACCATCCGAAGATGGTGGTTTTTCTGATGAAGAAGTTGAGGGAAAACGAACAATAATTAATGTTACGGTTCGAACCCTTCGCAGAACTTCCGCAACAGCATACACAGTTGCTTCAAGTTCTTCGTCGCCATATAACGGCACTGCAGGCTTTGGGGACAAGAATCATCACTTCAACATGACTTATAAGGATATTGACAGCACAGTTGTTGCTGCGATTGCTGGAGCGTCAATCACTTCATATTATTCTCACCGAGACGTTGCTGTCACGACAGACACAAGCACAATCTACAATGCTGCTTACGTAACTTTTGTTTTTGATTCAGGTATTTTTTATAACTGGGCAAGACATTTTGTGATTGATGCTGCGGGCTCGAACTTTTTTGGATTGACAACTTCAGTGGAAAATAGCGTGGGAACAACTCTCAGTTCTGATCTATGGTATATTTTTGGTTCACAATGTAGAGCGAAAAATCCTCCCACAACAGCTGCCGGCGAAAACTACACAACCGTTTCAGGAACTTTCAATGTGTATTATCGAGAAGCTTACACATATTCTTTTGCCACGGGAGATTCGTCCACTCAGACATTTAAAACTGTCTATGCTGGGCTTACATCAACGGCAGCATCAGCACCAACAAAAGCAGGATATACATTTATGGGGTGGCAAGAGAGTTCATCAAATGTTATTTATGGAGCGAATGCCACTCTTCCAAACACTTTGTCATCCACATCAAGAACATTCAATGCTCTTTGGTTGCCACACACATATGGGGTGACTTTCAATGGAAATGGTGGAACCGTTTATGATTATCACAGCAGCATCACAGTGACAGCAAATACTGCTGGCTCAGTTTACAATATGGGATTTACAAAAAATGCGACAACAGGATGGTATGTTTCAAATGCAACTTACAGTTCTTCATCCTATTATTATAGCATGGCAAAAATTTACTGTAATTCAGGAGATGGATTGTACAGGGTCCCATTTGTTGGCTATGTTGATGAGATGAACCCATATGGGGTCGATTCAACCGCAAAAGAAAATGGAAATGAATGCGGTGGTTTTTCAGCTGTCCCCGAATCTACAATAGTCCAGTGGGATTGTGATTATTTGTATTCTGGAGATGACACATATGTCAAATATTGCAAGTGGTATCCGGATAGGGCTGATTTATATAACAACATCATGTTTGGGGCATCGTCTGGATATAATGTTGTTGTTGGAGAGACTTATGGCGACGAAGATCAATATGATTTCCCAACAGCAACGCGACTTCACTATGATTTTGCAGGATGGTGGACGAAGAACGGAACATCCTCGGGAGATTGGGGAACACAAGTGACAGCCTCAACTGTTGTTACCGCAACGACAGCGCACACACTTTATGCGAAGTGGACACCACATGTCTACACAATGACAATAAATTACAAGAGTGAAAACTCGGCCAACACAACAATTGTTGGACTTTCTGTTTCAAGTGGAACTTTGGGGACAACTTCTTTGAGTGTTGGCGGCTCAACAACATGGAAGCAAGCATATCAAACAAGTTCAGTTACTTTGACTGTTTCAGCTTCAAATTCTTCAAGTTATGACTATTACATCAGATTTGGCTCTGCTCCAACGAGTTCAACGTATTCAGGGGTTGACAGTGCGACATCTTCATGGTCGCCAGACGCAAATGCGACAGTGAATATCTATGTCGTCCAGCGGTTTAGCATCACATATGATGCCAACGGCGGAACGGGAACCGTGCCGTCAAAGGTTTATAAGGCACGGAGTGAGACGGCGACCTTGGCAACAAACAGTTTGACGTG
>JAGBFI010000004.1 GCA_017936585.1 Clostridia bacterium | reverse complement strand
GGTTCGACTCCCATTTTCGGCACCAACAAAAAAAAGAGTGGGGATTTGCTCCAAGTACACTCTTTTTTTGTTTTTATGACAGTCTTAAGGTGACAGTTTCGATGCCGAAGGCGCCGGAGTGGCGTATGGCAGTGACGGTGTCGCCGATTGTGAGACTGTTGTAAATTTCGTTTGAAACTTCACGTTTGTGGGTGATGTCTTTGTATGAAATTGAGATGTAATAGGTTACTTCGCCGTTGTTGTTTGTGTGAGTTGGTTTTTCAATAACTTCGCAGGCGATTTCTTCAGGCCATGCGTAATCAAATGCTGTGTTTGTTGTGACAACCAAACTTGGAGAGAGCAACAACACGAAGAATGCAAGTACGAAGATGATTGACTTTTTCTTTTTAAATTCCTTTGTGGTGAGGAAGATGATGAGGCAAAGGACGGCAAAAACACCAAGGGAGATGAGGAGCATTTTGACATAGTCATAGCTGACCATTTCAAAGAAACTGAGGCAGCATTTTGCAAAAAGCAAGATTGTTGGCATCAAAGTCGCGTATAGAATTGAGATTTTGCCGGTGCGGCGGGTTTGACTTATGTTGATATCTTGCATATCGAGGTGTTTGTGGAAGACAACGTAAAGCACATATGGTGTGAGTGTTGTCAACATGCATATGATTGAAAGTGCAGGTGTGCCCAGAACGGTGTCAATGAAGACATATGAAGTCGCCAAAATTGCTGAGGCGATGGAGAACAGGAAGATTGCAAGATTGAGTTTGTTGAGGACAGGTCTTTTCTCTTCCGGAAGGGCAACATCATCCGGCTGGGGTTCGAACTTTCGCTCTGTTTTGATGTCTCCTCCAAAAAACTTTTTCAATTCTTCTTCTGAAATTTGATTGATAAAGCTGAATCGTCTTGTTTTTTCTGTTGTTTTGATTTTCAATGTCCCAAAATCAATGAATGAGATGTTTTCTCTGAGAACTGCGGATTGTTCTGTGATTTGTGCGCGGTCAATTTTGTAGTCTTTTTTGTTTGTGAGAAGAATGTCGAGATTTTCAAATTCTTTGATACAATCTTTTTTGTCAAATCCTTTCAAAATTGTGCCAATTCTGTGAAAAAATAAGCTTTTATCCGTTTTTATTACTTGGAAAAGTGTGCCCATTTGATTGGCAAGAATGATGGAGTTTTCCAAATATCCAATTTCGGCTTTGAGGGCGGAGTCTTCTGCAATCATTGCTTTGACTTCTGCTTCCATCTTCGCTTCTTTTTCTTTTTGCTTGTCGGTTTGCTCTGGCAAGCCGTTTATTGCAATCTTGTTGGTTTTGAAATTTGAATAAAATCTCCAGCAGAGGGCGACAGAAATCAAAACTGTAAGAATTATGCCCACCAGACTGGCGTTTGTTTTGGCGGTCACTTCAATGCAAATGCGAATTGCACTGAAAAACGTGATTGCGCAAAAAATAATCAAGAAGCCTTGCCAGTGGAGGAAAAACATAAAAACAAACCCCATTGCGGCAGACATAAACAAGCCAACAAAAATTCTGCTGATCACAGCTCCGGCGGGGATTTCAGTGATGTGTCCAGCTTTGTCTGTCAAAATCAAGGCAACACAGCCGACAATCGACAACACAAGGCCGACAAGTGCGATTATGTTGTTTTTGTTAGAGAAAAATTTTTTCATAATTCCTCCAAATGTACTATTTAAACATATTATAACATACATTCCTTTGTTTTGTTTTATTTTTTAGTGTCAAGTTTTGATTTTTTGTTTCTTGCGGGGCTGCTTATTTTTGTTGAACAGCGTCGGGAAGGGGAAAATTCGCAAAAGTGATGTTGTGCATATTTTCATTTTGGGGTTGAAATTTTGGAGACAGTGTGGTATAATTTGAGTGTTTAGAATAAAGGAGAATTTATGAACGAGGAAAATTTGACGGACAAAAAGATTGATGACATAATCAAAACTTCAAAAAAAGATGAAGTGAAAAAGTTGAAGAGCTTGAAGAAAGCTGAAAAAGAACGTGTCAAGGCTTTGAAAAGATTTATGAAAAAAATCGGAGTTACAAAGAAAGACTCTCAAGAACAAATCAACCAAAAAGTTTTGAAGTTTGCAAGTGAGACTAAAATTCCATTTGAAATCAGACTTTCTGATGTTCAAAAAAATGATAAATCATTTTTGTTGAAACTTTATCAGGCAAACACTGATTGCACAAATTGGCAAAAACCAAACGAGGAACATCAGAAAGATGTTGATTTTATGATTGAGTTCTTTCAAGTTGCTTATGAGCAAAAGAAGAAAACTTACTCAAGATTTATGAAAGTGACGCTCTATGAGGTTGCAAGCGATTATAAAGACGTTTTGAAAAATCCTTTGTTTGTTGAAAAAATGGAGAAAGCTTTTCCTGATGAAAACCTTTTGGAAATTTTGACTCAATGCTTGGATTCTTATTTTATTCACAAAGAAAATCCATACAGAGAAGCGGTTTTTGCGTTGCCTTATGGAGTCTTGAAGGCTCAGGCACAAAAGTTTGGGAAGGACTTTTTGAAATATCTTCCAAAGGATTATCCAAATTACACACGACTTGTTGCTGCAGCAGCTGAAAAAGATGGATTCGATTCATTGACCTATCTGCCAATTAAGAAGGTTTTGAAGAAAAAAGACCTTATCTTGAAGGCTCACACAAAGGACGGCGTTGAGAGGTTGGTAAGTTATTTGAAAAAAGACCTTTCTCCAAGAAGAGAACAGTTCTATTGGTGTCACGGCGAACCTCACTATTATTCATATCACAGCAAGGAGCATGAAAAAGTGCAAGAGAGTTTGCTCAGCGACAAGGATATTCGCAAAATTGTGAATCCTTACTTTAAGAAACAACAAGAAGCAGAGAAAGCGGCAAAGAAAAAGACAAATCAGTTAAAAAATGAGGGAAAGGACTTTTAATTTTAGAGTATATATAAACAACCAGATCGGTTGTTTTTTATTCCGTACTTTTAACGAGATGTTTTGAAATTTTTTTCAAGTGTGATAAAATAATTTTATTAGAGGTCAAAATGGCAGAGGAAAAGAAAAATCTTCAAGTTGAATTGGAAAAATATGTTGAAAGAGCGAAAGAAATTTTTGTAAATGAGAAATCTGGGCACGACTTTTCACATATTCAAAGAGTTTTGAACTATTGTGAGCAAATTCAGAAGACTGAAGGCGGAGACGGTTTTGTGGTTTTTGTGTCGGCTCTTTTTCATGATGTTCACAGAGTACTTCAAAGCCAGCTTGGGAGGTTTATTTCATCAGATGAGGCTATGCCTGAAGTTGAGAAAATTTTGAGTGAATTTGATATTCCTCAGGAAAAACTGAAACAAATTTTGTTTAACATTCGTCATCACGATAACAAAGGATTGCAAAATCTTTCCATTGAACTGCAAATTTTGCAGGATGCGGATATTTTGGACGCCCTTGGAGAGGTGGGGCTGAAAAGGACACAAGCCTATTGCAAAAAGCACAACATCCCTGCGGTTGACAAAAGTCTCCCGCTGGATTGCCCGGAATATATCCCAGACATTTTTCCAATTTCAACAACACACTATGTTTTTCGCACAATGATTCCAAATCAAAAACTTTTGCACACAAAAGCGGGCAGAAAAATTGGTGAAAATCAGGTGCAAGTACTTTGCGACTATGTTGAAAAGAATTGGAATGAAGTCTAAAAAGAAAAAGACCAATCATGCGGTCTTTTTTTTTGTTTGATAGCAAATTTTTGACAAGGTTTTGTGTTTTTCTTATTGCCAATCAATTGGCGTTTTTCCTTGAGAGATGAGAAAATTGTTGGCTTTTGAAAAATGCTTGCAGCCGAAGAATCCGCGGTATGCGGATAGTGGGCTTGGGTGAGGTGATTTCAAAATCAAGTGATGTTTTTGAATTTCAGGAGCAAAAGACTGAGCGTTTGAGCCCCACAAAATGAAAACCATTGGGTCTTTGCGCGCGGAGAGAAGTTTGATTATCATTCCTGTGAAAATCTCCCAGCCCTTGCCGCGATGAGAGTTGGCTTGGCCGCGTCTTACGGTGAGTGAAGTGTTGAGAAGGAGAACTCCTTGTTTTGCCCAGCGAAGCAAATTGCCAGATTTCTGACAGTCGATTTGAAGGTCATCTTCAATTTCTTTATATATATTCACAAGTGAAGGGGGCAGCTGCACGCCATCCTGAACCGAAAAAGCAAGCCCATGTGCCTGATTTGGCTCGTGATATGGGTCTTGACCAATGATGACAACTTTCACATCTTCATACTTCACGGCGTTGAGAGCGGTGAAAATATTTTCCATGGCAGGATAGATTTCTCTGCTGGAATATTCTTTTTCCAAGAATTCTTGCAGTTCTTTGAAATATGGCTTTTCGAATTCTTCTTTCAGAAGATTTGCCCAACTTTTTGTTATTCTGATCATAACATAAGTTTATCATTGCTGCGTCTATTTGTCAAATTTTTGGAGGAGATGGGAAATCTATGAAGAAAAATTTAAAAAATTTTAACCTTTTCTATATATTTATTTGACTTTTTGTTGTGTTTATTTGTAAAATTAAATCATCTTTAGGACAAAAAGAATAGGAGACAAAAATGGATATTTTTGAAAAAACAAGAGGTGAACACATCTACACACGTGCACGCGAAGCGGGCATTTATCCTTATTTCCACGCACTTTCAAGTGGTCAAGACACTCAAGTTGTGATGGAAGGCAGAGAGACAATCATGATTGGCTCAAACAACTATCTTGGCTTGACATCTGACCCAAGAGTGATTGATGCGGGTGTGGAAGCACTCAAAAAATACGGCTCTGGAAACAGTGGCTCAAGATTTTTGAACGGAACTTTGGACATCCACAAAGAATTGGAAGACAAATTGGCAAAGTTTTTACATAAAGAAGCCGTTATGACTTTCAGCACGGGTTTCCAAAGCAATCTTGGAATCATCAGTGCGATTGCTGGAATGCATGATGTCATTTTATGCGACAAAGAAAATCACGCGTCAATTTATGACGGCTGCAGACTTTCTTATGGCGAAATGATCAGATATAAGCACAGCGACATGGAAGACCTTGAAAAGAAATTGCAAGCAATTCCTGAAAGCAAGGGAATTTTGATTGTCACAGACGGTGTTTTCTCAATGAGCGGGGAAATTTGCAAATTGCCTGAAATCGTGGCTTTGGCGAAGAAATATGGTGCAAGAATTATGGTGGACGATGCTCACGGACTTGGCGTTTTAGGGACCCACGGCAGAGGAACTGCAGAACACTTTGGACTTGAAGACGAAGTTGACATCTATATGGGAACTTTCTCCAAATCTTTGGCAAGTTTGGGCGGATATATGGCAGGAACAAGAGAAGTTGTGGACTATGTTATGCACACCTCAAGACCATACATCTTCAGTGCCAGCATCACTCCAGCTTCAGTTGCTTGCGCGATTGAAAGTTTGAGAATTTTGGATGAAGAACCTCAAAGAGTGAAAGCACTTTTGGACATTTCCCAATATATGAGAGATGGGCTTAAAAAGTTGGGTGTGAAGATTATTGACAGTGTCACTCCAATCATTCCAATTTATGTTTATGAGGACGAGAAAGCTTTTCTTGCGTGTAAGATGTTGCTTGAAAGAGGGGTTTATGTCAACCCTGTAATCACTCCTGCAACACCAAAGGGAATGGCCCTTTTGAGAACTTCATACACTGCAACCCACACAAAAGAGCAGATGGACAAGGCAATGGTTGCAATCAAAGAAGTTTTGGACTTGCTGGATGTGAAATAAGAAGATTAAATATAAAAAACAAAATCATGGGAATGTCTCATGATTTTTTTTGTTTCAAAATTTTGGGAAGAGGAAAAAGGGTGAATGTGGAGGGGCTGTGCTTTGGTGGATGTAAGGGACATTTAGGAAAAAATGGTCGAAGATATGAAAAATTGCAAAAAAAAGACATACAAAACTGTATGCCTTAAGTTTGATTATTTGCTTTTCTTCGCGTTGTCCAACAATTTTGCAAAGTGTGCCTTTTTGCGGGCTGCAGAGTTTGCATGAATCACGTTTTCTCTTGCTGCACCGTCAAGTTTTGAAACAAGAGTTTTGTATGTTTCTTCTGCCTTTGCAACATCTTCAGCGAGTTCTGCTTTAAACTTTTTGATATATGTTTTGATTTCAGATTTTACAGAGTTGTTTTCAACTCTTCTTTCTCTTTCAATTAACACTCTTTTCTTTGCTGATTTAATGTTTGCCATTTCTCTCTCCTTGTGATTTTCTTTAACTTGCATATTATAACATGAAAATTCTAAAAAATCAACTTATTTTCAATATTTTTTTGGCAATAGTTGGGATATGTTGGATTTGATTGATGAGTGTGGGCAGGATTTGGCCGCTTGTGGCTATCAAACTGTCGATTTAAAGCGTTTTGATGCAACTTGCTGCAAGCTGTTTGTGGACAGTTTGGCGAAGGCGAAAAGTTTGGGTTTTGACAGGGGACACTATTTTGTTT
>JAGBFI010000003.1 GCA_017936585.1 Clostridia bacterium | reverse complement strand
ACATCTCCAACATCTTTTGTGTTTGCTAATGATGATGGTAGTTATAGGACATATTCAGGCACTAGAAAGATATTTGATAGATTTAAGAGAAGAAATGGATTAAACAAATTTAATATTCATTTTCACGGACTTCGACACACTTTCTCTAATATGTTATTTGAAATGAACGAAAACCCAAAAGTTATACAACAGCTTTTAGGACATAGAGATGTGAAAACTACAATTACAGTTTACAACTCAGTTAATAGCGATTATGTGCGAGAAGCAACTGACCGACTAAATACTAGAATTCAAGAACAACAAAAAGAGAAAGAAATTGAAATAGAAAATCCAAAAGAACCTGAACTAACCGATGAAGAAATAGATAGAATGATTAGAGAACTTGAAAGGAAGAAAAAAAGAAAAGAAAAAGATTTTGAGATGTAGAAAATAAAATGCCACTTATGTATAGAATTTTCAGCGAAATATGTTATAATATTAGCACGAGGTAAACAAAATGCTAATTAACACACATAACTTAAATAAAAGTAGCGAAAAAGCCATTAAAGCTTATATAGAGCACGATTTGCTTGATATTAAAGCTGACGAGTATAGCAATTACCCTATTTATGATGGGGATTTGATGGTTTATACAAAACCTAATGGAAATTCAGATGGTTTTAGACCTATAAGAATTCAGATTAAAGGAACCACAGCAACAAAAGATGGTTTTACTATTGAAAGACATGAAGCTGAAGCTTATTTAAGTGAAAATGGTATTATATTTTTCACAGTATTTTTTAAAAAAGTTGATGATGAACATTATGATGAAAAAGATTTTGTGATAACTTATAATGCTTTAACAAAAAATGCTTTAAAATTACTTTTAGCTGATAAAAATAGAAAAACAATTGAAATTAAAATGATAGAAGTTCCTGAAGATGTAGATGAATTTTATAAAATATGTAGCAATTTTATAATAGATAAAAATTTGCAAACTAATTATCTTGATTGTTCTGACTTATTAAAAGATAAGCCAATTAAAGCAATTACTATGAAATCTGTTATAACTTCAAAAACTGAAGAAGCAATACACGAAATGCTATCTGATAATTTAAAATATCCAAGAACTTTATTAGTGAAATTTGAAGATGGAACTGAACAAATTGTTAGTGATGTCCAAATGGCATATTGGGGAACATCTGAAGATTTTGTAATAAAAGTAAAAGATAAGATTTTTTACAGCAATGTAGAACGTGTAAATGGACGAAACAACAGTTTTTTATTGTTTGGCAACTCACTTCAAATAATTTATAAGCCAAGTTATGAGTTTAAATATAATCTTGATGGAAATGTATATCAATATATACACGATATTGAGTTTCTTCTTGCAGTTAAAGAAAACGATGGCTTTGAACTAAACGATAAACACTTTGGTTTAACTATAACAGATGAAATATGCAATGAACTGAAAAAGAAACTAGAACAATTAAAAATAATTAAAGAAGTGTCTGAAATAGTTGGATTTACATCAGAAATAAAGCCAAATAAAATAACTCAAAAAGAATTTTCAGATATGATGTTATTGTATTCAAAGAGTTCTATTAAATCTGGTATTTATACCTTTACATTGGCTCAAAAGTCTGCATTGATATTTGTTGATAATGATTGTAATTTCAATAACCTATTTGAAGCTGCGACTAATTTAAGTTGGAAGGTTAAATTAGATAATGGAAAAGAACTAGAAAATGTTTCACCATTTATTACATTAAGACAAGATAGTTTAGAAAAGTATAATAATTTTCACTTTCCAAAGATTGAAGAAACTATTTATAAACAAGCAGTCAATGATGATAGTTTAACATTAACAAACTTATTTGTTTTAGAGTTGATAAATTATTATGATAAATCAAAAGATATACCAGCATTGATGTCTGCAAGAAAAATTGCAAAGTGGTTGACTGAAAATGATGATAGCGATTACTTAAAAATCAACTTATATCAAATCAATAAAAGGTTAAATAAAAAACTAACCGATAACGAAATTCAAGATTTGTTAAGCATAAAACTTAAAACAGATGATGATTTAATAAAATGTGCTATTTGTATATTGCTAGAATCTAAAATAGAGTTTGAACAAATATTTAATAAATTAAATGATGACGATAAGAAAAGATTTGAAAGCTTTCCAATATATAATTTATTTGACAGCAATTGACAGCAAATGTATCAGTTTTATACCGTATTAGAACAATTTAGACCGATAGTCAAATTTTGAACTATCGGTCTATTTTTTTGTCTCTTTTTTGACAGCAATTGCTCCAAAAATTGACAGCAAATATTTTTTGAACAAAAATTTATCAGAAATTTTAGAAAATAAAAAACCTTTGAAAGTGCCTATTTATAAGGGTTTTTCAAAGGTTTATGATTGGAGCTGATGACGGGACTTGAACCCGTGACCTCTGCCTTACCAAGGCAGTGCTCTACCTGCTGAGCTACATCAGCACAGCTCCAAAATGGAGTAAATATTCAGTTGTAAAATTGTTCAAAAATGCTATTTCCTTGTCTTACCAAGGCAGTGCGCTACCGACTGTGCCACAACAGCATATTAAGTTTTTTGGTATAATTTTTGTGCTTGGTTTTTCCTTACCAAGGCAGTGCTCTACCGACTGAGCTACATCAGCATAGCTCCAAAATGGAGTAAATATTCAGTTGTAATTTTGATTAAAATTGCCGATTGCTTGTCTTACCAAGGCGGTGCGCTACCTGCTGCGCCACATAAGCATGCTTTGTTCTTTTTGTACTTTGTCATGTTATCATATTTTTTTCTTAGTGTCAACTTTTTGTGTTTGGAAAATTCTTCTTTCGGTTGTAATAAATGATTTTTTTTGTTTTTCATTTAGTTAATATGGTTGCAAAGAAGGTGCAGAGGATGAATTTGCAACAAGGGATTTAAAAAAAATGAAAGAAATTTTGAAAGAAAAGGATTGTACAATCAAAAAACTTTCAAGAATTTCGGATATTTCAGTTTGGATTTTGTTGAATATGGTCAACATGATAGGAAAAATATTGAGAATTGTGTCTTTATTCAAAATTCTTGATGCTTTGAATATGTCATTTGAAGAATTTTTTGAGCGTTACACTCGTGACAAGAAAAAACATATGAGTTGATTCTCACATGTTTTTATCATTCTATTATGAATTACAATTTTTTGACTACAAGGAGGTTCGAGCCGCTTTTGCCTGGCACTTGGCCGCTGGCGAGGACGACTTTATCTCCGCATTTAACAAGTTTTGTTTCGAGCGCTTTTGCAAGCGAACTTGTGTTGATGTCTTCCATTGTTTTGTAGGCTTTATCCAGCATTGGAACCACGCCATAGAGAAGTGTCATTTTGTTGCAAACTTTTTCGCTTGGTGTACATGCGATGATTGGAACTTTTGGACGGAAACGGCTGATGTTTTCCGCTGTTTTTCCGCTTTTTGTTACGACCACGATTGCTTCAACGTCTTTTGTTTGGGAGAGAGCATATGTTGCGTAGCCCAAACTTTTTGATGTGTTGTGTGTTTTGATTTGCACATTGGCTTCTTTTGTGTAATTTTCAGTCTCAAGTGCGATGTCCTTCATTGTTTGAACGCTCTCGACTGGAAACTTTCCCGATGCGGTTTCGCCGGAGAGCATGATTGCGGTTGTCCCGTCCAAAATGGCATTGGCAACATCCGAAATTTCCGCTCTTGTTGGGCGAGGGCAGCCTTGCATACTTTCAAGCATTTGGGTTGCTGTTATGACGATTTTACCTTGATAGTTACACTTTGAAATGAACTGTTTTTGCAAGATTGGAATGCGAACAAAATCAATTTCAACTCCCAAGTCTCCTCTTGCAACCATGATGCCATCGCTGACTTTTAAGATACTATCAAAATTTTTGACTCCTTCTTCGCTTTCGATTTTTGAGATGACTTTCACTTGGCTGAAGGAAATTTCTTTGAGATATTTCTTGACATCCAAAACATCTTGGGCGCAGTTGACGAATGAAATTGCAACAAAGTCTGCCTCAACATATTTTGCAAACAACAAATCAAGTTTGTCTTGCTCGCTCAGATAGGGCATTTCTGTTTTGATGCCCGGTAAATTGATGGATTTGTTGTTGGAAAGTTCGCCGCCATTGATAACGCTACAAAGGGTGTTGTGCCCTTTCACTTTTTCAACTTTAAGTTCAATCATGCCATCATTTAACAAAATTTTGGCATCTTTTTTCAAAATTTTTGGCAATTTTGGATATGTGACAGAAACTTGGCTTGCATCGCCAAAGATATCGTCAGTTGTAAGTGTGAACATATCACCATTTTTTAAATTGATTTTTCCGTTTTCAAATTGTTTGATGCGAATTTCTGGCCCTTTTGTGTCAATCAAAATTCCAACAGGAGTTTTTTTGTTTGTTCTTGCTTGCTTTACGGCATCAATCATTGCTTTGTGGGAGTCGTGTGTGCCGTGGCTCATGTTGAAACGAGCAACATTCATTCCTGCGTCAATCATTTTTTCAAGCGTACAGATGTTGTCGCTTGCTGGGCCAATTGAGCATACAATCTTTGTTTTGTTCATAAAATTTTACCTCTGTTTAAATGATAGCAACTTTGTCAAAAAAAATCAAACAATCTTTAGCGCTTTTTTATTTCTTTTCTTTTTATGCTTTTGCGCGTGAAAGTTGTGTTTTTTTACAAAATTTTTAAGCAGAATAAGCAAAAATGGTTGTTTTCTTTAAATAAATATGCTAAAATTATGCACAAGGAGTGCTTATGATGTCAATGTTGTGTGGACTTTGGGATGATTTTTCAGCTTGGGTTACCTTGGAATGGAGCCAAATGACATATGTTCTTGTGATGTGTGCGTTGGGAATTCTTGGAACTTTTGGGCTGTTGTCGTTCCTTAAACAAAGTAAAGGAAAAGAGAAAAAACCATTTAAATGGAGCAGCCTCGTACTTTGCTTGCTGCTTTATGGTCTGCTTGCAGTGTTGGCATTTGCAAGGATGTAATAAAAGGAGAGAAAAACTATGTTAGGAATGTTACTTGAAACAACAAATCTTCCACTTTGGGTGACAGATTCATTTCCAATCATCAGAATTGTTTTGTTCTGTCTGGTTGTTGCTTGTGCAATCATTTTGATTATCACAACACTTTTTCAACATGAAGAATCAAATGGAACTGATGTCATCACTGGACAACAAGAAAGTTATTATTCCAAAAATAAGGGCGGATCAAGAGACGGTAAATTGAGACTTATCACAATCATCACTTCAATTGTGGCGGTGGTTTGTGTCATCCTTTATTTCGTAAGTCTTTTGATTTACAACGGGAACTGAGAATGAGTGTAAAAAAAAGAATATTAGAGCTTATTGATAAAAATAGTTTGGTTTTCACAGATATAAACAAACTATTTTTATTTCTGTCTTCAGCACTGGACTTGGATGTCGAGAAAGTGAAGAAGGTTTTTTATTCGCTGCTTTCAAATGGAGATTTGTTTGAAATTCGAAGAAACAAATTTATCACAATCCCTTCACGCGGATATGTCAAGGGGGAGTTTTTTGGCACAGCAAAAGGCTTTGGATTTGTGAAAGTTGACGGCTTTGCGGAGGACATTTTCATTCCAGCAAACAAAACAAATGGTGCGTTGGACGGCGAATTTGTCATTGCGAAAATCCTTTCTCAAGGTGGAGAAGGAATGGATGGCGAGGTTTGCTCAATTTATAAGGAACTGGACGGACTTGTTGGGGCGGTCAACGAAGTTGCAGGAAATCTTTTTCTTGATCCAGACAACAACAAAATTTCTTATGAATTTCCAATTGTTAAAACTGGGCTGAAGCTGAAAAAGGGAATGAAAGTTTTGGCAAGAATTGTCAGAACTGACAAGGGTAAGACAAAAGCTCAAATTTGTGAAATTTTGGGATATGAGACGGATGTGAAGGCTCTGGAACTGTCAATCATCAGAGATCACAACCTTTTTGAAAATTTCCCATCTCATGTGGTGGATGCGGAAAAGCAGGTGCCTAAAGAGGTGACGGCTGAGCAGAAAAAGGGCAGAGAAGATTTCACAAAAGAAACGATTTTCACGATTGATGGGGCTGATGCAAAAGACCTTGACGATGCTGTTCACATCAAGAAATTCGACACATATTATGAACTTGGGGTGCATATTGCCGATGTTGGGGAGTATGTTCCACAAAATTCTGTGATTGACGAAGAGGCATATCGCCGCGGCACAAGTGTGTATTTTCCAACTTCCGTGCTTCCAATGCTTCCAAGGTCGCTTTCAAACGGCATTTGCTCTTTGAATGAAGGTGTGGAAAGATTGACTCTTTCGTGCGTCATGAAAGTTGATTTCAACGGCAAAGTTTTTGATTACAAAATTTGTGAAGGGGTTATCAAAAGTGTGGCAAGACTGACATATAAAGAGGTTTATGCAGCGCTGACTGGTGAAAGTTTGAATGAAAAGACGGAAAAATTGCAAAAAGATTTCTTTTTGATGAGAGAACTTTGCGACATTTTGGAGGAAAACACAACAAAACGTGGAGCACTCGATTTGGAAGTTCCAGAAGTTCAGTTTGTGTTTGACGAAAACGGCATGGCAATTGACCTGACACGCCGTGACAGAAACGAGGCTCACAGATTGATTGAGGATTTTATGGTGCTTGCAAACGAAACTGTTGCGCGTCATTTTCATAAAAATTCCATTCCGTTTGTGTATCGTGTGCACGAAGCTCCAACAAAGGAGAAGGTTTATTCGGTTTGCGATTTCTTGAAGGGGATTGGAGTTCCGTATCCAAAAGTTCCTGATGAAATTAAGTCGACATATTTCCAAGAGATTTTGGACAGCGTGGAGACTTTAAACACAAAAGATGTTGTCAACAAGGTCGTTTTGCGTTCAATGCAAAAGGCGAAATATTCAAACAAAAACTTGGGACACTTCGGTTTGGCACTGGTGGATTATTGCCATTTCACTTCGCCAATCAGACGTTATCCTGACCTTACAATTCATCGCATCATCAAAGAGTGGTTGCACAAAGGAGGCAAGCTTTCTGAGGTGAGAAAAGCAGACCTTGACGAGTTTGCTTTCGAGTCGGCGGAGCAGTCTTCTTCATGCGAGCGCAATGCGGACTATGCGGAAAGAGACGTAGACGACCTTTGGAAAGCATATCTGATGAAAGACCGCGTGGGAGAGACTTTCGATGCAACAATTTCTTCAGTGACAAATTTTGGAATCTTCGTTGCCCTTGACAACACTGTTGAAGGACTTGTGAAGGTTGAAGACCTGCCGGATGACGCATATTTGTTCCTTGAAAAGCAACTTAAGCTTAAGGGAACGGGGCACGTTTTCTCAATCGGAGACAAGGTGAAAGTTGTGCTTACAAATGTCAATTTGCAGTCAAGAAATATAGATTTCAAAATTGCAGAATAATAAAAAAATAAGCAAAAATGGTGTTTTTTATCAAAAAAAATCAAAAAAAGATGCGATTTTTGCCTTTTTTTTAAAAAAGGGTATTGAAATATTGAAAAGATGATGTTATAATAGGAGAGGAAATGAAGATTATAACAAACAACAAAAAAGCATTCTTTGATTACTTCGTTTCAGACTTAGTTGAGGCTGGAATTGTTTTGGAAGGTTGTGAAGTTAAATCCGTAAGGGCTGGCGGGGTCAGTTTGGTGGACAGTTTCGTCATCATAAAAAATGGTGAATTGTTTCTGAAAAACGCCTACATCAAACCTTACGAAAAGACCACTTCTTTCAAGCCAGACGAAAGACGAACAAGAAAGTTGCTTTTAAACAAAAGTGAAATTCAAAAGTTCGAGAGGATGGCAAAAGAAAAAGGCTTCACCATTGTTGCCACAAAGGTTTATCTGAAGGGCGGCAGGGTGAAAGTGGAGATTGGCCTTGCAAAAGGAAAAAAACTTTATGACAAGAGAGCAACCCTGAAAGAAAAGGCAATCAAGCGAGACATCGAGAGGAGCACCATTTGAGGGGACGATTTTGGTTTCGACGGGGATAAAAACATCTTATGTAAAGCATGTGGTGGCTCCCAAACACCTTAAACTTGAGAGAGCGAATTAAACGCAGAAAAAAATGACAATGTTGCTTTGGCTTACGCTGCGTAAGTTTAAAACAACGACCTGATTGATAAATTTTCAATCTGCTCACCTTTGAATGCCTGACAAAGAGTTTGAGTATCATCCAAGGCAAAATTTTTGTAGCAAGTGTCCTTTGTAGTTACAAAAAAAATTGAAAGGATTGAATTTGAAACCTGTCTGTGGGTTAATCAAATTTGAAATTCAAACATAGACTAAACATGTAGAAAGATATTATGTTTTGTTTTCGGACGAGGGTTCAATTCCCTCCGTCTCCACCAAAAACAAAAGTCTGAAAATTGTTTGATATGATTTTCAAAAAATTTTGAGAGAAAAGCTCAAAACAAAAAAAAGGAAGGTAAATTGCTATGTTTAAATCACTTTTGAATGCCACAAACGTATCTATCGATTCTTTGATTTTGGATATTTTCATCATCCTTGGCGTTGTAATTGCTGGCGCGCTTATTGTTTACTTTTTGTGGGAAGCAGTTTCTGCAATCATGAACAAAAGCAAGAAGAGCGAAGCTTCAATCAAAGAGCCAAACTTTGGCGAAAAGAAAAAAGAAAAACAAGAGGATGTTCTTGTTGTTGACTATGAATTGGACGCAGCTCCAGTGAAGGAAGAAGCACAAGAAGAATTGCTTGACGAAACAAAACTTGAAGAAGTTGACGAAGCCAAGGCTGAAGAAGAAAAGACTGAGCTTGCTGACGAACAGAGCGAAGAAGAACGCGAAAACGCTGCAAGAAGAGCAGCTTTGGAAGCAAGAAGACAAGAACTTATCAGAAGAATGCAAGCCGAAATGGAAGAAGAATCAACTGAAGAAGTTGAAACAACTGATGAAGCGGAAGAAACTGAAGAGGTTGCTGAGGAACCAGCTCAAGAGGCTGAAGCAATCGCTGAAGAAGAAACTGCTGACGAAGCAGAGGAAGAGGTTGCTGCTGAAGAAGTTGAAGAAACTGTTGAGGAAGACCAAGTTGACGCTTTGGAAGAAGAAAGAGAAGCTCTTGCAGCAGAAAAAGCAAGATATGAAACAATGGTCAGAGAACTTGAAGCTGCAAAACAAGCACTTGCTGCTCAACAAGAAATCGTTGCCGTTCCTGCTCCAGTTGTGACAAATGGCGTGCTTTCTTTGGAAGAACTTAAAGAAAGACTTGCTGCAACAGAAGAAAAGTTGAAAGCAACTGAAAAAGAATTTAAACAATGCAAGAAAGAATATATGCCACTCCACAAGGTGTGGGTTGCTCATGAAAAAGACGAGAGAAAACTCAGAAGAAAAGAAGCTCTTGTTGCAAAACAAAAAGTTTTGCTCTATGGCGTGAACAACTATGCTGACATCGATGAAGAAAAAGCAAAGAAATTGGCTGAAGACCTTGGCCTCTTGGATGGACTTAAACTTTCAGTTCAACACTGCGAAGAAGTGATGAAGAAAAACGAAGAAAGATATCCTCTTCTTGAAAGAATGTACAAAGTTCTTGCTGCAAGAAACGAAGAACTCAAAAAAGACATTGCATATTACAAAGAAGAAATCGCAAAACTTGAGGCACCAGAAACAGAAGAAAGTGCTGAAGAAAACGAATAAAAAACATGAAAAACACGGGTTGTCCCGTGTTTTTTTGTCGAATTTTTTGGGGCTGTGAAGAAATTATGCTGCTTTACATGAAATGAGTTTTATGTAATTCACTTCTCTTGCAGAGTTGGGCATATTTTTTTGTTTACTTTCAGACTTTTTCTTTTTCGCTACTCTTTTTGCTGAGCTGGCTGCGGTCACCTTCGCGGAAGCCAAGTTCTTTCAACCTGAAATATGACTGATTTGAGAGATATTCGGCGTTTTCTGGATATGGGATTGGGTTGCCTTTCATGTAGGTGTTGAAAAATTGTTCCAATTTCACTGGGCGAGCTTGAAAGCCGTTGAAGTCACTTTGAAGATGTTTACGGTTGATTGACATGATTTTCTCCGCTTTTTTGTGAACGTTCTTCACAATGTGGCTGTCTCTGGAGATGAGGTTTAGGTTGAGAATTGACGCTTGTGCAACAATCACGCCGTCAAGGGTTGGCATGCCGTGTTCATCCAAGAAAAGCCCAGCTTTGTTGTAGGCGCGCACAAGACGCAGAGTTTCACCCTCGAATGCATCCTTAAGTTCGTCCGCAATCTCAATTTTGAAGGTGTAGGGAAGAACGCTTGTTTTCATGACATTGTGGAACTCGCCTTGATAGTTGGATAGTTCGTCTGCCACGCATGGGAGCAACATCAACACAAATTTTCCCTTTTTGATTTCGCCATCTGCACCAAGACGGCTGCCTTTGACGAGGCCGCTCAGGCAGGTTTTGTAGTCTGCACTGATTGACGAACTGAGGCGATTTGTGAAAAGCCTTTCAATGTCAATCAAAATGCAGGAGTCAACGGCAATGAAAGTGTTGTCGTTGTGTCGCACAACTCCTGTTTTCTTTATGCGCTTTGGGTGATAGTCAAAATTTGGTTTGCGGTTGAATTTTTTGTCGTAACTTTTCAAAATTTTCTTCTTTTTCTTCGCCATAAATCACTCCTCTTCGCCTTGCAAAAGAAACTTTTTCATCATAAGAGACTTTTTGATTTCAAGTAGACGCTCATAGGTGTCCAGGTTGATTTTTTCATTGTTCATAAGAGTGTCGATGTCGTTGATTGTGGCTTGACAGCGGGCAAGTCTCTCTTTTTTTGACAAATTTGAATCGTCTTCAGAGCACAGCTCTTCAAACTGTTTGATAAGTTCCTCCATTTCCTTTCTCCTTGTTTCTATCTTACCTCAAAACGACACGAAAATCAATAGGCAGTTGCGAATTTTTAAATTTTTTAATTTTTTTGACAACTTTTGGTTGGATTTTGGAAACGATTTTAAAACAAATTTAAATCTTTGTGAAAATATTTTCAATATTGCTTTAAATTTTATTTTGTATTGTGATATAATATCTTCATGAAAAAGGCTTACTCTGAGACAATCGAAAGTAATCTTGAACACCTTAAAACCTCGGCGCAGGGGCTTTCTCAGGCGGAGGCAAAGGCGAGACTTGAGAAAAATGGCAAAAATGTCTTGGCCGAAAAAAAGAAAAAAAGCGGCTTTGTCAAGTTTTTGGGGCAATTTAAGGACGTTTTGATTGTTGTCTTGATTGTCAGTTGCATAATTAGTGTGGTTATGGGGGCCATCGAAAATTCTGTCGATGAGTTTATTGATGCAGGCATCATTTTTGTCGTTGTTTTGGTGAACGCCGTAATCGGTTTTTATCAAGAGAGAAAGTCCGAAAAGGCGATGGAAGCACTCAAAAACATGACGAAGCCTTATTGCAAAGTGCTGAGAAACAAAAAATCAATCAAAATCAAAACAGAAGAACTTGTTGTTGGCGACATTGTCATTTTGGAAGCGGGCGACATTGTGCCGGCAGATTTGAGGCTTATCGAGGCGAGTTCGCTGAAAATTGAAGAGAGTGCATTGACGGGAGAAAGCTTGCCTGTTGAAAAGGATGCAGAGGCTTTCCTTGACGAAAACGTTGTGCTTGGCGACCGCGTCAACATGGCGTTTATGGGAAGTGTTGTGACCTATGGTCGTGGCGTAGGCGTTGTGGTTGCAACCGGAATGCAGACCGAAATGGGAAAGATTGCTTCGGCACTTTCTGAGATTAAGCAAGAGGAAACTCCTCTGACAAAAAGAATCAAATCAACAAGCTTTTTGATTACTGCTATTGTTTTGGTTGTCTGCTTGGTGGTGTTTGTTGTTGAAGTTGCAACCGGCGGAAGTGTGATGACATCGTTCTCTATGGCGATTGCGATTGCTATTTGTGCCATCCCGGAAGGATTGCCTGCATGCAACACGGTGACGATGTCTATGGGCGTGAAGCGCATGAGCGAAGAGCGTGCTATTGTCAAAACATTGCCTGCAGTTGAGACGCTTGGAAGCACGGAAGTGATTTGCAGTGACAAAACTGGAACATTGACCTTAAACAAAATGACGGTTCAAAAATTGTACTTTATGGGCGAGAATTGTGAGGCGGTCAACGCCATCAAGAAACCTGAGGATGCAGAGCCTTTTGCAAAAGACAAGAATTTTGTTGAACTTCTCAGATGTATGGTTTTGTGCAATGATGCAAAAATTCGCTTTGAAGAAGACCGCTTAGAGACAATCGGCGACCCAACTGAGATTGCTTTGGTGCACTATGGCTTCAAATTGGGCTTGCACAAAGATAATTTGGAAGGAAAATATGAGCGCGTCAACGAAATTCCTTTTGACAGCGACCGCAAAATGATGTCAACTTTCAATTCTGTTGGTGGCAAGATTTATGTGTACACAAAGGGTGCGATTGACAGTGTGCTTGCAAGATGTAATCGTGTTATGGAAAATGGCAAAATCAGACGTTTGACCACCAAAGACAGAGAGAATATTTTGAATGCGAATGCGGGCTTTGCGTCTCACGCACTGAGAAATTTGGCGTTTGCTTTCAAGACGGTTGAAAAGGTAGGGAAACCTACAAGCGAAAATACTGAAAACGATCTTTGTTTTCTTGGTCTAGTGGGTATGATTGACCCTCCAAGAGAAGAAGTGAAGGAGGCAATCAAAACCTGCAAGCAAGCTGGAATTGCAACTGTTATGATCACTGGTGACCACAAAGACACCGCTTTTGCCATTGCGAAAGAGCTTGGCATTTGCACAAGTGTGAACAGAGTTATCACTGGTGCGGAACTGGACGAAATTTCGGATGAAGATTTTGCCAAAGTTGTGGGAAACTTTCAAGTTTATGCCAGAGTGAGCCCAGAACATAACGTGAAAATTGTCAAGGCTCTCAAAGCAAACGACAAGGTTGTGGCAATGACGGGTGACGGAGTGAATGATGCTCCAAGCATCAAATCGGCGGATATCGGCGTTGGCATGGGAATCACTGGCACGGACGTGACAAAAGAAGCGGCAGACATGATTTTGACGGATGACAACTTTGCAACCATTGTTGGGGCAGTCAAAGAGGGACGCAGAATTTATAATACAATTTTGAAGATTTTGACATTCCTTCTTGGAACATCTATCGCGGAGCTTTTTCTTTTGACGGTCATTCTTCTTGTTTTCAGGGATCAAAATTTCTTCACGCCGGCACTTATTTTGTGGATCAACTTTGTGTCTGACACCTTCGTCGGGTTGGCGCTAGGGTTTGAGAAAGCTGAGAGAGACATCATGAAACGAAAACCAATCAAAAACAAAGGAAATTTGTTTAAGGGAACGGTTGGATTCAACATCATCACCTCTGCTTTGTTTGTTTCAATTATGTCTTTGGGAATTTATGCAGCTTGCACTTATGGTTTCAAACTTACACCTCAAGAGACAACAACAATTTGCTTTCTTTATATTTGCTTCACAGAACAACTGCATGCATACAACTTGAAGAGTGACACCCAGTCTCTGTTTAGGATGAAAATCTTTGACAATAAAGTGCTTAACTGGTGTTTCCTTATTTCCGCATTTTTGACGACACTTATTGTTGTCATCCCTGGCGGGGCCTTCCAAGCTGCACTTGGAATCACAACCATTGAATGGTGGATGTGGTTGTTTGCAGTTGGCATGGCGCTTTTGATTGTTCCTTTCTTTGAAATCGTTAAACTTATCATAAGAACTGCACAAAAGAGGAAAAAACGATGAAAAAGAGAAAAATTTTTGATTTAAGCGCCATTTCAATCATTGCCTGTGACTGTTTGCAGGCAGTGATTTGCATTTTTATTGATTTGTTTTTTGTTTCACAGATTTTGCATAATCCAAACGCCGAAAGTGTGGCTCAAAACATCGTAAGCATTGGTCTTTTTTATGTAATTTATTATTTCATTTTGACTTCGTCTTATTCAGTGGCAGGGTTTGCTCTTCGAAAAATCAACAAAAGCATTTTTGTTTCCATTGGGGCGATTGTTTTGACTGTAGTTGTGTTTTTGGTCTATATTTTGGAGACAAACGGCATTGACCTTTCCACTTTTGTGCCTCTGATTGCCGTGCTTTATGGAATTGGCTTTGGATGTTTCTCAAACGGCTATAACAATTTGACCGGCGAGACCATCAGCAGCAAGCATCAGGTGAAGTTTTTTGCAGTCAAGAAAATCATGTTTCAAGCAACTTACATAATTTTTCCAATCACTCTTGGGCTTATCATTGACAAAATCAACTTTGCTTTTATGGCTCTCATCATGCTTGTTATTTGCGCAGCACTGATTGTGTTCTCGTTTTTGATTAAGCCAAAGAAGACCTATTCGCTTTCATTCAACCTGCGAAGTTTTGGCAAATATCTGAGGAAAAACAAAAAAGAAACAAAGCCGCTGTGGCTTATGTACATAAGTAATTTCTTCAGAGGAGCGTCTTATGACTGCTTCACAACACTCATCACCATTCTTGTGATGTCAACTTTCCAATCAAACACAAGCCTTGGAATGTTTCAATCCATTTTCACGGCTTGCTCACTTGTGACAATGTGCTTCTATTTGAAGTTCTATCGCAAAAAGCGTGCAAATTCGTTCATCATTCCAACCATCGTCCTTGTGGCGGCGGCAGTTGTTGGAATTTTGTGTGCAACAAATGAAATCACAATCATATGTTTCTATGCAGTTTACGCCATTTTGAATGTGATATTGATGTCAATCAGCGACTCACGCCGTGCGGGCGTCATCAGAGTGCTGTCGCTTCACTCTCACATCTTGGAGAGCAACGCATATGGGGAGTTTTTCCTTGGCGCTGGCAGAATCACGTCATCACTCTTCCTTGTTTTGGCGGGGTTGTTTGACAACCTTATGGGAGGCGGGACACTGTTCTTGAAAATCGCACTCGGGCTGGTCTGCGGAATGTATGTGATGTATGGTGTCAGTCTTATTTGGCTGGAAAAGGCTCTTGTGAGACAGGATGAGGAATTTCGAAGAGTTCATATTGCGGAAGAAATTGTTAAAACTGAAGATTAACCACTTTTTAAGGGAATGCGGGGGCGCATTTCCTTTACTTTTTTGATATTTGATGATATAATATGGAAGCATTTATTTAAATATTAGGAGATTTTATATGATTATTGATGTGCAAAAAGAGAAACTGGCAAGTCTTGCGGAAGACTTTGCTTTCATCAAGGAGTGTCTTTGACCCGGCTGGGCAAGAAAAATCTTTGGAAGAACTGAAAGCAGAACAACTTTCTGATGGGTTTTTCAGCGATGCGAAGAGAGTTTCAAAAGTTGGAAGAGAAGTCAAACTTTGCGAATATAAATTGGAGAAAGTTAAGAAATTGCAGGCTGCTCTTGACAACTGCAATGCAAGCGTTGAACTTTTGGAAGAAATGGATGACGATTCGCTTTTGCAGGAGTTAAACGCAACTTTGGAAACTCTTGAAAAAGATGTTGAAAGTGCAAGACTTGAAACTTTGCTTTCTGGAAAATATGACAACTACAACGCCATCATGACACTGCACGCGGGCGCGGGCGGAACTGAGGCGCAAGATTGGACGGATATGCTTTATCGCATGTATGGCATGTATGCAGAAAAAAATGGTTTCAAAATCAAGGTTTTGGATGTGCTTGACGGTGAAGAAGCGGGCTTGAAGTCAATATCTTTCTTGATTTCTGGGGATTTTGCTTATGGCTATATGAAAGCCGAAAAAGGGGTTCACAGACTCGTCAGAATTTCACCTTTTGACGCCAATGCAAGACGCCACACAAGTTTTGCAAGCGTGGAAGTTATGCCGGAAATTGACGAGGCTCCAGACATTGTCATTCGCCCAGAAGACCTGAAAGTGGACACATATCGAAGCTCTGGCGCGGGCGGACAACACGTCAACAAAACGGAATCTGCTATCAGAATTACACACGTTCCAACGGGAATTATTGTTGCGTGCCAGACGGAACGTTCTCAAATTCAAAATCGCGAAACAGCGATGAAGATGTTGTATTCAAAACTTGTTGAAAAGCAAGAACTTGAAGAAATGGAAAAGCTTGCTTCCATCCGCGGAGATGTGAAGAAAATTGAATGGGGCAGCCAAATTCGATCATATGTTTTCTGCCCATACACGATGGTGAAAGACCACCGCACAAATTTTGAAACGAGTGATGTGCAAGCTGTCATGAACGGTGACATCCAGGATTTCATCAATGAATATCTTAAAAGGACAAGTGTGAAGGCATAGTGAAATATCAGGACATTGCAAAAGAGAAATTTGAAAGATTGAAAAGCAAGGAAGACGTGCTTATTCTCTCTGTGGAATCTTCTTGCGATGAAACCTCAATTGCACTCGTGAAGAACGGCAGAGAGGTGCTTTCAAACATTGTCTCCACGCAGATTGAAATTCACAAACAGTTTGGCGGAGTTGTGCCTGAAGTGGCTTCAAGAAATCATATCAAAAACATCAGCGGAGTTTTGAAAGAGGCTCTTGCTGCTGCCGGAAAAACTCTGCAAGATGTTGATGCTGTTGCGGTGACCTATGGAGCGGGGCTTGTTGGAGCCTTGCTTGTTGGAGTGAACTTTGCAAAAACGCTGGCATATTGTCTTAAGGTGCCACTTATTGCCGTCAGCCATGTACACGGACATATCGGTGCGAATTACATCTCTCATGCGGAACTGAAACCGCCATTTTTGTGCTTGATGGTCAGCGGCGGACACACTGCAATTGTGGATGTTCAGGACTATTGCAAATTCAACCTTTTGGGTTCGACAGTGGACGATTCTGTGGGAGAGTGTTTTGATAAGGTTGCACGCGTTCTTGGGCTTTCATATCCCGGCGGACCAAACATCGACAGACTTGCAAAACTTGGCGAAAACAAAGTGCAATTTAATTACAAACCACCACTTAAGGATTCTTTAAATTTTTCTTTCAGTGGGCTTAAGACAGCAGTTGTCAACTTTGTGCACAACAAAGAACAAAAGGGTGAAGGGTTTTCGAAAGAAGATGTGGCTTGCTCTTTTCAAGAACTTGTCACAGAGGAGCTTGTTGGCAAAACAATGAGAGCGTGTGCTGAATTTGGGCATAAAAAACTTGTTGTTGCGGGTGGAGTTGGAGCGAATTCAAGATTGCGTGAAGGACTTAAAGAAAATTGTGAAAAAAATGGAGTGGAACTCTTCTTGCCAGCACTTAAGTTCTGCACAGACAACGCAGCGATGATTGGTTCGATTGCTTATTATTACATTCTAAGCGGCATTGGGCTTGCTGATTTGAAACTCACGGCAAAACCAACCGTTGCAATTTGAGATTGGAGAACGGAATGAAAAATTTTTTAAAACAATTTAAATGGTGGGAACTCACTTGCATCGGCGTTTTTCTGGCTGCAGTGCTTGTTTTTGGCATTGTGTTCAAATCAAGCGCGCTGGTGATTTGTCAGTCTCTTGTTGGCGTTGTCACTGTTTGTTGTTTGGCGAAGGGACTTGTTGTTGGCAGCATAATGGGAATTGCTCATGTGGCACTTTATTGTGTAATAAGCTATTTCAACAATTATTTTGGCGAAATTATTGTCAGTGCGTGCTTGACACTTCCTTCATATCTAATCAGTATTTACACATGGTTTAAAAATCGAAGCGAAGAAAATCGTATGGTGGTCAAGGTCAGCAAAACACCAAACTGGAAAGAACTTTTGCTTGCAGTGGGCGGTGTTGCCGCAATTTCTGTGGGGATGTTTTTCCTGCTTCAAGCGTTCAACACTGCAAATTTGCTTTTAAGCACTTTTTCTGTTGGGACAAGCATTTTGGCCTCTTACATGATGATAAGAAGAAGCGAACTTAATTTTGTGTGTTACATCATCAACAACTTCATTTGCATTGCGATGTGGTTGTCGGTTATGCAGCAAGCGGACGTTTCATATGTCACAGTGCTTGTAAATTACATCGTTTTCCTTTTCATCAATGTTTATGGCGTTGTGAATTGGCTTTTGCTTAAGAAGAAACAGAGAAAAACTGAGATTGCCCATGTGGATGCGGCTGGCGAGGATGAAACAACAGTACAGACGACGGCAAAAATTACAGGTGACGAGACGGCTGGTGAAACTAAGGCTGATGTGGCGAGTATTGAAAGCAAGAAAGTGGAAGCGGCTGCTAAGAAACAAACAAAACATAAAAAAGAAGAAAAATAACACGGAGGGAACATGGAACTTTTGGCTCCTGCTGGAAATCTTGAAAAGTTTAAGGCTGCTTTGCACTTTGGTGCGGATGCGGTTTATTTGGCTGGTGGACACTATGGCCTGAGGGCTTTTGCTGGCAATTTCACCGAAGAGGAAATGTCTGAAGCTGTGAAAATGGCTCATGAACAAGGAGTGAAAGTTTTTGTGACACTCAACATCATTGCAAGAGACAAAGATTTTGAAAATTTGGCGGGTTATCTGAAATTTTTGAAGAAGATTGGAGTGGATGCGGTGATTGTTGCGGACATCGGAATGCTCCAATTTATCAGACAAAATCAGCCTGATCTTGATGTTCATGTGAGCACCCAAGCAAACATCATCAATTCATATTCGGCAAAACTTATGGTGGAGCTTGGGGCGAAGAGACTTATTTTGGCGAGAGAACTTTCCATTGATGAGATTGCTGAAATTCGCAAAAACATTCCAAAAGAGATTGAAATTGAGGTGTTTGTGCACGGCGCAATGTGCATGGCATATTCTGGAAGATGCTTGCTTTCAAACTATTTGACAGGCAGAGACTCCAACCGTGGCGAATGTGTGCAAGCGTGCAGATGGAAATATCTGGTGCGTGAGGTCAGCCGCGAGGATGAACTTGAAGTGCAAGAGGACGAAAAGGGCTCTTACATCTTCAACTCCAAAGACCTCAATATGCTTGAGCATTTGGACGAACTTCAAAAGATTGGCGTTGACAGCATCAAAATTGAGGGCAGAATGAAATCGGCTTACTATGTTGCTACTGTTGTGAACGCATACAGACAGGCACTGGATATGTTGCCACAAAAACCAGACAAGGTGCTTTGTGAGGAGCTTATGAAAGCAAGCCATCGCCACTACACAACGGGCTTCTATTTTCACGATGAAGAAAAACAATTTTTGGAAGACAGTATGCCTGTTCAAGAGAGTGAATTTGTGGCGATTGTGTCGAAAGATTGTGATGGAAAATCTGTCGAACTTGAAATGAGAAACAAATTTTCTGTTGGCGAAGAACTTGAAATTTTGAGCCCAAGTGCTGACACCTTCAACAAAAAGCTCAAGATTGAAAAGATAGTCAACTCTCTTGGCGGAGAGGTTGAATCGGCAAAAGTTGTGCAAGAAAAAGTGACAGTTTTGTGCAGCCTTCCTTTGAAAGCGGGAGACATTCTGAGAAGATAACGTTTGTTCTTGGAATTCCGATATAAGAAGAAAGGAACTAATTGTAAACGGAAAAATTTACTTTGTTTAAGAAAGATTTGTAAAAACTTAAAATTTTTTAAGTTTATTTGACAATTGTGGCTGGAATTTGATAACATTGAACTCGTAAGGAGAAAGAATTGGCAAGAGTAAACATAAACAACATTGAAAATGTTGAAGGAAAATATCATTTGATGTTCCAAGAGGGTAAAAACATCGTGCAGACAGCAAAAAACGATTTGCGATATGCATGGTATTCTTTGCTTGTGTTTGTTTGCCTTTTGCTTGTTTTTGTGGTAATTTCTGGATTCAATCTCTTTTATGTTGGTTTTTTGGGTGTGTTTTTGGTGTTCTTCATCATCACTTATGTGTTTTTGAGAATTGAAAAGAAAAAGGGGATGAAACAATGTGTGTATGCGGTGCAAAATTCGAATTCGTCTGACATTGTTGCAAGACAAATTGACACGAGAAGTGCTGGAAAAAAGATTGTAAAGTCAATTTCTGGCGGGATTGATAAATATGATGTCAAAGAAAAATATCCAAATTTTGGAGCAAAGTTGAAGCGCCGAAGAAAAGAAGAGCATATCGCTGGAATTATCATGGATTTTGAAAAGGAAGAAGAGAAGAAAAAGAAAATCTAAATTTCTTCTTTTTTTTATTGTTTATCGGCTCAGTTCGCTTGTTTTTTCATGCATGTTTTGCTATAATTCAACATAGGAGAAAAACTTATGAAAACTGACAGACAGATGAAAGAATTATGGTTTAAATTTTTTGAAAAACATGGGTTCAAGAGAATTGAAAGTTATTCAATCATTCCAGAAAACGACCCAACAGTTTTGTTTACAACAGCAGGCATGCATCCATTGGTGCCATATCTTCTTGGCGAACCTCATCCAGCGGGCAACAAGATTTTTGACGTGCAAAGATGCATCCGCACAAGCGACATCGATGACGTGGGTGACGACAGTCACTTGACTTTCTTTGAAATGCTTGGAAATTGGTATCTCGGCTCTTGCCCAAAACAAGAGATGGTGAAACTTTCTTATGAATTTTTGACAAGCAAGGAATATTTGGGAATCCAAAACGAAAAACTTGCTGTCAGCGTTTTTGCTGGGGATGAAACTGCTCCTAGAGATGACGAAACTGCTCAAGCTTGGATGGATTGCGGCGTCAAGAAGGAAAATGTTTATTATTTGCCAAAGGATAACAACTGGTGGGCTTTGGGCGGCGGTGTTGGTCCTTGCGGCCCTGATACTGAAATGTTCATCGACACTGGAAAGCCAAAATGCTGCGAAGGATGCTCTCCAGCTTGTGATTGCGGAAAATATCTTGAAGTTTGGAACGATGTGTTTATGCAATACAAGGTCGAAAAAGCCGGTGAAAAAGCTGTGAAGCTTCCTCGTCCAAACATTGACACAGGAATGGGGCTTGAACGTGCGGTTTTGGTGCTTAACGGCAGCAAGAGTGTTTATGACACAGGATGTTTGAAGAGTGTTATTGATTTCATCGAAAGCAAGGCAGCAGTGAAATACCTTGAAAACGAAAAATCAAAGCGTTCATATCGCATCATCACAGACCACTTGCGTTCTGCACTTTTTGTGCTTGGCGATTTCCGTGGGGTGGTGCCATCAAACGTTGGACAGGGATACATCCTCAGAAGATTTATCAGACGCGCTGTGAATTGCGCACGCAACATTGGCTTCTCAACTGAGCATTTCCAAACAATCGTGGATATGTATGTTGATGAATATCAAGACTATTACAGCGACCTCAAGCAAAACAGACAGAAAGTGAAAGACGAACTTTCAAAAGAGGTTGAAAAATTCTCAAAAGCGTTGGAAGAAGGCCATAAGGAATTTGAGAAAGTGCTTTCTGGAATTGAGAAACACAAAGCGTTTGCAGCTCAAAAGGGCGAAACTGTTGAAAATGTGATTTCTGGAAAAGCATGCTTCAGACTTTATGACACATTCGGCTTCCCATTTGAGTTGACAAAGGAACTTGCAAAAGAAAGATGCTATGATGTTGATGAAGACGGTTTCAAGAAGGCGTTTGAAGAACATCAAGAAAAAAGCCGTACGGCTTCTGCTGGGGTGTTTAAGGGTGGACTTGCGGACAATTCATATCAGACCGCTTGCCTGCACACTGCAACACACCTCATCATGGCAGGGCTTCGAAAATTATTTGGCCCTCAGGTTATGCAAAAAGGTTCAAACATCACTCCAGAGAGACTTCGCATTGACTTCAATCTTGACCACAAGATGACTCCTGAAGAAATTGCTGAGGTTGAAAAGTATGTCAACGATGCAATCGCAAGAGAAATTGACGTTGTTTGCAACGAAATGAGCGTTGCGGAGGCAAAGGCGAGCGGCGCAGTTGGTGTGTTCGAAAGCAAATATGGCGAAGTTGTGAAGGTTTACACTGTTGGCGATGTTTCAAAAGAAATTTGCGGTGGCCCTCACGCGAAAAACACCAAAGATTTGCACCATTTGAAGATTGTCAAAGAAGAAAGCTCTTCAAGCGGAATCCGCAGAATCAAAGCGATTTTGGACTGATTTGACATTCGGGCGAATATATGATAAAATATACTTTATAAACAAAAATTATTTGGACTAAATTGCAAAAAGTAGATTGCAAAAAAAAGGAGTTGTTTATGGCTCAAGAAAAAATAAGAAAAGGATTTTTCTTCTATTTTGGAATGTTTGTGTTGCTGCTCATCACAGTGTTTTTCATCTGCCTTGTGGTTATGATGTTCAACCCTGGGCAAACTGTGCTTTGGATGCAATATTTTACAGGTGACGGACAGAATGTTTACATCACATCCACCAACGCGAAAGACAAAGAAGATATTTCAATCAACTGGGCAAATGTCACTGATTTGGAAATCAGATGTTCATATGCTGATGTGAAGATTGACAGAAACAAAAATTCAAAACTGACTAAAGATGGTCTTTACATCAACAACAGTTCCAAAGGTTTTTGTGGGGCTGCTGGAGCGGTGCCTTATGAATATAAGGTTTATTATGAAGGGCCAAAACTTATTGTTGAAGTGAAAGAATCTCAAGGATTTTTGTTCTTTTCAAAGGATGTGCAAATCACATTGCACGCCTCAACCGAAAGAAGCATGAACTTTGACAATCTCAATTTGACAGTTAAGACCACTGAAGGAGATGTTGAAGTTGGCGGAACAACCGTTGGAGAAACTGACAATGTGAAACTTGCATCTTTGAATGTTGAAACAACCACTGGAGACATTGCGTTCACAGATAAATTTGATTTTTCTTCACTTAACAGCGACAAGGCTCTGTCACTTAAAACAACTGATGGAGACATCCTTTCAACAAAGAAAGTTTTATATACAAACAGCAAAGGGGCAACCCAAGAAGCCAATGGAATGGTGCTTGGTTGTGATGCAAAATTTGTTGTGGACGGCAAAGGAAAAGTGAATGTAAATGTGCTTAGGGTGTCAGGCAATTTGGAATTGACATGTGCAAGAGGGGTTCTTGATATTGATTACATCAGTGCGGCAAAAACATCGGTTGCGTGCATTGAAGGAAATCATATGTTTGGCGAAGTTTATGGAGATTTGTCTTACACAAATTCAGCTGACACAATTTTGGCTCCAAATATCATTGTGGACTATTTGAAAGGAGATTTCATTCTTTCAACTGACGGAAATGCTCAAGCGGAACCAGACATCGACATCAAAAAGATTGATGGTGCTGTTTCAGTGATTTCTGACAAGGGGGAAATTGACATCAAACAGGCTTCTGGAGCGATTGATATTGACGGAAAAAATATGAAAATCAACCTTATTTTTGCAGAAAATTTCGGCGATGTCATCAACATTGTCAACGAAGGTGGAAAGGTTGAACTTGGATTCATTGGAACTGTTCCAAATGGCGCAAAAGTTAAGACAACAGGTGGAGATGTTATTTTGAATTTCACTGACACTGCAAGATTTAAGGTTGTTCCTGTGAAGAATGACGGAAGTAGTGAGGCTCTTTCAAAGGACAACATTTCAGTCAACATCGGAAGTCAAAAGTTTTATAATCAAACAGATGCTGACATCACAATTGACGGAGGATCGGATGTTGTGAATGTCATCACAAACGCAAAACTTTGGCTTAACTTGGTTGCAAAAGCCACTTTGACTGCTTAAAAAACAAAGAAACTGGTTGCAAATGCCAGTTTTTTTACAAAGTTAGGAGGAGAAAATGACAGTTGTATATATTTTACTTGGTGTCAGCATTTTGCTTTCACTTGTCACAATTTTTGTTTGTTTCAAGACGAAACACAAAAGCGAGCTGTCCGCTGGAGATAAGGAAGAAATCATCAAAAGTTTCAGCAGCAATGTTGATTTCATAAGCAAAAGCCTCAGCGAAACGCAAAGAGCGAACAATGAGGCAATTTTGCAAACAATCAAAACTTTTCAAGAGAATTTGTCTGGAAATCACCAATCGCTTGAGAAAAGAATGTTTGAATTCAACAGGCAAGTTGATGAGCGCATGCAGAGCATGAGTAAAGCACAAGAGGAAAAACTTGAGGCGATTCGTCAGTCAAACGAGAGGCACTTGAAGGAACTCCAAGATGACAACAACAAACAACTTGACAAGATGCGCGAGACTGTCGATGAAAAACTTTCCAAGACGATTAACGAGCGTTTTGAGCAGTCGTTTAAGGTTTTGAGTGGGCAGCTTGAAAGTGTGTATAAGTCTCTTGGAGAAATGCAAAACATTGCAACTGATGTTGGAAGCCTGACAAAGATGCTTTCCAACGTCAAAACAACTGGGGTGTTTGGGGAAATTCAACTTGGAGCGATTTTCGACCAGATGCTTTCAAAAGAGCAATACGAAACCAATTTTGTCACGGGTGAGGGGCGTGAGCCTGTTGAGTTTGCAATCAAACTGCCAGGACAGGATGCCGGAGAATTTGTCTATTTGCCTGTTGACAGCAAGTTTCCTTACACTGTTTACAGCGACCTGCAAAACGCCTACGAAAAGAACGATTTCGAGGCTGTCAAGCAGAAACGCGACCAACTCAAATCTACAATCAGAGGAATGGCGAAAGATATCAACACAAAATACATTTTGCCTCCAAAAACCACCAATTTTGCTGTTATGTTTTTGCCTATTGAGGGGCTTTATGCAGAGGTGGCAAAAATGGGCTTGATTGATGAACTTCAAAACAAATTTAAGGTGACAATTGCTGGACCAACAACCATGAGTGCACTTTTAAACAGTTTGCAAATGGGTTTCCGAACTCTTGCAATCCAAAAGAAGAGCGGCGAAGTTTGGAAGATTTTGGAAGCAGTGCGCACCGAATTTGAGAGATTTTCTGGACTTGTTGAAAAAATCCGCGGACAGTTTGAGAAGACGAGCAAAGATTTTGACGACCTTGTTGGAACGCGCACACGAAAAATTTTCACAAAGCTTAAATCAGTGGACAAACTTGATTCGGATGAAGCCGTCAAACTTTTGGGTTTGGATGAGCCAGTCGAAACAGAGGAATAATTTGAAAATAAAAAAAGAAGAAGACCTGATTCAGGTCTTTTTTTTTATTAAAATAGATAATTTTTTTACTTACTGGAATTCGCATATATAAAAACTGAAAGAACTTTTGATGGTAAAAAGTGAGGAGGTTTAATTTAAATCTCTAAAAAATGATCGTTTTTTGAAGATGCAAATAAAATTTTTGTAAGTCAACTTTGTTGGCATATTTTTTGCTGAAAAGTCAAAAATCAGTCTGGCGAAAAGGTAAATAACAGGCTTTTTGATTGAATTTTGTGTCGAAAAGTCGAATTACGAAAATCCGTAAGACGAAATATATGTATATTTTATAAAATTATTTACGATAATCCGTATGAAAAAGATGAGTTTGGAAGATGCAATAAGAAAACGAATAAATGAGATATTGGATGAGCGTAAAATCAATCTGACGGCGTTGTGCCTAAATTCGAATTTAACCCCATCCACTATTTTTGATTTCATGTATGGAAAAAGCAAAAGCCCAAAGGTTATCACCATCAAAAAACTGTGTGCGGGTGCAAACATCACTTTGGCGCAGGTTTTTGACAGGGAATATTTCAATTCAACTGAGGATTTGTTTTAGGAAGGAGAAAAATTAGATGAAATGTTTGTTTTGTGAGAATGAATTTCAACAGAAAACTGTGACACAAAAATTTTGCAGCCAAAGTTGCAAGAAAAAATATCATCGCAGCACAACACGTGAGGAGCGGTTGAAGAACTATCCTTCTATTGAATTTAACTGTTCAAATTGCGGAGTGCTTGTGGTGACGGACAGTTCGGAGCGTATTGACATGAGAACACGTTTTTGTTGTCGCCTTTGTGAAAAGCAATATTGGCGCAGACAGAGCAAGAAAAAACCGACCCATTTGACAAATCACTACGGGTCGGGTTCGTTTCACTCGCTCAACAAAAAGGAAGGTTTTGTGGACGACTAAAATCAAAATTTATTCTGAAGGAGGAGGCGCTTGAAGAGGGACTTCCTCTTTTTTTCTTCTGACAAACAAACCTTCTTTTGTCAGTTTGAATACTGAGAAGCAAATGATCAGCAGCACCGCCAATGTTGTGAATGAAGTCACAATCTGACCAATCACGGTGCAATAGGCTGTTGGAAGGAAAATGGACAAAATTGTTCTTAAAGTTTTTTGGCAGAACATATTGACCGTGTTTATCGTTGCAGAGTGTTCGAGCTGAACGAAGGTTTCGAGAATGAAGATTGCGGCGCAACTGAAGAAATCACCAATATGGAAGGCAAGAAGTGACAGTCCGATGGACAAATCTACCTCATATAGGTTATACAAAGAGAAGAACATCACAAGACTGGTTGCAACATTGACGAGCGTGAACAAAAGCGAGTCCTTGAGCGAGCGTTTGAAGTTGAAATTTCCGGTTGAAATGTCAATCTGAGCCGCAGTGCTGACGGCAACTTGGCAATCCCATTGAGAATCGGTCACAAGACAGATGAAGTTGAGTGCAATGATAAATTCAGTTCCGGCTTGGAAGGCATTGCTGAAGCCAAACAGATATGTCGCGAAGAGGAAAAGATAGGAGCACAGCGTGTTGGAAACATATTTCATGTTTGCAAAGATGTTGCAATCAAACTTGAGTTTTTTATATCTGAATTTTTTAAATTCGTGCACCACCAGCCAAATAACATATCCAAAGGTGACTGCAAGAGTCACGCATACAATGATGATTTGATTTTTTGTGATAAGGGAAGTCACAATCAATACCACAAAATTGATGATGTTGAATATCAAACTGTGAAAGTTTGCTTTTTTCTCTTTTCCTTCAAAGAACAACTTCTCCAAAATGAAGGAGAAAATGAGTTGAACAAACAAAATGAGGCAAGAATAGATTGCGAAAGGTTTGTAGGCCGCAAGTTCGGTGCTCATTTTCATGAAGCCGATGTATTCATCAATGAAAATTGCACAAATTCCGAAAGCTAAGCCTCCGACAAGTGTTCCGAGAATAATTCCGCTTAGCACCGAATTTTCAGTGTCTGCGCGCTTTTGTTTGATGTTTGCGCCAGTTGCAAAAACCACTTTCAGGACAGCCCAAACAAACTGCATTGGGTACATCAAACAATAGGTTGTTGAAATGTTTGGGTCGTCAAAAATCACGGCGAGGAGCATAAAAGCAATGACTGGCAGAAATGTGAATATGAACAAACTTGAGCCGATTCGCAATAAACGTTTCATGTTTTTTTATCCTCTTTTGTTTTATCTATAAAAAAAGAGATTGTTTTATTCAATCTCTCGTCATTTGGAGCGGAAGACGAGATTCGAACTCGCGACATTTGCCTTGGCAAGGCAACGCTCTACCACTGAGCCACTCCCGCAAAAATCTGTTTGCACCACTCGAATGCTCTTATAATATATCAAATTACAAACAAAAAAGCAAGCGTTTTTTGATGTTTTGTTGAAATTTTATAATTTTTTTTCGTTTGATGTTATGTTTCTAGGAAATTTTATGCAACAAACAAAAAATATGCACAAAATTTTCTGCCGTGTGCAGAGTTGTGCATATCTTCAAGGTTCATCTTTTTCTTTTATTTTTCATGTGGGGTGTAAGATGTTTGCTGGTTTGATGGCGAATGATTCAGACGTGGGTCAACAGCCAACCTGTTCAGAATGAAAGTTTTGTTTTTGTCTGGGAATTTCACATTTTCCATAAACCAAATTTGGCTTTTGTTTAAAGCGTATGAAAACTGTCCGACAAGAATGAGAGGAGAGCTTCGCTTCATTGCTTGCATTTCAGTCTGAGCCCTGAGATTGAACATATGAATGTCGTTGATTGTTGGGACTTTGTTTATTTCCATAAACTCTTTGAGAACTTTGGCGTTTGCAACTATGCTTTCAAGTTTTGAATAAAGGGAATTAGCATCATATGGAAGTTTCAAGATTCCACTTTTTTCAAGAACTTTGCCATCCTTATCACAAAGTTTTCGTTCAGGGTTGTTGATGATTTTTCTTAAATTTTTCAAATCTTTTGAGTGTAAATGTTTTGCCATATCAATTTTCTCTTTTAAAACGCTTTTTTCGTTTTCGTCTTCAACAAATGGCAGCTTGCACATCAGCGAAAACAGCAAAACTGTGGATTTGTAGGCGTTGTCTGAGAGGTTGAAAAAGGCTTGATGTCCGTTTGGCATTTCGATCAATTCTTTGAGTTCGGTAAGTTCAAGAAGTTTTTCCGCATAGACATCGCAAACAGTTTTTGTCGTTTCCTTGAGTTTCTTATGGGTGTATGACAGAGCAAGGCGATTGAGATGATAAATTGTCTTTGTTGCGTTTATTGGCAGATCACTGTTGGTATAAATTGAGCTGCGGCAAAAGAGGTCGAAGTGTTCCAAGAGATTGTCAAAATCGTCTGTTGAAAAATCCTTTTTTGTGATCGTGTAAGGGGCCAAGTGGTTTCCATGTTGGATTATAGAGTTGTGAATTAGAAAGTGCTTGTTCATTATGTTCTCCTATTGCGTTGGAATTATAACATTTTTATGTCAAAAAGGTCAACATTCAAAACAAAAAAGATTTGGGAATTTGATAAAAAGAAGTATAAATTTGGATAATTTGTTTTTTTGAACATTTCAAAGAGGGGAAACATATAAAATTATTGGAGTAAAACTTCCCTGCAGAGGTGTTAAAAAATTGCATTGAATAGACATAATAAATTATTAAAAGTTGGCAAAAATGATTTGACAAAACAAAATTTATATGTTATAGTTAGTTCGTCCCTGAAATAGGAGCGAAGATGTGGTACCATGGCCAAGCGGTAAGGCAAAGGTCTGCAAAACCTTTATTCCCCGGTTCAAATCCGGGTGGTACCTCCAAATGAAAACGATGCTTTTGCTCAGTTTTAAAATTCTTGCAATGCTTTT
>JAGBFI010000037.1 GCA_017936585.1 Clostridia bacterium | reverse complement strand
CGAATCCCGGGCGAGCCACCAAGAAGTGTCTTCGGACACTTTTTTTGTTGCCCATGATTCAGCAAAGCATTCAGCTTTGCGTTTGCATTCGCAAACAGAACCCGTGACCAAGTCCCGGCTGACAAGCAAGGCAGGAGAGCAATCGTGCTTGGAAGCGACCATTTAAAATGGTTCGCATAACGAATCCCGGGCGAGCCACCAAGAAGTGTCTTCGGACACTTTTTTTGTTGCCCATGATTCAGCAAAGCATTCAGCTTTATATTTGCATTTCAAAAAAAATCCAGCGACTTGTCCAATCAAAATTCTTTAAATATTTTCACAAAACAAAAAAAGAAAAGTTGCAAAAACAGCTGTCATATGATAAACTAAAATTGTTCATGCGGATATGGCGGAATTGGCAGACGCGCTGGATTTAGGTTCCAGTGGGAGACCGTGGAGGTTCAAATCCTCTTATCCGCACCACCCCCCTAAATTTAAACGATTTAGGAATTATTTATTTTCTTTTGTCTTTAAAATTATTTCTAACAATTTTATGATTTTCTTCAACAATTTATCTAGTAATCAACTTGTGTTAGATAAAGTTATATAGGCATATCTAATGTTATTTAGTGTTAAAGACAAAAAAAATACCGATAGCTTTTAGTCTTTCGGTAAATTATTTACATTTATTTTTCTTCTTGGTTATCAATTTAATTCATACTAGGCAGCTTTTTATTGAATTTGTGTGATAACCAAATGAGCAGATACGGGCCGTGTTCCGCCTGCAAGTGGCGTAATAGTAAGAGCCGTTGAATTTCCTGCGGGATTTCTAACTGCTAGTATTGAATTCTCTTCGGTTGTAGTTATAATACTCATTCCTATAACATTCGATGTCCCCGTTGCTCTTCCGACAACAGTGTAATTCAACTCCTCGTCGTTTAAAGTTAAAATTAACTGACCAGCTTCAGCAACACCAACATTAAAAAGAACTTGATATGAACCAACTTGTGCCAAATTAAATGAACTTGGTCCTGTTCTATTTATATCACTTCCGCTATTGGGTCCATCTTGTGGAAAACTTACATCTGTTCCCGGCGCAACTGTTGCTGAATTGTCTGGTGGCATTAAAGCATAGAAATCTGCAAAATTTAAAATACCACCACTAGCTCCCATTGGACCTGTCGGTCCAACATCCCCAGCAGGACCAGTTGGACCGGTTGGACCCATTTCTCCTGCTATTCCTTGTGGCCCCGTAGGTCCAGTTGCTCCCGTGGGACCAATATCTCCAGCAAGACCTGTGGGGCCTGTTGGCCCTATCTCACCAGTTAAACCCGTGCGACCCGTTGGACCTGTTGGGCCTGTTGGACCAGTTAAACCTTGCACCCCCTGTGGGCCTGTGGCACCTGTAGCACCAACACCCCCAGTAGGTCCAGCAGGACCGGTTGGGCCCATCACTCCCTGAATTCCCTGAGGCCCCCTAGGACCTGGCATACCAGCAGGTCCAGTAGGTCCGCGCACTATAACTTGATCATCTATATAACACGGATAACAGCAGTTATCATATTTCGTTCTTTTTTCACAACAATCGCCATCCAAATAGCAATTGCTATTATCAAATCTTTTACACATATAAAAACTCCTTCACATATTACATAATATGTTATTAACATAAAAAGTTCTTATTTGTCGTTTTTTTACATTTTGCTTCTTGATTTATCAAAATTTTATATACAAAAAATTCTTTAATTGGATTAATAAATTAAAATTCAGAATACAATATAAAGATCCTGCCATTGATATCGTTCCGCTGATAGATGAAGATTTATTCAATTAGCCGCGACTTTTTAGTTTTTGTGAATAATATTTGAAGTTGCGAGCATATTTTTCAAGATACCCCTTTGTTTCGGCAAAAGGAATTTTTTTCAGCGTCTTACCATCCTCACTGTATCGCTCGTCCGCCAGCCAATTTCTGACATTTGTCGGGCCGGCGTTATATGCCGCCAAAACACACTCAAAATCATCAAATCTGTTTGCAAGCTGTGCAATATATTTTGCCCCAAGCATTATGTTTTCTTGCGGCGAAAGCAAGTCAACTCCTTCCGTTCCCGCCAAACTCTGCGCGGTTGACGGCATAAGCTGCATCAGTCCCACAGCTCCCCTAGATGAAACTGCATTTTTGTCAAAGCCGCTCTCGACATTGATGATTGAATAAATCACCGCTTCTTCCACCCCATAAGCCTCGCTTGCCGCCGAAATTTCCTCTTGATATTTGACAGGGAAAAGCCAGCCATAGACACAGTTCACACCAAACACGGCAACAAAAACTATAGAAAGCGTCAAAAATGCGGAGAAAAAATATTTCATATGCTTATGTTATGAAAAAAGAGCACAAATATGCTCTTTGTATTTTTGCCCGTTTTGCAAGTCTCACAGTTTTATCAAACTTATCCTTCCGTGCATTTCTGTGTATGTGTAAAAGCCTTGAAACTGCGACAAATTGATTCTCGTCAAAAGGGTTTGAACTTTGGAAAAATAATCGCTCAAAAATTTCACCGACAACCCACACGCTTGTGAGATGCTGTGTGGCGTATTTATGATTGCAACAGGAATATGATTTGCTTTTAACAAATTTGAAAAATTAAGCGTGGAGAAGCGAGACTTAAAAACTGCCAATGTGTAATTCAAAAATCACCTCCTTATGCACAAAATCTCCCCATAATTATTATATTGTTAATATAAAAAATTTGCTTTAAAACAAAACTTTTTTAAAATTTCGAGGTGCAATATGATTTATCTAGACAATTCCGCTTCTTCCCTTGTCAAGCCAAAATGCGTGCAACGAGCCGTGTTGAACGCGCTCAATCTTTATTCCGCAAATCCGGGACGAAGCGGGCACAAAGCTTCACTGAAAACAGCTCTTGAGGTGGAAAATTCAAGGGAACTTGTCGCCAGATACGTTGGCACAACCCCCGACAAAATCATCTTCACGCTCAACTGCACAGATGCACTGAATCTTGCAATTTTAGGCACTCACAAAAGTGGTCACGTTGTCTGCACTTGCAACGAACATAACTCTGTGCTTCGTCCGCTTGAACATCTGAAAAACATTGATTCGAATTTTTCGTACACCATCTGTGAACAATCCGGAAAGTTTGGGGTGGTTTGGGAAGACATTGAGAAGTACCTGACAGAAGAGACCTATTTAGTGGTTGTAAATCACGTTTCAAATGTCAATGGTGACGTTGCCGACATTGAGACAATTGGCACAAATTTGAAAGAGCGAAACATTCTCTTCCTTGTTGACGGAGCGCAAGGCGGCGGACATTTTGTGTATGACATGCAAAAACTTGGCATCCACATGCTGACTCTTGCTCCTCACAAAGGTTTCTACGCGCCTCAGGGGGTTGGCGTTCTTGCCATCAACGGGGATTTCGATTTTCAACCAATTCGTTTTGGTGGCACAGGCACAAATTCACTCGAACTTTTCCAGCCAGAGCACTCCCCAGAACGCTTTGAGAGCGGCACAATCAACACCCCTGCCATCCTTGGATTTGCCGAAGGAGTGAAATTTGTTGAAGAAAATTTCAAACTTATCCAAGAAAAAATGGAAGACCTCATCACATATCTTCATTATGAACTTTCCAAACTTTCATTGAACATCTACACCAAAACGGAAAACACAAATGGCGTTTTAGCCTTTAACATCCCAGAGGTCAACTCCACCGATGTGGCAAATTATTTAAGCGAAAAGTGGAACATTTGCGTGAGGAGCGGATATCACTGCGCACCAATGAAGCACAAAGCACTTGGCACTTTGGACGGTGGTGCCGTGAGAGTTTCACTCTCATATTTCAACTCCTATCAAGAAATTGAAAAACTTGTATATGCAATCAAATCCTTCATCCGACACACAAAAATCTAAAAAACACATTTTTGCTTATCGCCGCGAAGATGTTCCTTTTTCAACTCAAAACCAGAGTAAAAAAATCTAAGAGAAGGAAACACGTAAAACTCAACAAAAAAAGATTGAGCATTTTCTCAATCCTTTTGCATTTTATTTTGTTCTTTCTTTATCTATGACTATAGCCCCACAATTGATTGGTCCACTCCCAACAATCTTCTTCTTGCTATATTTGAGGTCAGCAACCAAACTCAATCCCTCATCAACGCCATGTACCTCGCAATCCCAAAGAGTTGCATCATCAGTCATACTGAGCCCCCCGCTTACATAGCAAGTGTCAACCCTTGCCATTCCACTCAAATTGATATTTCCAACAATTTTGCTTCCAACAACGATTGACCCTCCTGTCAGCGAAGAAACTTTGCTTGAATCAATCGTGCTGTCACTGACTGCCGCACTGTTGAGAACACTGACATTCTTGAAGAGAGTGGAACAATCAACATAGCCATCACCACCAACAAAGCAACTTTCTGCAACAAAACTGGAGTCAGTCACCCAGCATTCGCCCTCTTGAGAAAGAGCCCCGTCTGCAACATATCCCCCTCTTTCACCCTTTTTGACTGTGTAATATGGGTTTGTAATTTCTCTGTTTGCCACAACGCGATAAAGTTTTTGCTTTTGTCCGTCCACAACAATTGTTTTTGAATCGTTGTAATCATAAGAATACTTTTCCATAAATCCCCTCACTTGTAAAATTATTTTGTGTAAATAAAGCGCTTGCAGTGTTCGCAGACAATCACACCTTTTTCTTTGATGTGTGAAATTGCAACCTTTGGAAGTTCCATGCGACATCTTCCGCAGAATCCACCGTTTTCAAGTGGCACAACAACAGGAAAAATATTGTCATTTCTTTTCTTGCGATATTCTGCCATCAAGTTTGGTTCAACATCTTTTTCAAGAACAGCAAGTTCTTTTTTTAAGCGTTCTTTTTCTGGCTCAAGTTGCTTTGATTCTTCATCAATCTTTTGCTTGCATTCAGCATAGAGAGCTCTTGCATCGTCATAGAGTTTCTTTGTTTTGTTGAACTCTGCCAAAATGTGATTGATGTTTTCCGCGCTCTTTTGAAGCATCTTTTCCAAAATATTAAGATTTGAAAGAATTTTGTTTTTAAGTGCACTAATTTTATCAATTTCCTCAACACTTAAGTCATCAACATTTTTTGCAAGCATTTCGTCCATCTTTGATTTGTTGATTTGATATTTGTCCTTGATATCCTCAATTTCTGCAATGAGTTTTGCTGCTTCCGCTTCAAGCTCTGCTGACTTTGCTTGTGATTTTTTTGCCACAGCCGTAATTTCATTCGCTTTTTTGCGATATTGGCTGTTCACAAGTTTTTGTTCCACCTTGAAAAGGCTTTCATCCAATGCTTGATATTTCAATAAGCTTTCAATGTTCATAATATTCCTCCGATTCAATTTGTTAGTGTTTTTTTCTTTCCGCCACACCTACTGTTTTTTCTTTTGTTTTTATTCCACAAAATCTGCAAGCCTCTTGCTGCGGTTTGGATGTTTCAATTTTCTGAGTGCCTTGGCCTCAATCTGTCTGATACGCTCTCTTGTAACTGAAAATTCTCTGCCGACCTCTTCCAAAGTTTTTTGTCTGCCATCCAAAAGACCGTAACGTTGACGTATGACCTCTTGTTCCCTTGGAGTGAGAGTGTCAATCACTGCCAAAAGTTGCTCTCTAAGCAAACTTTGTGTTGCACTTTCAATTGGTGATTTTGCACTTTCATCCACAATCACGTCCGCCATTTTTCCGTCATCTTCTTCACCCATTGGAGTTTCCAAAGAAATTGGATCCTGTGCTGTTCTTTGAATTTCCATAACCTTGGCAACAGAAAGCCCCATCTCGCTTGCGATTTCTTCGATTGTTGCTTCTCTTCCAAGTTTTTGCATCAACACTCTGCAAACTTTGACATATTTGTTGATTGTCTCCACCATGTGAACAGGAATTCTGATTGTTCTTGATTGGTCTGCCATGGCACGTGTGATGGCTTGTCTGATCCACCATGTTGCATAGGTTGAGAATTTGAAGCCCTTTGTGTAATCAAACTTGTCAACCGCACGCAAAAGCCCCATGTTTCCTTCTTGAATGAGGTCCAAGAAAGACATCGATGTCTTTCCAACATATTTTTTTGCCACACTGACAACAAGTCTCAAGTTGGATTCGCACAAAACTGATTTTGCATATTGGTCGCCTTGCATAACTTTCTTTGCAAGTTCTCTTTCTTCGTCTGCGGAAAGCAATGGCACCTTGCCGATGTCTTTAAGATACATCTTCACAGGGTCGTCAACGCTTGCTGACATCACAAGGTCAGAAAAATTGTCCTTATACAAATCCTCTTCATTTGTTTTGATGATTTTGATTCTTCTCTTGCGTAAAACTTCCAAAAACTTTTCAACGTTTTCGGCATTTTCGCCCACCTTAAACAACGAAAAATAGACATCTTCCTCGTTGATTGAGCCTTTTTTCATTGCAAGTGCTTGCAGTTTGTCATAGACAACTTTCACCTTCTCTGCATTTGTCTTATCTTCTGCCATTGAATTCCTCCAAACTCTTATTTTTGAGTTGCAATGCCAATTTTCCAAGATTTTTGGCAATTTCAACTCGTCTGTTTATATCTTCACAATTTTTGTATTCTTCGTTTAATCTTTCTTGCTTTTTCTTCAACTTTTGCTCAGCAATCTTCCACAAGCACTCTCTGAAATATCTTGGAGCATCCTCTTCAAATTTTGTAAAATTGAAATTTAAAATATCCATCAAGAATGCGTCTTCGCTTGCGCCTTCAATGTCGAAAATCGAAGAGAGCGAAGTGTTTTGCTCTATTATTTCCAAATAAGAAGCAAATTCTTCCAAAAGTTTCGACCAGTCAATCTGCACATTTGCATATTCCTTCTTGTGCAAAAGTGAAGCCAGAATGAATTTCACAGCTTTCTCATCGCCGCGTTCGGTTGGAACAGTTGGCTCTTTGATCACCTTTTTCACTGCTTGCTCTTGTGCTGTCCCATTGATGTCACGTCTCAAAATGTCAATTGGAATTTTCGTCAAGTCACGCACCATTTCAAGATAAGGCTCAAACAGCGTCTCACTGCCAAGTTTTTTGATTTCTGCCAAAATTTCTTTGACAAACTTGTTTTTCTCCTCGGCTTGCTGCAAGTCGTGTCTGCTTTTGTAATAATCAATCAAAAACTCCATATATGGCTGAGCGTTTTCAATCAATTCCTCAAGTTTTTCCTTCCCATTATTGTTGAGCACTTCGTCTGGGTCTTTTCCACCCTCAAGGCGCACAACTTTCAAGTTGACATTTTCATTTCGGAACATCTCAATCGCCCTAAGCGTTGCCTTTGTTCCGGCTCCATCCCCATCAAAACAAAGGTAAATGTTTTCGTTGTATCTTTTCAACTCGTTGACATGGTCTTTTGTCAATGCTGTCCCCATGCAAGCAACAGTCGACTTAAACCCAGCCTTGTGCATTGCAATGACATCCATTTGTCCTTCAACAAGAATGATTTTGTTCAAAAGTTGTTGTTGCTTTTGAGCCTTCAAGATGTGAATGCCAAACACCACTCTTCCCTTTTGGAAAACAATTGTTTCCGCGGTGTTTTTATATTTTGCGAAATCTGTTTTCTCAAGTGCACGCGCACTGAAGCCGATGCATTCTCCAAAAGAATTGAAAATTGGGAAAACCAGTCTCTCCGCTAAAACATCAAACAATCGGTTGTTTTTCTCTGCACAAATTCCGGCCTCAACCATTTCCTTTTTTGTGAAGCCTTTTGAAGAAAGATATTCAACCATGTCCGTCCAGTTTTTTGAATAACCAATTTTGAAATCTTCAAGTTCGCGGCGAGTGAACTTTCTCATCTTTATGTAGTCCTGTGCCTTTTTTGCTTCCGCACTGTAAAGATTTTCAACATAGTGCTTATATGCATAGTCAAGTGCACTCAGAACTCTCGCCTTAAGCTCTTGATTTTGTTTGCGTTGTCCGTCCCCTTGAAGCTGTGGAACTTCCATCCCAGCACGCTCCGCCAAAAGTTTGACCGCATCCATAAAGTCAATATTTTCCATTTTCTGAACAAACTTGATGACATCGCCAGACTCTTTGCAGCCGAAGCAATAATAAATACCATCTTCATCGTTCAACGAAAATGAAGGTGTTTTTTCACTATGAAAAGGACAGCACGCCCAATAACGGCGGCCTTTTTGTTGAAGTTGAAGATAGTTTGAAGCGATTGAAACCAAATCGTTCTTTCTTTTAAGTTCGCTCAACCATTCAACTGGAAAGCCTCTGTTTTGCATCAAATCTCCCAAAAATAAAAAATTATAAACGTGTTTCAACCCAATTATACCAAATAAATTAAAAAACTCCTTTAATTTTCAGCAAAATATTTATAAAAAAATTACTAAATACATATTTTGTCTCACAATTGACAATTTTGTCTCTGTTTTTTGAATAAAAACCACAATTTTCATTTCTTCTTCAGCATGAAAATCACCTATTTTCATTTCTTCTTTCCCTCCCCACCACACACCAACAAACATAAAAAAAGTGAGATATCGCTCTCACTTTTGTCTTTCAATTGCTCGATTTTTCAAAATTTCAGTGTTGATTGGACTGCAACCTTTAATCATCTCTCTTGCAAGTGCATTTACACAAACTTGTGTGGTTGGAAGATTGTTTTCTTTAATCATTGTGTCAACCTTGTTTGCAAACTCCCTGAAATTTTCTTCTAGACGCAAATCCAAATCAATCCCGTTGAAGTTTGTTTTTGCTCTATATTTTGACAAGAACATGTCAAGGTCATAACTTGCTCCATCTTCGGTACGTGTCATTGCGGCAGTGTCCAAGTTTCTCAAAACAGCCTTAACTTCTGCTGATTTCTTAGCTTGTTTTTCATCAAAGCAATTTGCCTTTTCAGCGACGATAAGCAGAGAAACCATATCATTTGGGTGCATTTCTGTGAAAAGGAAATAGTTTGCTGGGTATTTCTTCCCGTTTTCGTCTACCACATTCATGGCAAAATGAACATTCTCAACAAGTTTGATGAAATCTTTGATGATCACATCATCATTCTCTGCTGGATTCTTCTTAAGACGTCTCCACAAAGCTTCTGAAGCAGGTTTGTAATATGAAGCAAAACGCTTGCTTCTTGTCAATTTTTCATGATAAGCCGCTTTTTGCTTTTCGACAAACTTTTCAAAATCCGCTTTTGCCATCAAAAATTTTTCCGAAGTTCTTGTCTGTTCCGACATTCTTTCCTCAAGAGTTTTCAAATATTTTTCAAACAGTTCAAAGCCGTGACTGAACTCTTCTGGATCATCCACCTTGCCAAAGATTATGTAAAATTCATCAGTAAACCATCTTTCTCTCTCCACATATTGCTTCAAAATCCAGGACTGATTATTTTCGCTGATTTCCACAGGAACTTTCCTGTCAGAAACATATAAGTTTTTCATGACAGGGTCTTGCTTATATCCAAGCTTTGCAAGTGCTTCAACATAAAAGTTTCTGATTGGAGTGATACTTGCATTTTTATAAAGATGCATCTTTGAGATATCAACATAAACAATATCACCTTCCGCTTGCTGAATTCTTTTTGCAATGATGTTTGCAAGCGCGCGGTTAAGTTCTTGCCCATTCTTGCAGTCGATTGTCTCGCCTTCCAAAGCATGCTCATTGAAAAACTTGCAGATAAGTTTATAGTTGTCTCTCACCTTCAGCTTATCGATGTCCACATACTCAGAAACATCCTCGGAATTTTGAGCATAAGATTTCAAGATTGCTTGAGGCAGTGGCCTTGACAATTCATAAGCACCAGAACACAAAATTTCATAGAACTTGAAAAAGTTTTCTGAATTTGGAGCCTTCAAATCATATGTCTTTTCGCGGATTGTTTTCATCCATGTGTCGAAAATAAATTGATAATCTGGCATTGAAAACTTAATAGTTTCATATTGCTTCACAACTTTCTTATCTTTTCCCATACAAACACCTCTAACAAATTTATTTTACCACGATGACAGCAATTTGTCAATGTCCAATTTGAAAATAAGAAAAAACGAGCAATTTCGCCCGTTTTTCTGCTTTTATCATTCAAATAACATCGCTCCTTCGCTTAAGATGCAAGAGAATCTCACGCCAAGCATAGTTTCAAGCCAGTTTGAAGATGTGCTTCCAGAGACTGTAATTGTTTTGCCTTGCAAAAGGTCCCAACCAAGTGAGCGTGTCCAATATTCCACCTTGTCTCCGCCATCTGCTCCAAGCAAGAACGCCGCAAAATCGGTTGCTTTTGCACTGAGGTCAGAAAGCCCAGCCATTTCGCTCACATAAACCGTCTTCACTCCCGAACTTATCGTCTCAATTGAACTCACCAAATTCTGAGTTCCAGCTGGCGCAAACTTGTCAATAGTTGCCTCTCCCGAGCCCTTATATGAAAAGTTCATATTGAGAGAATCCACAATGTTGTTTTCATACATCTGGCTGTAAAGCCAACTCCAGCCCTCTTGAGCTTTTTGATTTGTCACAGCACTCGCTGTCAAAATCTTGTCACTGACAACTGTGAAGTTTTCTTTGTAAGTGCCATATGTCGCCCAGTCGCTTGGATATTCATCCGCTGCCACACCATAGTCGCTCACTCTCCATCTGATAGGCTCAACCTTGAAGAAATATCTGTTCCCCTCAGTCACGCTCACACTTGTACCGTTCAGAGTCAAAGTGGTGGTTTTTTCAGCGGTCAGCATTGCATATTTCTCGCCGTTGTATAAATACACTGGAACCTTCACATCTTTTGAACCGTTGAAATAGGTCAGGTGATATTCCGCCACAGACGTTGCAAGACTGAATTTGCTTGCCAAGGTTGCATTCAAAGAATTTCCAACATAGGTTTGAGGATATTCCCCGTCCTCAAAATAGAAATATTTTTCCGTTGCATCATATTTCAATCTGTTACCCGAAATCTGCACAAAATACGCTTGCACAGTATAAGTCGTGCCGGTTTTCGAAGGCAAAGTTGGTGTAAACACGTTAACTCGTGCGTCATAAGGACACTCCCCTTTTGCACTTACCCCAGCAAACACATAACCGTCGCTTGGCAATGCGTTGAATGTGATTGCTTTCTTCAACAAAAAGTCAGTGCGAGTGACTGAAGCGTCGTTCAGTTCTGCAGCATAAAACAGTTCAGTCATCTTCTCGCCGGAAAAGTAATCAAACACCAATGTACCGCCGATGGTTGAATTCACAAACCCACCCTCAGTTTGAGAGAAGGTCATAATTTCAATGGTTACAGTCGAAAACCATGGCTTCCATTGTGCATAAAGAGTGACATCGGCATTGTCATAATAACTGTCAAGATATGCATACGCCGTTCCGGAACCATCCGCTTTCGTGTTCCATCCATTTGCACCAAAACTTTCGCCTATGCTTAGCGTGTTTTCCTGGTCAACCAAAAAGCTGGTTCCAAACATCATGTATCCCGTCGTCCGCGCCAATGTTCCACTTCCACCATTCTTGTCATAGGTGACAGTGAAACGCTGACCAATGTAGACATCCAGCACAACTGACTCTGTTGGAACCCAAGTGTAGACAAAGGATGACTTTCCGTCATATTCAGTAAGCGTTGGTGCTGAACCAACTCTCAAAAAGATGTCGTTGAGAGTTTCACTGGCTGTTGAATAGATTGTGAAGTTAATTGGCTTTGTGGAATAGTCGGTTGTGTAAGTCTCAGTGGAGCTAACTGCAATTGATCCACCACAATCTCCAACATACATTGAACCATCTTCCAAATATACCTCAAGATAGTCTGAATATTCAGCATTTGCTCCAGCATAAGTCACTTTGAAATCTCTTGTTTCAGTTGACTTTATCGCTTCCGTCAAGTTCAAATGCAACGCCGGACGCACCACAGCAGATTTAGAAGTGGAGATGCTTTCCATAAAGCATTCTAGACCATTTACAGCAATGCTACAAGGTCCATAAGCACTGTTAGCACTACCGGATCGCAGCCATGTCATCAAGTTTGGATTGTCCGTATTTAGTCCCCCGGCACCACCCCCGCTTGTCGTTTCATACCCAATTTTTCCTGTGCCAGTCGCCTTTTGTGATACATTGCATCCCCATATTCCAGCATCAGAACTCTTATATCCAATTTCGGAAACGCTTGGCAGCCACAATTTGTCCTCAGCCCACGAATAATAATATTTGTTCGTTGTCATTGCAGATGCAGACCCATATGTTGAATGAGTATACCAACTTGGGTTGGCGACCTCTGTCGTAGACTCATTAGGAAGTGTGTAAATTGGTGAATATCCGGAATGATCAACCAAATTCTGCCCAGCTTGCCAAGAAACCTTTGATGGTGAAACAATATAATCCGCAATATTCATTTCATTTTCACTGCCCATAGTAAACGGAGCAAAAACACTTGAAGCAGATTGTGAAAATGTATCAACCCTTTCTATTGCATTTTGAGACTTATATTCTCCTCCATTATTCAGTGTAACCGACCGGACATATGATGTTCCATACATACTCCCCGGATATGTAGTTGTGAAATAACTCGTTGCAAAATTTGCCGACCAGTCAGAATAAAGCCGTCCGTTTATAAAACCATAGTAATCTCCTTCAGCATATCCTCTCCCCTCAAAAGCCGACTGTTTTTCTCCAGTCAGCCATAAGGTTAAAATAACATTACCGTCTTCATCTTTAGATAGATATGTCATATACCAATCAAGCCCACCAAGAGTAACCGTAGGATTGTACTCATCATGACAAAAGTCTTCAGCATTCCATGTTTCCTCTGCACCTGAATCAAGATTTGTAATGTCTGTCAATGAACTACCAAATTCCTCTCTGAGAAGACAATCAAGATTTGCAGAGTCAAATTTTTTGTTCTCATCATCCCAAAGTTCATCATAATTTTTATATGTAAGCGAATACGCTGCGGCAGTTAAGTTTAAATGCAATGCCGGACGGACAACCAAGGCATGTTTAACATTTAGATATGTGTAATTAGTTCCAGACGCATACAATCCCCAATTTGTCTCAGAATTGCTTGGACGATTTGACCTCACCCAAGAAACTGTTGTATAACATGTCATTGCTAAGGAACCAACACTTCCACCGGTTGACGCACTTCCTCCAGTTCCGTTGCCGTGCTCCCTTTGAGATTCACTTAACTTCCAAATGCCGTTATATGTGTCACTATATCCTGTTTCAGATAAGCTTGGAATCCAAAGTTTGTCATGTTGCCAATTATAATAATCAGGGTTTGTAACCATTGGAGCCGAGCTGCTCCAAGAAGCCCCTGAAACCGCTGTCGTTGACTCATTTGGATAGGTGTTTGATGCATTTACATTGTTGTCAATTGAATTTTGCCCCCTGTGCATGGGCATATTTGCAGGAGCCACAATATAATCAGCCAAATCATTTCCATCTGTTGTCATAGTGAATGGTGCAAAGACGCTTGAGGATGTTTGACTCCAAACAGCATAATCGGTTGTAGACCTGCCATAGACTCCTCCATTATTTAACGTAACCGCTCTGATATATGACGTCCCATACATCGAGGATGGATAAACCACTGTATACGATGAATTTGTATAGCCAGCTGAAAAGCCTGAATACAAAATTCCATCCTTAAATCCATAATAATTTCCTGCAGATGAAGATTTCCCTACAAAAGCCTCTTGATAACCACTTGACATATATAAAGTCAAAATTGTATTTCCTTCATCATCGCAAGATAAATATGTTGGAGTCCAAGTTAAGCCTCCAAGCTCGACAATCAAATCATAGCCAACAGCATTTCTTATTTTCTCTGCTGTATATCTTTGCGAAGCATACGAATTTATGTTAGACATGTCTTGTATTGTACTTCCAAAATTTCCAATTAAATCACGAAAATTTGTATAATTAAATTCATTGCTTGCTGAATCCCACAATTCTCCGACATTAACAGTTTTCACAGAGGTTGCGAAACCTCCACTGATACACGCAATTCCACCCAGCATCAAAGACAGGGCGATGCTTGCTGCAATTTTTAAAGGCTTACGAGAGTACCCCCCCCCCGAAGAACACTTCAATCTCAAATTCCAGTAGATTGGACTAAATAATTTTTTGAAAAATAATTTTAATTTAAAAAACATCGTTCTCATGTTATTATTTTACATATTAACAAAATTTTTAGCAAACTATTTTGACGATTTTTCCACATTTTTTCCAAAAACCTTGCTTTTTCACTTTTCAAATTTATCTTTCAACTTTGTCGCAACAAAAAAACAGCCGATTTGTGGCTGCTTTTTCATTCTTTATTTTGCTTCTTAATAAACCTGCGTTTCTTCTGACTTTTTCTTGTCGTCAAGTTCCACAACAAGCGCCTCAGTTGTCAAAAGTGTTGCAGAAACCGATGCTGCATTTTGAAGGGCTGAACGAGAAACCTTTGTTGGGTCAAGGATTCCCTTTTCAATCATGTCACCATATTCGTTGTTGAGCGCATCAAAGCCATAAGCCTTCTGCTCAAGATTTTCATAAATCTTGTTGACAACAACCCCGCCATCAATTCCGGCGTTTGAGGCAATTTGTCTGACAGGTTCTTCAACCGCACGAAGCACAATTGAAGCACCGGTTTTTTCATCTCCAGACAAACTTTCGATAAGTTTTTTGATTGCCGGTGTTGTTTTCAAAAGTGCAACACCGCCTCCAGGAACAACACCCTCCTCAGCCGCCGCTTTTGTGGCGGAAAGAGCATCCTCAATGCGAAGTTTCTTTTCTTTCATTTCAACCTCGGTGGCTGCACCAACTTTGATGACTGCCACTCCACCCGCAAGTTTTGCAAGACGTTCGGTGAGTTTTTCCTTTTCATAGTCGCTTGTGGTTGCCTTGATTTGGTCTTTAATGACTGCCACTCTGCCCTTGATTTCCTCTTCCTTTCCTGCGCCCTCAACGATGGTTGTGGTGTCTTTGTCCACTCTCACCATCTTCGCACGGCCAAGATTGTCAAGCGTCAAAGTTTTGAAGTCAATTCCAAGTTCGGAAGAAACAAAAGTTCCACCAGTGAGGATTGCAATGTCTTCAAGCATAGATTTGCGCTTGTCACCAAAGCTTGGAGCTTTCACAGCAACAACTGAAAGCGAGCCACGCAATTTGTTTAAGATGAGAGCTGTCAGGGCTTCGCCTTCCACATCGTCCGCAACAATCAAAAGTTTGCCGCCAACTTTAACGATTTGTTCAAGGAGAGGCAAAATTTCATTCAAGCTTGAAATCTTGTTGTCCGTAATCAGAATGTAAGCATTTTCAAGTTCGGCAATCATTTTTTCGGTGTTTGTGCTCATATAAGGAGACAGATAGCCCCTGTCAAACTGCATCCCTTCCACAACCGAAAGTTCGGTGTGCATTGTTTGAGCTTCTTCCACTGTGATAACTCCATCACTGCCCACCTTTTCCATCGCCTCCGCGATAAGTTTGCCAACCTCTTCGTCCGCCGCTGAAATGCTGGCAACTTGTTCGATGTCCTTCGAACTTGTCACAGGCTTTGACAGTTTTTTGAGTTCTTCACACGCAACCTCAACAGCTTTGAAAATTCCCTTCTTCAAAATGATTGGATTTGCGCCTGCTGTGAAGTTTTTAAGTCCTTCACGGATGATTGCCTGAGCAAGCACACATGCCGTTGTTGTGCCATCACCCGCAACATCGTTTGTCTTGACTGAGACTTCACGAATAAGCTCCGCACCCAAGTTTTCAAATGGGTCAGAAAGTTCAATTTCTTTGGCAATTGTCACGCCATCGTTTGTGATGAGTGGCAGAGCGTATTGCTTTCCAAGCACCACATTTCGCCCTTTTGGTCCAAGCGTAATTTTCACTGTGTCAGCAAGTTTGTTTACCCCTGCTTCCAGACTTTTTCTCGCTTTTTCGCCTTGCAAAATCAATTTTGACATATTTCCTCCTTACTTCTCCAAAACAGCCAAAACGTCTGTTTGTTTAATTACAATATATTTCTTGCCATCTAAAGAAAATTCCGTGCCGCTGTATTTCGTGTATAAAACCTCTTGCCCAACTTGCAACTGCATTTTCACCTCTTTGCCGTCAATGTTTCCGCCCTCGCCCACGGCAACAACTGTGGCAATTTGTGACTTTTCTTGTGCCGCTGTTGGCAGAATAATTCCGCTTTTTGTCTCTTTTTCAGCCTCTTTTGGAAGCAAAACAACTCTATCAAAAATAGGTCTTATTTTCATTTCAAAATCTCCTTTTGGTTTTTCACAACAAGTATATAAACTTTTCAAAAAAAAGTAAAGTCAATGTGCCAAAAAATAAAGAAACGGCAGTACATTTTCTGTCGTTTCTTGCAATTTAAGTCAGATTTTGGCAACAAAAAAGCTCCCGTTGTGGGAGCTTTTTTCTTAAAGACTTCTTTCAAATGTGTTGTTTTTTGAAAGAACTCTTGAAAGGCGTCTTTGTTCGTATTGCTTTTGAACTTCGATTTCTTCATCAATAGCCGCTTTCTCGCGAAGCAATCTTTCCTTTTCTTGTGCGTGTCTTTTTCTTGAAAGCATTTTTGCTTGTGGGCTTCTTTCGCTCAAACTTTCACGAGCACCTTCCTTTCTTGCATCAATCTTGTTTGCGCGATATTGAATTTTTACAGCCTTTCTCATGCCGAACATTGCTGGGTCAAGATCTTCCAATTTCTCCAAATCTGTTTTCATAAAAATATCTCCTTTGATGTCTCTATCATAACATCTCAACCCCCATCTGTCAATAGGCAATTTCACTTTTTTTTGACATTTTTTGATATTTTATTAAAGGCTTCTTTGATTGTCCTCCGCTGCTATCCCACCTTCAAATTTCAATATCACTTTAACAGCAACCCTTATCCCTCGTTTTTCATTTTTGCATAGATTTCTTCTGCTTTTGTGAAGATTTTTTTGCTTTCCTCCATGCTGCAGGTAACAAGCGGACGCTTTTTTGGATAGCCCCAGATGTTCTTGCGTGCCGGTCCAATCCACGAGTATGCCTCCGTCTCGTCAAACACACCCTTGACAACTGACAAGCACGCTTTTCTTGGAGACATATAAATCAGCTTCATCGCAGGCTTTGCAATCATGCGGAAGGCTTTGGGATAGTTTGATGTGATGTCTGTTGCGGTGATTCCCGGATGGGTCACTGCAAGTTTGACTTTTTCTTCTTTTTTTATAAGTTCAAAAAGCGAAAACATCAAAAAACGTTTCGAATTTCCATAAATCTTTTGTTTGTCTTTTTCACCAGCATAATCGATGTCCGCCTCGTTGAAACTTGCATAGCGGTGGGCAATGCTTCCAACAACCACAATTTTCGAATTCTCCATTTGCTTCAGTTGTGGCAAAAGTTCTTTTATCATGAAATATGGTGAAAGAAAATTGATTTGGAAAACATTGTCCAAGCCAAGCTCTGTTTTCTTTCTTGGCAGATTGAACGCCCCCGCATTCAAAATCAGGATGTCAATTTCAAATCTCTTCAGTTCATCGCACGCACGCTTCACCGATTCAAAATCCTGCATGTCCACCTGCACAAATTCAATCTTCACACTCGGATGTTTTTGCAATATCGCTTCAATTTGCCTGTCCGTTTTGCTTTTGTTTCGATTCAAAAACAGCAATTTTGCTCCAAGAGATGCAATCACCTCACTCAACTCTTCGCCAAGCCCGCCAGTGGAGCCCGTGATTGCAACCGTCTTTCCTTCCAAACTTTTTGTGTTAAGTTCAATCCATTTTGAAGTTGTCATATTTTCCCCTCTTTTTTCTTAAACTTCACTGAGGTTTCACATATCCTTCAAAAGCTCAGCAACCCACGTGCTGTAGTTGTTCCCGTGATCGTGAAATTTTTCAGAGTGAAGCAACTCAACAAATTCTTCATAGTTCAACCATTTCACCTCATCAACTTCTTCCTTTTGAATTTTCAGATCTTCCAGTTTTGTGTTGTTCTTCAAAAGATATGTATGGGCAATCTCCCAACTGTCATTCTCAACAGATTTTCCAAGCAGCAAAAAGTCACTTTCCTGCACATCAATCCCAAGTTCCTCACGGGTTTCTCGCACACACGTCTGCAAACAGGTCTCCCCAGCCGGAACATGTCCTGCGGACGATGTGTCCCAAAGACCAGGAGCTTGTTTCTTGTTTTTTGAACGCTTTTGAACAAGAATCATCCCCTCGTCATTTTTCATCCAAATCAAAACTGTTTTGTGAAACACTCCCGGATTTGAAGAATGACAAACCGTCCTGCTTTTCACCCCAACAAAATTTCCTTCCCTATCAAAAGTCTCCAACATTTCCTTCATAAAAGTTCTCCCAAAACAAATCGTCTTTTCATCCACAAGTATAGCACATATTCAAAAAGATTTGAAATAAAAAACAAAAATGTCGCCCAGATATTTGAGCGACATCCGTTTTCATGTTGCGACAAAAATTTTGTTTTTAAAGACCAAAACAATTTACTGTATTTGATTGCCTTTCCTTCAATAAATGGTTCAATGCTGTCAAGGCACAAATTTATGCGATCATTTTCGCTTTCATTTGTGTCATAAACCCTGTGGTATGTTCAAATCACATTGTCATATTCAAGCAACTCACTTGGCACTCTCTGCTGATCAACATCATCAAGTCCCACCCCAAACAAAGAATTTTTTTGAGAAAATCACTGAGAGCATCGAGATCAATAACTCCACCCGTTGTGGAAGTCAAAATTGCGTTTCGTTTCATAAGGCTCAGTTCTCTTTTGCCGATTAAATTGCGCGTCTCTGGTGTGAGTTTGCAAGTGTTGCAAACGATATCCCACGCCCCAAGCCCACTTTCCAAATCAACATCCTCAATGTTTGGAATGTTTTTTAATTTCGAATGTATGTCATGTTTTATTTTATATTTGGAGCGAAAGACGGGATTCGAACCCGCGACCCTCAGCTTGGGAAGCTGATGCCATACCACTAGGCCACTTTCGCAAAGAAAAAACAAATTTGCAAGCATTCTCAAAAATTTCAAAACCACGCGAGATGTTTTGATGCAAACTTGCTTTGTTTTTTGTTCTTATTCTTGAATATTTGGAGGTGTGACAATTGGCCCCAAAATTGTGTTCATTGAAAGCTCTGTAATAAGATGAGAAACATAGGAAATCAAAATTCTCACTGGTTGGCTGTTTTTGATGTACTCCTTTGGATCGTCAAGTTTCATGAAAGCAATACTGTCAACTGGCACATCAATGCTCATTGCAACAGAAAGCTTCATAAGGTTTTCTGGGGTCACATTAAGCGTGCGTTGCAAAGTCACTTTCACAATTTCTTCGCTCACCTTTCTCACCTCAATCACGTCCTCAGGTTTGATGTTGATCATTGCGTTTGCTTGAGGAAGAGAAATTTTCTCAAAAACAATTTTCTCAAGCATTGGTTTAACTAAATGTGGTTTAATAACGTTCTCTTGATTCATTTTAAGCTCCTTAACAAGATTATTTTATCACATTTTTAAAGAAATTACAATCAATTTATGCAAAAAGCAGTCTTGACAAAGTCATAAAGTTGTAATAATATTATCCATATGAAAAAGAAAGCAGCAATTTTTATGGACTACAACGGAACTTTTGATGATGTATCCGAAGGAAAAGGATACATTCTTTTTCGTGAACTGAATAAGTTGGATAAGGTCTTTGACGGCAATTTGGAAATTGTCGTGATAACCTCTGCCTACGCTGGAATTGAACAATCAATCCGCGGCGACTTGTTTTCAACTTTATCATATTTCCCCGAACCCCTGAGAAACAAATTCGCGTATTTGATTGAAGAGAACTCAAAATACATAACCCCGCTCAACCCTAATCCCTTTTGCGAAAGACAAAATCTGAATGAAAACGGGTCCACAAAACAGGATGGTGTGGAAGCCTTCTTGAAGCAATATGACAAAGATGGCGAAATTGACACCTGCATCTTTGTTGGGGATTCAATAGTCGCAGATTTGCAAATGTTAGATTCAAACATCGGGAACCGAAACAAAATCATGATTATGGCAACAAGACGCTCTTTGAAAAGTTGCGGACATCCTGTCTATAAACTTTCAATGAAGCCTCCTGCCGATTTGAATTTGAAAAAAGACATCGAAGAAAAAGTTGGAACAATCAACAATTTCATCCTCCACACAAGCAACTATTCCTATGGCGTTGGAAAAGGAATTGGTGCTGTTGCAAAACTTCTTGAAGACAGAGAAAAATAACACCGCTTCGCCATAAAAACCTTACAGCAAAACAAAAAAAGAGCATATCAGTGCTCTTTTTTCTCATTCTCATCATCTTCAACCTCATCAATGTATTTGATTTTAAGGTTGACCTTTTCGATTCTTCTTCCATCCATTTCAGTGACAGTAAAAATCATGTTTATTCTGTGTTGAGTTAAATTCCCTTCTTCGTCGATGATTTCATCAACAGTAAAGAATTCATATTGGCTTCCCTTCTCAGGAATTTCCTCAGAAAGGTCAAACATAAACGCATTGACAGTTTGATATGGATTTTCTGGCAAATTTTCAACTTCAAGTCTGTCAAAAAGTTCCTCAATTGAGATTTCCGCATCCACACTGTATTCGTCATCCCCGATTTGCTCAATCACGGGGGCCTTTTCGTCTTGGTCTGTTTCGTCAAAGATTTCACCGAAAATCGTTTCAACGCAGTCTTCCATTGTCACAATTCCCGAAACTCCGCCATGCTCATCAAGTACAACAGCCAAATGCTTCTTGGCTTTCTGCATTTCTTTGATGAGAGTATCAACAACAGTATTCTCCGCCGTAAACAAAGGCTCAGTCATGATGTCTTTAAGTTCCACGCTTTTGCCTTCAATTTTTGCTTTGAAATAATCTTTTATGTTCAAAAGTCCAACAACATTGTCTGAATTATCCTGATAAACTGGGATTCTGCTGTATTGTGATTCATTGAAAACTTTTTCAATTTCATCACTTGTGGAGTTCACATTTAAGAACACAACATCAACACGGTGAGTCATGATATCATCAGCAGTTGCTTCTTTCAATTTAAATGTTCCTTGAATGATGTCTACATCTTCTTTTTCAAGCACGCCCTCTTCTTCCATGGTGTCGATGATGCTTTCAAGTTCATCTTCAGTGTAAGTCGCCTCTTGTTTTTCCTTATTTTTTTTCTTTGTGCAAAGTTTTTGCAAACCATAGAAACAAATCACAATTGGGTAGGTTATCTTCATGACAAAGTATAGCAAAAAAGAAAGTCTGACAGCAAACTTTTCAGGGTTCGCCTTTGCCATTGACTTTGGCAAAATTTCGCCAGTAATCAAAATAACAATTGTCATCACAACAGTGTTGAGAACGTTCAGTAATGTTGCATTGTCAATCAGTTGCCCCAAAATAAACGCACACAAGGTTGTTGACAAAATGTTCACAATGTTGTTTCCAACAAGAATGGTTGTCAACGCTCTGTCTGAGTGTTCCGCAATGTAAAGAGCTTTTCTTGCACCTTTAACCTTGTTTTCTGCCATTGTGCGAACTCTGATGAGATTCATCGAAGAGAACGCTGTCTCGCTTGCCGAAAAGAAAGCTGAACATAACAGCAGTAAAGCGATGGCGAAAATCAAAATTCCGTGAGTGTAATTAAATTGTGTTGCTAAAAGCATACTACAGGGGTGCATTTTTTGTCTCCTTAAAATAAAAATATGTAATTATGGTGTATATAATATCACAAACAAACGCTTTTGTCCAGTATTTTTTGTTTCTTTTGTTTTGTTGACATCCACAGCGCAATTAAGTTATCATATCAAATATGGAAAAATGTAATCTTTGTCCACGGAGTTGTGGAGTTGATAGAAACTCTCAAAAAGGCTTTTGTCAAGAGCTTGCAAAAATCAGAGTTGCAAAAATCATAGAGCATTTCAGCTGGGAAGAACCCTGTCTTTCAAAAGAAAGTGGAACTCTTGCCATCTTTTTCTCTGGCTGCAATCTCAAATGTGATTATTGCCAAAATTACAAAATTTCCCGTGGCGGGGTTGGAGAGTTTTACACCATAGAAGAGTTTGCCACTCTCTTGCAAGAAAAACAAAAAACTCACTCCTCAATCGACCTTATCACCCCAACCCACTTTTCGCGTCAACTGGCGGAAGTGTTCACGTTGTTTAAAAAAGAAGTTCCAGTCATTTGGAACACAAACGGATATGAGGCTCTTGAAAACGTGCAAATGGTCAGCAAGTTTGTGGATGTATTTTTGACGGACATTAAATATTCCAACGACTCCCTTGGAGCGGAATTTTCAAATTGTCCAAATTATTTCACAAAAACACTGCCAGCAATCAAAGAAATGTGCCACCAAAAAGAGGATGTCTTTGATGGCGAGTTCATGAAACAAGGGGTTCTTTTGCGACATCTAGTCCTTCCGGGACATGTGAAAAACTCACTCGAAACACTTGATGTTATTGCAAAAAATTTCCCAGACCGAAAGGTGAGCATCATGAGCCAATTCACGCCAAATGGAAAAAGCAAATTAAATCGAAAAATCACAGCAATTGAATATAAAACCGTGCTTACACATATGGAAAAACTCGGTCTTGAAAACGGCTATGTCCAAGATTTTGAAAGCGCAACAGAAAATTTTGTTCCTGTCTTTGTTTAATTTTGTCGAAATTGTTTGACATAATTTTTCAAAAATTCTAAAATCTAAGTATAAAAAGGAGGTTTTTATGGAGTTCACAAAAAATGGCAAAAAATTCATGGTGATGGGAATAATCTTCGGCATTTTGACAATCATCTTCACTTTGCTTTATCATTTCAACATCATAAAAACTTTTGACACATATCTCTGCGCAACCTATGTTGTGTATTTTGTGGGATTGGCTCTGCTTTACAATGGTGCCTACTGCAAAGAGAAAAGCAGCGTTAAATCTCAACATCTCAACTATGTAATTGCCGCAATCTTCATCATCCTTGCAATCGTTATGCTCATCTACGGATTTTCAACAGGCATGGTTTCATTCATAAATTAAAATCAAAAAACATCATTTTGAGTGATGTTTTTTCTTTTCCCTTAGGCCGCTTCCCAAAAGAAAAAGACCACCGTTTTATGTGGTCTTTTTTTTGTTATGCGTTAAGTTTTTTGATTTCTTTAAGCAGGTTCTCAAGTTTGCTGTTTATTTCGGTCAGTTTTTTTTCTGAGCCGCTCTCGCCCATAACTTGTTCAGCTTCCTTTTGCAACTTATCAATTTCAGCAATCATCTTTTGTCTTTTTGCATCTTTTGATTTTGATACGCTTTCAATTTCGGTCACTGCATCTTCCAAGTCTTTGCTCAAAGAATTTCTCATTTTCTTCAACTTTTTCTCTTCATCTGCAAGCTTTTTGTTTATTTCTTCAATTGAGTCGTTTTTTTTTGGACGACCTCTTCCTTTCTTTTCTGCAACAGGTTCGTCTTTGATGATTTTCTTAGGTCTTCCAACTTTCTTCTTTTCTGGCTCTGGAGCAGCAGCAACCGCTTTCTTTGGTCTGCCAACCTTTTTCTTTGGCTCAACTGGAGCTTCAACGATTTTTCTTGGACGCCCTGCCTTGCGTTTTGGAGCTTCCTCAACAACTGCAGGAACTTCCTTTCTTGGACGTCCTCTCTTCTTTGCAGGTTGAGCGATTTCTTCCTCTTTCACAATCTTTCTTGGTCGGCCAGCTTTACGTTTTGGAGTCTCTTCAACTGTTTCCTCCACCTCATGTCCTGAAATTTCATCAAAATCAAAGTCAACAACATCGTCTTCTTGTTTTACATGCTTTTCTTCAGCTTTTGGCTCGTCATCAAAACTGAAATCTTCCATATCAACAATTGGAGTTTTTTCAGCATTGTTTACAACTTCCAAAGTTTCGCCTTGGTCAACCTCTTTAATCACATTTTCAGCAACACCATAGATGTCCGCTTTTTGAGTTGTATCAGTCATGAAATCAAACGCATCAAAAGAGTCAAAATCAACAATACTCTTCTCTTCTGGCTTTTCTTCAACAGGTTCTGGCTGTTGAACTGCCGCTGCCGAAATCAATATGCCATCTTGAGAATAAACATTTCCGTTCTGGTCATGGAAATTGCCTTCTGCATCATAGAAAGTTCCGTTTGCGTAAACATAATTTCCATTTTCATCATAGTGTCCTTCATTTGCTTCTGATGCCTCTTGCACAGATTGAATTTCTTGCATAGCTGCATCAAATTCGCCTTGAGGAACGCTCTTAAGTTTGATTTCAAGTTCCGTTATGCGTTGCTTGTAAGCTTCATTTTCTGTTTTTAAAGTTGTCCACTTGTCTCCGAAAGACTTTGTAACAACTTTTTCTGCACTCTTGCAGAATTTGTCAAAGAATGTTTGATATTCACTCTTCATTGCATTCTCAGCGTCAGCTTTGTAGTTTTCAAGATCATTATTGAGTTTTGCAATTTCGTCTTCACATTCTTTCTTTTCAAGCAAATATTTCGCTCTTTGTTGCTCGAACTCTTGCTCGTAGGTTTCTTGTTTGGCAATTTCTTGAGTTTGTTGTTTTCTGTAATAATTACTTTCAATTCTGTTTGTGGTTTCTTCTTGCATTTGACGCAATCTATCCACGTTTTCTTTTGAAGCTTGAATCTTTGTTTGGTAGTCTTTTTGAACTGTGTCAAAGTTTTTCTTTCTTGAATCAAGTTCGGCTTCCAAAGTTGAAATTCCAAGCAAAATCTTTTCTTTCTTTTTCAGGAAGGTTTCACTTTCCTTCATCGCTCTGTCAAGCACAAGTGAGCCGTCCACTCCAGCTGAAGAAAAATCAAAAGTTTCATGTTTGTAATCTTCTTCTTTCGCCTTGTTGAAGGCTTCTTTTTCTGTTCTTGCCTTATAGTCCAAAAACTCACGAAGAACTGGTTGCCCATTTTCAATTTCTTGAACCGTGAAAAGAATTTGATAGTCAATGTATGATGGAAGGTCAACACAAGCATTATCCATAAATCTTCCAAACAACTGAACGTTTTGATACAAAGCGTTGAGTGTTGCATTTTTTCTTGAACGCAGGAACACCACAAAAATTATCGCAATGATTTCAACAATGATTGGAACAAGAATGGCAAGAATCAAATGTGTGCCTTCCAAATATTTGCCAAAGCAAGCAGCCACCAAAACAAACATTGCCACAATGAACGCCCACAGGGTTGAGAACATTGACAGGTTTTTGATGTTTGAGTTGTATGAGCTTGTTTTCAAAGGCTTTTCAACCAAGTTTTCAGAAGACAAATATGTTGATGGGTTTCCCTCTCTGAAAAGTATGTATTGTTGCCAATAATAGCACAATCTCTTTGGTCCTTTCATTTTGAAAAGCATGTTGAGTTCTTTAATATTTTCCTCAGTCACAGTTTTCTTTTCAAACAGCCACATATTGAGTTTGTTGATTGAACGATTCAGGCTTGCCTCATATGAGAACATCGACTTAACCAAAAAGAAAATAACGATAAACACTTCAACAGCAAGCGCGATGAAAAATAAAGCATCAAGTCCTCCAATCATTGTGGTGAGATTTGAAAAGAATTTCGCGATGTTGTTTACAATGTCACAAAGAGTTGAAAACATCATAACCTCCTATTTACAGTATGTAGTATAACACAGTTACAAAATAATTACTAATAATTTTCAAGAATTTTTTAAATAATTTTTTTGCAATAAAAAATATGGGGAAAAATTGAATTTTAAAATCGCTACATCCCCCATATTTATTATGGTACATATTATTTATAATATTTTTACATTTATCAATTTATTATTGCGAAGCGACAACAAATAAATATCTTTGACCGGCAATTTAAATGAATTTTCCAAGGCAATTTTATATAATTTTAATTGATTTTTATATTTTTCAATTAAATACTCCTCGCTGTTTGAATTTGAATATTTATAGTCCACAAGTACAATTTCATCTTCCTTCACAACAAACAAATCGACAACCCCTTGCACAAGAATTTCATCTTCTACATCACCGCCCAAAAGATTGCAGAGTTTGTCTCTCAACAAAAATTCTTTTTCCTTGACAACTTTGCCGGTGTCACAAACATCTTTCAAAATGAGAAGGTTTGAAAGGAGTGTTCTTTCATCAACCAAATTTGCATCAAAAAACTCTTTGTTCTTTTCAACTTCTCTTTTGAGCGTTTCCAAAGAAGACACTTTTTCAAAATCAATCGCCTTCAGCGCAAAGTGATAAGCATTTCCAATGTCAACCATGTCGCTTGCAAAATTGAAACTGTCATTGTTGAATTTCACAAGTTTTTCTTCTTGGTTTTTATTCCCCAAACTCGTTACGCTTTCTTTCAATCTGAAATTCAAATTTTCATCAAATTTATATTCGAAATCAAGATATTTCTCAATTTTTTCAAGACTTTGTGGTACAAATTCACCTTCTTCAAGGTTTTGTTTCTCTCCAATTTGAATTTCACCCACCTCTTCAATAAGGTTAAACGAAAGAATTTCATCCTCAAAATTGCCATCTTCCAAAAATTGTTTTTTGACATTTTTAAGCGCAAAGAAGATGAAATCGAAATAGCTGTCACATTGTCTTATGCCATATCTTTCATAGATTGAATTTTTGTCTTGTCCAAAAAGATAGAGCCGATTTTTCGCCCTTGTCAACGCAACATAAAAAATCATCAATTCTTCAACAAAATCTTTTTCAGATTGCTGTTCTTGAATTGCTCTCATCTTAACGCCAACAATCTCGCGGTTACTTTCGCTGTCATACATCTTGAGTGCCAGTCCAAAATTTTCGTTGATTTCAAGGTCAGACTTAGGTCTTGCCTTTGACAAGCTTTTGTCGCACCCCACAACAAAAACAATTGGATATTCCAACCCCTTGCTGTTGTGAATTGTCGTCAAAAGCACCGCATCTTCCACCACCGACACCTCTGCCGAAACAGGAATTTCCACATTTTCAATATATTGAATTGCCTTTGGAAGGTCAAAATCAAACTTTGAAACTTCAGTCAAAAACTTGTCGACAAAAGCATTCACTTTGATTGCATCTTTTTTGCCGTTTAAAAATGCACGATATCCAGTTTTCATAAATAAGTTTTCAAACGATTTTTTGAGTCCAAAAACAACATAATCAAACTTAAAATCTTGCAAATCTTGAATAAATTGCGAAAAATTTTGATTTTTTCTGATATTTTCGCATAATTTTTCATCATTTTTTTCGATTTTCTCAATTTTTTCAATTGAAAACCCATAAAGCCCAGAAAGCAAAACACTGAGACAAGCAATGTCGTCATCAAAGGCAAGTGCAAGTTTCAAATAATTCAAAAGCACCTTCACTTGAGGCTCATCAAGAAGATTGTTTCTTGAATTTGAAATCACAGGAATTCCACTCTCTTGCAAGCATATTTCAATTTCATTGAACAAGAAATCTCTTTTTCGCGAGAGAATTGCGATGTCGCTGAATTTGCATGAACGCAACTCACCCCCGTCAGAAATTTTGGACTGCATCACCTCCAAAATTCGTCTTTTAATGTCAAGCAACATTCTTTTGTTTTTGTTGTTGGTTTTCAATTTGGCATTTTTAACACTGTAAACTTCCGGAATTTCATCATCAGACTCTTCATCCTCAGTCAAAATGTCAACAGTGACCGATTTTTCTCCATCGCTGACAAATTCTCCAACTCCCTTCAACATTGAAGTTTTTTCATAATTCACTCCGCCAGTTTCTTCAGTCATACAAACCTTGAAAATATCGTTGACAAACTCCAAAACATTTTTGTCACTTCTGAAATTTGATTGCAAATAGTTTACGTTCGAATTTTCGTCCTCAGAAAATTCCTTCAAATCCTTAAGAAAGATCTCCGCGCTCGCCAATCTGAAGCCATAAATTCCTTGCTTAACATCCCCAACTGCAACAAAATTGCAATTTTTTGCGACATTTTTTATGATTTTTTCTTGAATTTTGTTTGTGTCCTGATATTCATCCACAAAAACAAACTGCAATCCGTCAAACAAATTTTCTTTTTGAGAAAGCAAGCTCATCCATTTTTCCAAATCGCTGAAATCCAAACAATTTTGCGATTTTTTGATTTTGTTTTCCTCTTGTTCATAAATCTCAAAAAGTTTCAAAAGACTTTTTTCAAGTTTTCCCATCCTTTGCATTTCCACATTCTGCTCATCAGAAAGATTCAACTCTTTGAGCTTTGAAAGTTTGTCAACAATGCCACCTTTAATCGATTGCAACTTGTCAACAACCTCATCTCCAACAATTTTTCGCTTTGGCAAATATGGAAAAGAGAAATTTTCGGCAGCAGCAGCCATCTCAAACAAGTTGACACTTTCAAGAAATGCACTCAGTTTCTCTCGCAACTGCAATTCGAAATCATCCACGTGGAGTTTTTCAATCTCATCCAATGACTGCAAAACAGCGTTCTTATAAGATGCCGCCAAAAACTTTGCCGAATCATCAAATAATATTTCGGAATTTTCAAGATTTTGCTTCAAAAATTCGTCCTTATTCGCAACCGCTGATGACAGCATTTGAATTTCAAAAACAATTTCCTTGATTTTTTTCTTGTCATTCTTAAACGCTTCCATCAAAGCGGCATAGCCTTCTTCGTTGCACTTTGCAAAGTTTTTGAGCGCTTTTTCAAACGCCTCGCTTCGATATCTTTTTGAAATACTTTCATCAATTATTGAGAAATTTTCATTTAAATCCAATAAATTTGCATGTTTTTTCAAACATTTTTCGCAAAAAGAGTGAATTGTTGAAATGTTCGCTGTTGGCAGAGAATCGATTTGCTCAATGATAAACTCGTCAGCTGGCTGCTCTTTCAGCCTTTGAAGGAGTCTCTCTTTCATCTGCGTCGCGGCAGCTTTTGTGAATGTAAGCACTAAAAAGTTTTTTAGGGGGATTTTGTTTTCACAAATCAGTTGACATATATACTTAATCATGATATAAGTCTTGCCACTGCCCGCTGACGCACTGACCAACATGTTTTTTTTGTTGTTTTGAAGCACTCTTTCTTGCTCTTCCAGTTTCATCTATTCTTCCTTTTTCTCGACTTTTTCTTTCAATACTTTTCTCTCGCCGTCATTTTCCCCGTGCTTACACACAGAAATGTATGGACAGAATGCGCACTCACCAGCAAATGGTTTTGGCGCGATATATCCATCTCTGATTTCACTTACGGCTTGAAGCGAAATTCGTTTCGCATAATCAAAATCAGATGCAAAATTCTCTGTCAAATTTCCATTTTTGAACGAGAACTCACCACCTTTGACATTTTTCTTTCGAGAAACACCAATTATGTCACTTTTTACGCCCTCATCGAACACTCTAAAATCGGTCATTTCAACAATTTCATTGTTTTTCAACGTCAAACCATTGAAAAGATTTTTATGTTTGTTGAGTTTTAAATATTTTGTTTGACAGTCAAAATAATAAACACCCGCACAATCCAAACCTGTCTTGTTTTTGACGGCATTTGCATACAAAAACAGTTGCAACTTTTTGCCATAAAAAAGTTCTTTTTTCAAATTGTCCGTCTTTCCCGTTTTGTAGTCAATAATTCTGAAATACTTTTTGCACGCATCAACGCGGTCCACAAATCCAATCAAATTTACATCATTGCCAAGCGGTTCAAAAATCTTTTGTTCAAGCAAAACAGGCCTAAAATCGCTGCATTTTTGCTCTTTTATGACGTTTTTTAGAATGATTTTGCTTTCATTTTGCAAAAATTTAAGCAAATAACCTTTTTTCAACACCTCTTTATCATAGATTTCTTCAGCCAATTTTGAAACATTTTCTTTCAAATACGTTTCAATTTGTTTTTCATCCACAGCTCTCAAATTTTCAAATTTTGAAACAAAGCCCTTCAATAGTGCATGTTGAAAAATTCCAAACTTGCGTTTGTCTGGCTCAGCAGTTTCTTTTTGTTTCACCTTCAGCCCATATTGCATGAAAAACTTAAAAGGACACGCAAAATAACTTTCCAACGCCGAAGCCGAAATTGTTAAAACCTCTTGTTTGACTGTTGCGTCACTCAAATTTTGTTCCTTTTTCGATTTTCCAGCAATTTGCCCAACCTCAGCCGCAAACTCGCGTGGCAAATCCTCACGCAACTTGCTGTATACATTCAGCAAATTCATTCTGTTTCCAAGGCAGAAAAGAAGTCTTTCAAACTCTTCATCTTTTGAGTGCCCAGCCAAATTAAAATCTTCATATGCCGTCGTATGCACAACATTCTTGCCAAAAAGCGAAATCAAATCATTGACAAAATCTGCCCTTGGCAGAGGCCTTCCGTCCTCACTTATTGGCTGACAAACAATCAATTTGGTTGTCCAATGTTGCAACAATTCAAAAAGTTTGAGTCTGTTTCTGCGATTTAGTACCCTAATCTCTGGCTCAAGTGCAAAATCCAACTTCAATTTTTTGATTTCTTCGTCATCAATAATTCCAGTGTCGCCCTGTTGTCGTGGGAGAGCTCTCGCTGTCGCCCCTAAAACAAAAAGTGTGTCCACATCTTCAAAATAGCTTGTGGTTGCATCACCCACATAAACCGCGTCAATATATGTTGGGATTGTCTCAACCTTCACACTTCGAAATGCCAACTTCAAAAGATTTTCAAAATCCAGCAACAAGAACTCATCTTCCCCTCCAAGTTCGGAAAGTTTTTTGAAAACTTGTTCAATCAACTCTTTTGCCTGAGCATTTTCGCTCTGCTTTTTGAAAAATCGCTCATCTTCCATTTTGAAGAGAAAATTTTGATATTTCTCATCAACAAAAATCAAAAGCTGTCTCAAAACACTCTCAAACTCATGCGCCTTTTTGCACGAATTCAGCATTTTGATTTGCAAAACAATCTTTTCAAACTGTGGAGCAATTTTCAAAAATTCTTTTTCATCTTCAATTTGGTAATAAAAAATTTGACCAAGCAATTTTTCATCTTCCCCAAAAAGAGGAGAGGATGCAAGATATTCAAACGCTTCTCTGCCAAAGCCAAGCTTTGCAATTTCCAGCATTTTGAAAACAAAGCGCCCTAAAATTGTTTGACTCAAGTTGACAGCATCATCACAATAAACCGCAATCCCAAAATCGGCAAAAGTTTGCTTGATCAAGTCAAAATATTTCTCATCTGACACGGCAATCGAAAAATCCTTAAATCGCTTTCCATTGAATACTTGATATTTTATGTATTTTGCAGCATATTCAACTTCATCTTGCTTGTTTTTTGCCAAAATATTCAAAAATTTGTCACTTTTTCCACATTCAACATCAAAAGCAAACAGATTTTCAACAATTTTTAATTTTTCGCCCGAAATTTCTGTCGCAAAACTTTCAACTTTCACTGGCACTGAATATTCCTTTGCCAAAGCAGTTGTCTTCTTGAAAATGTCGTTTTCATAAATAAATGCATTTTTTGGAGAAATCGGCCTTGCCATTCCGATGTAAATTTTTCCGACAGATTTTGCGAGATTGCAGATAAAAGAGTTAATTTCCATGGAAAAACTGTCAAAATTGACAAAAAACAGGTTTGTTTTTGACAAATCCAACCGCGTATCAGCCTTTTCAACAAAAAACTTGAGGAGTTTTGAAAGATCCAGTTTTTCTCCAAGAAGAGCATCATATGCCTCATAAATCATTCTCAAATCATGCATCTTTTTTGCCAAAAGGTCGTCATTTTTCGTGACCTTCATTTTGTCTGGAGCAATCTTACACGCCTTAAACTGCTTGATCACCTGCAAAATTGTCACACAAAATTCCACCCCACAAGTTTTGAAATATTGAAACTTGACTTCACACCCCTTGACTGCTTTGTATATGTTGAAAATTTCCTCAAGCGCGGAAATTCGATCAAAACCAATGTTATTGCTTCTCAAAAGCTTGCTTGCAAGTCTTGAAATTCCCACAATTTCAATGTTGAAAGTGGATTTTAACTTCAGCACCTTAAAAATCAAATTTTCTGCTTGCAACGAAAAACTATCCGGCACAACCACAATGTTTTGTTGCTGAATGTCTGTCACATCAATTTGCTTAATTGTGTTGACCGCCGCCTCAAAGGTGGTGGCTCCAGTGATAAGTTTGATTTCCATACACAAATTTTATCACAAAATCACCCATAAATCAAACTCTTTTTTGATTCTCATCGCCGTCAGTTGTTCGTTTTTTGATAATATGATATTCAAGCGCATTTTTCTTTGATTTTTCCAACTTCAAAAGCAAATTTTTGTTTTCATTTTTTATCTTCTCAAACTCACTTTTCAAAAAGGCAATTTCTTCGTCTTTTTTGCATAAGTCAGCATATGCTTTTTGCATAACCTCACTTGAATTTTTGTCCGCCGCCTCTTCCTGAGCTGCTTTTTTAATCAATTTCACAAGTCCCAAAAACAAGCTGTTAATGTCGCTGTCCGTCAACCCTTTTCGTGGTTTTTGAAAAGGAATGATTTTGTTTTCACGCTCAATCTTCCTCTTCATGTTTTGATATTTGTTTTGAAAGCGTGTCATCAGTGACAAATCTCCGCCGCTCAATTTCAAGCATGCCGCACGCACAGATTCTCCCGCTTTTACAAAATTTTCAATCTTTTCAAAAAGTTCTTCTTCTTGAATTTTATCAAAACTTACAAAATGAGTTTTTGAATGTTGAAAAATGTCAATTCCAAGTTTGACACATCTTGCTTTGTCCTCACACAAATTGTCTACTTCGTGATAATAATAATTTCTGACGCTGTTTGGCTTGCGTTTAAACTTCTCCGCATGCAAAATAAAAGCATTTTTCAAAGATTTTTGCTCATTTTTGCAGTCTTCCACTGCCGAAAATAAAAATTTCACCTCTTCATCATTCCAAATCTTCATAATTTCCTCCACATAAAAAATGTTCCCAAGGTGCAGCATTTTTAAAAAAAATTTTCTTATGAATGCTGTCAATTTTTGTCTTTTTTATTTTTAACTTTTTCAAATAGTGTATTAAACACCACAAAGTTGGCATATATTTTTATTATGAAATATTTATTGAAAACACCTTTTGAATGTCTGGTGAAAATTGGCGAAAAGGAATACGAACTTGACGCGAACAACGGGCTGGAAATTGAGGATGAAGAGAGACTTTTTGTCTATCCTCTTTCTTCTCCACCATTTTATGTCAATCTTAAAAATCTCAAGGAAAACGAAAATTATTCCATCCTAACCCATGATGATTGCACCATCATTTTGCTTGAAGAGAGAAAAACCCTGTCCATTTCTCAAAAAGAGAGTTTCTCCTTTGCCGGAAAGGCTTGTGATGTTGAAATTTGCGGAAACCACATCTGTTTTGAAACCTCCGACAAAAAAATTGCATACACATGTCCACACCCATGCAAAGAAAACAAAGTTTTCAAGATCAAAGACTATGCTTGTGTACAATTTGACGACCATTTCTATGCGTATTCAATAAAAAACAACAAACTAACGCATTTTTGCGGAGAACTTTCTTTGAATGGGAACAGTTTGGAATTAAAAAAAATATTTCACGACAGTCAAAATCGTGAAAAAAGTGCAACATATAATTTTGAGGAAGATATTGTTGTGGAAAACGAAACCTTCACAAGCGATTATGTTTGCGAAAATCCAGAACTAACACCTTACAAACTGATGGAAAGCGTCAAAGCAAAAGATTTTTCCTGTGCTCTGAATTTTTTGAGTGAAAATTTGAAAAACAGCATCGACTGTGATCAAATTAGGTCTTTTTTTGGAAATATTACAACCTTTCTGCCGCTTTCAACCATAGAATTTATCACAATTTCTGCAAATCAGAAAAATTTTGTCAGATTTAATCTTGCAGACGGAAAAGTTGACGACATCACCATTGACTTTCTATGACAAAATTCCCATAAGTTTCAATTTCGCTGAAAAGCGAGCATCAAAATTCTTGCACAAAATTTTAAGAAGAGCAAGTTGGCTTCCTTCCGCCAATTTCAATGTCTCAAGCCTGTCAAAATCGGTGTAATCCAAAATTTTGAGAGCCTGAAAAGTCACCTTTGACAATTCTTCGCAGCCCAAATTTTTGCAATTTGAGCAGACAAGTTCACCAATCGAATAATTGATATGTAGCTTATCAAAAGTCACGTTTCCGCAACAACTGCACTTTGTTGTAAAAAGCGGCGAGCCCGTGATTTTGAAAAGTTCAATAAAAAACTTACATAAACTGTAATTTTCTTTTGCTTTGCCAAAACAAATTGTCTTCAAGGTTTTCAAAGTAAGCACAAAAACCTTGGCACACTCGCTACCACTTGAAAATTCCAACTGATTTATCACCTCCAGCACTGCTGAAGCTTCGAAATATTTGTCGATATTTTCTGGAATTTCGCGAAAACTTTCAATGCTTTCAAAACCCGTAACCACCCAGCCGGACTTGCCTTCTTCAAGCATAAATTCGCCAAAAGCAAACGCATTTTGTGCGGTTTTCATTTTGGCACTTGGACTTTTCACACTTCGAAGTGTCGCCCAAACCTTGCCTTTTTCAAGAGAAAAAAGAAGAATATTCTTATCCTTCTCTTTTCGGTCATTTGATTTTATGACTATTGCCTTGACTTTCTCTGCCATCTCTTATAAAGTTTTCTCCGTTTGTTTTTGTCTTTCTGCGTTACGTTCACGAACCATATCTTGCACAATATAAGGATTGCCGCCGGACAACTTAAACATTTCCCAAGTCATCTCCTCGAAGATATCTTTAAAGTTTTTTGCCATTTGGACACCTCCTTACATTAGTTTGTGCAGGATTGTTTGCTCTATTCGCAATCCCTCTTACATCTACATTGTAACACAGCCATTTTGAAAAAATCAAACTAATATAAGCAGAAATTTCATCTTTTTTTTATTGCGATTTTTTTGTTTTTGATGACAAAAATCATAAAATTTCAGAGAAAATTATGTTTTTTCGCGATTTTTTGGCATCTTTCAACATGTTTTTGTTGAAAATCTCTATAATCGTCTCACAAACATACTTGCAAATGAGAATGTTGCAGACTCGCCGGAATTGTTCGCAAGTTCCAAAATTCCACCCTGGTCAGCAGAGACAACAATTGTTCGTGTCAGATTGACGTTCTCTCCCACTGTCTGAACACTTGTTATGACTGAGCCGTCCACATCAACACCATTCAAGCGAAGTTTCACGCTCAGCGTTCCGCCCGCCGGCACCGTTCCTCCTGCGAAGTAGTTGACTTCATAAACACCAGGAGTGACAAACACAGATCCGCTGCTTGATGCAACGCCTTCCCCTCCAAAGATCACAAGCCCAAGAGGAACTTGCGATTCGAAAGCAAAAGTCCCTCCTGCAGAGTTATTGAAGAAGCCATAGGCACTGCTGACGATTGGATTGACAACATCATTTGAGCAAGACAACTTTATGGGACAAAAGATTGGGCAAGGATGATTGTATATACAACAATTAAATCTTCTGTTAGGCATAATTTTCTCCCAGATGGACGAATACCTTTCACCCATCTATTTACATTTTATTTCGCCGTCACAAATTATGTTACTTCTTTTGTCGTTTATTCTCTCAAGGTCTTTCTGTTCCAAATGCAAAAGCAGTTATTGACAAACCTATACAGCAAAAATTTCATTCGAGGTCTGTGGCTTTTTATCGCAAAACCAACTCTGGCAAAACTGTCAAAATGAGTATTTTCGCTGTTAAACAACCATTCAAAGTCTGCTTTTGAAGTTTTCTTCATCATTTTGACATATTTTTTCATTGAAACATCTTCAATTTTGCAATAATTTTTCTTGTCAGCATCGCAAATTTTAACAAACTTTTTAAAAATTTGCTCTTGCAAAGGTTTTGTCACGATCTCGTAAACAGCCTTTTCATCAAAGGTTTTGTCATATATAACTTTCACCTTTTCGCCATCCTGCTGATATCCAATCGTTCGCAGTTCATCAGCTCGCAAAACCTGTTCATAATTATACATTCTGAATTTGTAGATTTTGTTTTCTCTTTTTGTGCCAAAAAGTTTCACTCCTTTGTCATAAAGCAAACCAATTTTTTGTTCTGCGGAAGCCCCCCCACGGAATTTCTGCAGCCGACATAACAGCCTGTCAAAGCAACTTTTTCACCGAAAAACCTTTGCAAATAATCTTGCATTGTACCTTTCCAGCCAACATCCACAAGCAACATACCATCTTTTTCGAAGTCCACATCAAAACTTTGAAGATATTTTTCAAAAGCAGGCTTTTGCTGATCAAGTTTTCTGTTGTAAATCTCTTGGAAGAAATTGCTCTCCTTGATTTTTGCAAATTCACTTGAATTTAAAAAGTTTAAAACAGGTTTTTGTCCATCAATTTTTGCTTCTTCAACAATCCTGTCGATTTCGGTTTGGCAAAAAGTCAATGAAGCCAGAAAATTTGCAGGCGTAATTTTTGAGATTTCTTTCAACAGGTTTTCAAATTTTTCCTCATTCAAAGGCTTCAAGCTTGCAACCAAAACAGAATTTCTTGAAACCTGAAGATAGTGTGTTTTGATGTCAACCCCATTCTTATGGCAAAAACAATCAAAAAGTTTTTTCAAAAATTTTCCTTCCCTCGCCAAGAAGAAAACGTTTTTTTCTCCTTTCTTTTGTGAAAACTCCGCAAGCCTTTTGGTGAATATGTAAAGCGGAAAAGCATAATTTGAATAGTTGAGTTTCTTCCCAAAATCATCAAAAATTTCATCGAAAATCTTATTAGACGAATATTTTTCTTTGATTTTTGCAACTTTTTTGCTTGTTTTTGGAATTTTTATACGTACCCGTTGCGAAGACAGTCCAGACTTCTTTGCATTTCGATAGTCCGCGTGAGCATTGTCTCCAATCATCAAAACTTTCCCAGCTGACACCCCCAATTTACCAAGCAAGTGTTGGTAAAGCTGGCAAGTTCGTTTTGATTTCTTAAACTCACAAGAAACAAAAATATCGTCAAACAAATCTTCCACACCAAGATTTTGCAGCCAGTCAAACAAGGTTTTTTTGCCACAATAAAAATCTGACACTACATAAATCTTGCACCCTTGCTCTTTCTTTTCTTTCAAAAATTTGACAACTTTTTGACTCAAAAACTGGTTGTCTTTTTCAATCCTTGAATACATTATTGCCGCTTCAGTCACAAACCTATGTTTATCAAAATTTGAGCTTAAAGAATAAAAACTTAAAACATTGGCGATTTCATCCAAAATATCACTTAAAAAATATTCCTTTTCTCCATACAAAGCACGATTTTGTTGCGCCAGTTTCTTCTCTGAGTTTTTGAAAAGAAAATAAAATCTTTCTGCTGAGACATCCGAATATTTCTTCGCCATTTCCTCAGCCCAAAGAAAAATCACATCATTTGCCGAAACTTTTCTGCAAATGATTGTGTTAAAGCAATCTGTGAAAATAATATTCTTTTGCATAAGGCCTCCTGAGGGTCGCATCTTCTTATAAAGTATATCACAGCCGATGGATTTTTGAAAACAATTAAAAATGCTTTTTTTGATTTATTTACTCTCCTTTAAATAAACAGCACACACTACGTTTCTTGTTGCAAGAAAAATATTATCTAATGCTGTCGAATGCTGCATTTTCTTGTAAAAAATGATAATTTTCTCCATTTTCTTGACTTAAAAGCGTTGGATTTGATATTATAAGAACAGGTAGAAGAAATCTTGCACAGAGAATCTTTTTTCTGGCAAGATTTTTCCAATTTTGAAGAGGTTTTTATGAACGGATTTGAACAATTTATGTTGTGGCTGGACAGCCGCATGACAACACCAACGTCTTATGGTTGGTATCACCTGCTGTGCTGGGGAATTATGATTGTGGCTTGTGCCCTGATTTACATATTCAGAAAGAAAATCAGCCCAAAGGCAGTCAACATCACAATTATTGTAAGTGGCGTTGTTCTTTTGATTTTCGAACTGCTGAAACAACTTTCCTTCAGTTTTCATGTGGACGGCGCTGGCAACGCAGTTTGGAATTTTAATTTTTCAAACTTCCCATTCCAATTCTGTTCAACACCTATGTATTTGTTGTTGATTGTCGGCTTCTTCAAAAAAGGTCAAATTCGCGAAAGCATCTTAAGCTATCTCGGCACTTTTGCCTTTTTTGCTGGTCTTATTGTTATGATCATCCCAAACGATGTTTTCATAAGCCAAATTTTTATCAACATCCACACAATGATTTGGCACGGCGGAATGGTTATCATCGGTTTCCTTCTTTTGGCGACAAGAACTGTCAGGCTGAATTTCAAAAGCGTGTATAAAGCAACAATTGTTTTTGTGATTATGCTTATAATTGCACTTTTGATGAACATAATCGCTCACCATGTCAACCCTGAGTCAGACGTAAACATGTTCTATATCGGACCTTACATTGCTTGTCATTTGCCACTTCTCAGTCTCATTTATCCTGCTGTCCCTTGGATTATCTTCTTCATCATGTATACAGCTGGATTCTTTGCAGTAGCTTGCATCATCATGGGCATTGCAATCGGTTTCGACAAACTCGAAAGAAGAAAAGAACCTGTTGAGGTGACAGATAAAATCATCAAAATAATCAAAAGCGATTTATAAAACAAAAAAAACTCCAATTTGTGGAGTTTTTTAACGCTTTTTATTCTCTTGGCGAACCCTGCCAATGACGAAATCCCCCTTCTCGGTATCCTTTGTCACCGTCGTTCCAGCACAAATATAGGTGTCATCTGCAACGGTGACTGGCGCAACAATGTTGACATTGCAGCCTATGAAAACATTGTTTCCAATCTTAGATCTTTGTTTCTTTTTGCCATCATAGTTTGCAAAAACAACGCCACAGCCAACATTCACATTTTCTCCAAGCTCGGCATCACCAATATATGAGAGATGTGCCATTTTGCAGCCGCAGGAAATGTATGAGTTTTTCAGTTCAACAAAAGCTCCAACTTTGACATCGTCCGCAACAATGCAATTTTGACGAACATTGGCATATGGGCCAATTTTGCAAGATTTGCCAAACTGGCTTTTTTCAATGCGAGAATTTTCCACAATGCACTCCGCCCCCAACACAACATCTTCAAGCCGCGTGCCGGAACGAAGAATACAATCATCCCCTATTGAGCATTGTCCGAGAATTTGCACATTATCTTCAATTTTAACGTTTTTTCCAAGGAGAACATCCTTGCCAATTTCAATATTTTTTCTTTTCATGTGTATTTTATATGAAAAATCTGTTCGAAGTGACACAAACAGGGGGGGGCTGCGCACGAACCCTGTTGGTGCTTGCGCCCGCCCCCATCTCACAAACAAAAAGCTGAATAACTTTGAGAGTGTTCAATTTGATTTTTGAATCGCGTATATTTGTCAAGCGTTGAAAGCAGATACCTTTCTCTTTCTTCCTCATCCATATTTTTCAAAATCTTGTCATCCATAAGATATTGCACTGGATTTGTCACCACATCGTCCTGCGAAAGCAGCTGCTCTACCCTGCTTCTAAACTCATCATCATCCGCCGAAATCACTTTTATTTTTGCATTCACAGTTGTCTCTTTCCCAACAAGCCTTCTCTTCGCCTTTTGAGCAAAACTTTTCAAAATATCATCTTTCATAAAAACCTCCCTATGGCAACTTTTATGTTACTCTAAGCAGATTTTACGATAAATAGCGACATTTTCCAAAGTTTATTTTCTCCCAAAATGTCGAAAGAAATCTAATTTGGAAGAACTTAAAAAACAACCAACATTCCAGTTGTCTTCTGTATCAAAATTAAAAAAAATCACCATCAAGTGGTGATTTTGATTTTATTCATCCGACTCAACAATCGCATCAATATACATTGCTGTTTCATTTGCCTTGCATTTTGGAATGATATTTTCGATTTTACTTGGCTTATTATATTCGGTTTCATATTTCATTGCATATGAAAAATACGCCTTAAGCAATCCCTTTGCATAGAAATAAGCATCAGACATATTCTGCCCGTCAGTGTATATGTTTAAATCTGGAAAAATCACCTGACAAGAGCCGTCTTCGTCTTTGATAAATATAGCTGGATAGAGAAATTGATACTTTTTCATAGAAACTCCGAACATATTTTTCTATAAATAGTTTATCACATAAAAGCAAAAAAACAAAACAATTTTAAAAAAAATACCGCAATAAGCGATATTTTCATAAATTATTTAACAAGAAAGTCATTTTCCTTTGATTTTGAAAAGTTGGCTGAAAAATATTTAACGCCATCTTTTGTCACTTTGTCAGGAGCAACAACTACTGTTGATTTTTCGATTTCGTTTGAGTATGCAATTTTCATACCACACCTCCATATGTTCCTTTATGCCCATATCATAACACAAAAGTTTTGATTTGTAAAGACCTTTTTGGAAAATTTTTAAAATATTTTTTCTCCCGTAAATATAGGCGAAATAAATGTTTTTCTTTACATTTTTTCAACGCTGTCAATTCCAAGTGTCCAAAGAGCTTTTTCGAGACATTTTTTCACCAAAACGCAGATTGAAAGCAAGCCTTCCTTTTTCTGATTATCTGTTTCGGACAAAATTTTGTGATTGTTGTAAAGAGTTGAGAACTCACTTGCAAGGTCAAACGCCGCCAAGCACAGAGCATTCATTGAATATGAATCATAGCAAACTTGATAAGCTGAGCAAAGTTTCAAAACTGCAAGCAAGATGTTCCTTTCTTCCACACTGCTCACTTTTACCTTGCCACCAGCAAAACCCGCTTTTGCAAGAATTGAGTTGATACGCGCAATTGTATATTGAATATATGGCCCCGTCTTGCCATCAAACGCAAGGAATTTGTCGATGTCAAAAACATAGTCCTTGCCAACGGCAACAGAAAGATCGCCGAATTTCATCGCCCCAACACCAATCTTACGTGCAAGTTCATCATCCCCCTCAATGCCGTTTGAAGCCAACTTTTCTGCCGCTTTGGACACAACAAGCCCAAGCACATCCTTAAACTTTACGGTTTCGCCCGAACGTGTTTTGAAAGGTTTTCCATCTTGCCCATTCATTGTGCCGAAAGCCACGTGTGTAAGTTTTTGCTCCTCCGGAGAAACCCCAGCAAGTTTGCAACATCTAAACACCTGCTCAAAATGATTTCCTTGACGATTGTCCGTCACATACACAATTTCGTCCGGAGCATAGTCGCGATTTCTGATCAGAATTGTTGCAATGTCAGTTGTCGCATACAAATCGCCACCATTATACTTTTTGATGATTGCTGGTGGCATTGGATTTTTATATCTTTGAGGCTCATCCTCACTCTTCTTTGGAATTGGAATATGCTCTCCCTCGCGTGCAACATCCACAACCAAAGCCCCCTCACTCTCTCTTGCCAACCCTTTGTCAACAAAAACTTGCACAGTTTCGTCAATCAAAGCATAGGCATCACTTTCGCCATAATAGAAATCAAACTCAGCATTCAGTTTTGTGTAGTTCTTCTCAATTTCTGCCACAGACAATGCTCTGATTTTGTTGTAGATTGAAAAATATGGCTCCTTACGCTGCTGAATAAACAACGTGATTTCATCCGCATTCGCCTTGAAATCTTCGTCCACATCCTTTCTTTTGCTTGCTTTTGGATATTCCTCATTCAAAACATCAAGCGTAACATTTGGCAGTTCCAGCTTTTGAATGTCAGCATCTGCTTTGAAAAATTCGTCCAAATAGCCATCTTCGTGAAGTTGCAAAAGTGTCAACCCCATCTGAAGCCCAAAATCACCCAAATGCACATCTGCCAATGTCTTGTCACCCATTGCAAGATGAAGTCTTTTGAGAGCTTCTCCAACAATTGGAGAACGCAAGTGCCCAACATGAAGCTCCTTTGCAACGTTTGCTCCACCATAATCAAAAAACACAAGACGTGATTTTTCAACCTGAGGAACTCCAAGATTTTTATCTCCCAAAAGGAAATCTCCATATTCAGCCAGCGCTTTTTCTTTCACTTTGATGTTGATAAACCCTGGCATCACAACAGCAAGTTCAAAGTTTTCGCTCTCACCAATGCCGTTGACAATTTTTTCAGCCAAATCAAAAGGTCTCTGACCAACCTGCTTTGCCATCATCATCGCATAGTTGCATTGATAGTCGCAAAGTTCAGGACGGTTCGAAAATGTCACAGACAAATTGCCTGTTGAAAGTCCAAGCTTTGTTGCAGAGTCTGCAAGTGTTTGTTTAATTTGTTCCTTAAAATCCATTTCAAGCTCCATTGAATTGAGGATTCTCCTCGCTTTCCATTAAAGTATAACAAAAAGTGCAAAAAATAGCAATAAAAAAAGTGGCTGTGCCACTTTAAATTTCTTGTCTTGCTCTCAAAGCTTTCTCAAGCGTTAATTCATCGGCAAACTCGATGTCGCTTCCCATAGCAATTCCTTGCGCAAGACGCGTCACCTTCACCCCCATAGGTTTGACGATTTTTGCAATATACATCGCCGTTGCTTCGCCGCTCACGTCCGGATTTGTCGCCATGATCACTTCTTCCACATTGTGTCTGCCAATTCGCGCAAGAAGTTCCTTTATCTTGATGTCATTTGGTCCCTTGTTTTCCAGAGGATTTATTGTCCCATAAAGCACATGATACACTCCGTCAAAGGTTTTCACTTTCTCCATTGACAAAATATCTTTTGGCTCTTGCACAACGCAGATGACTTTGTGATTTCTCTTCTCACAAATTGGGCAAAGCTCTGAGGATGCGTAGTTTCCACACTCTTTGCAAAGCCTCACTTTGTCCTTCACTTCCATGATGGCTTTTGCGAAATTTTCCGCCTTGCTCCTGTCGTTTTCGATGATGTAAAAAACATAGCGTTGGGCAGTTTTCTTCCCTACGCCTGGCAAACTTCTGAAATATTCAACAAGTTTCTCAATTGGTTCTTCCATTCTCACATTCCCAAGTTTGGCAATTTTGCTTGCTCGTCAGCAGTGATTTTGTTGACGCAGTCGTTCACTGCACTGACAACCAAATCTTCAAGCATTTCAACATCCTCTGGGTCAACAACCTCTGGCTTGATTCTGACTGCTTTCACCGTTTTGTTTCCAAGCATTGTCACCTCAACCATTCCGCCACCAACAGATGATGTGTATTCCGTTTCATCAATCTCTTCACGAATTCTTTTCATGTCTTCTTGCATTTTTTGTGCTTGGCGCATAAGTGCTTGCATATTTCCTCCGCCAAATCCACCACCAAATCCGTATCCCATTTTGTCTCCTTTTTATGTTTATTCCTCAAAAGTAAGTTTGCTTCCAAAGAAATTTTGCGCTTTTTTTATGTCCTTTTCAATTTTTTGAGCTTTGCTTTCAAACTTTTCAACTTCAAACTTAAGTTCCAACCCCTGCCAGCGAATGGCAGCTTCAATGTCCTTACGTCCGTTTTCCAAAACGTCAATCAGAAAGTCGTCACTTGAACGGATAATCAATTTTCCGTCTTCAAGTTTTGCGTTTGTGATGTCTCCACAAGCCACGTGCAAAGCAACCTTTTTGTGTTCTTTAAGATAAAGAACAACCTTTCCCCACACGTTTGTTGCGGACATTTTTGTGATGTCCCGCTCAATTTTCAGTTTTTTTTTGCGTCAAACCCAAGCATTGCTGTCAAGCAAGTTGTTTCAAGCAGCAATCTCACCGAAAGTGTGTATCTCAATTCGCTTTCCGCGCTCGAGAAAACTTGCATGTATCTGATGAGGTCTTTTTCTTCAAACTTTTCCGCTTGTTGTTTGTACATTACAAAAACATCATCCGGCAAGGACAAAATGTCTGATGAGTTTTCACAAGATTTGCAAATCAACAAATTTCTTGCGTGTTTTGAAAGGTCCTTTGAAAACACCGCCAAGTTTTTGCCTTCTTTTTCAATTTGGTCAATAAGTGACAACACACCGCCAACATCCTTTTCTTGAACTTTGTCAAAGAAATTGATGATAAGGTCGTGATCGGTTGTGCCAAGAACTCCCAATGTCTTTTCTTTCGTGATGTCTTTTTGGCAATATGAAGCAATACTATCCGCAATTGAAAGTGTGTCACGAACGCTTCCTTCGCCTGCACTGGCAATGATTTTCAGACTTTCGGCATCATATTTGATTTGTTCTTTCTCAAAAACCTTCGCCAAATGTTTTGAAAGTTCGTCAACAGAAACCAATCTAAAATCGAAACGCACGCATCTGGACAGGATTGTTTGTGGGAGTTTGTGAACTTCCGTTGTCGCCAAAATAAAAATCACGTAAGAGGGAGGCTCCTCCAATGTCTTCAAAAGTGCGTTGAACGCACTGTCTGAAAGCATATGAACTTCGTCCACGATGTAGACTTTATATTTCGCTCCAACAGGCATAAATTTCACTTTCTCACGAATTTGTCTGATGTCATCAACCTTGTTGTTTGATGCCGCGTCAATCTCAATGATGTTGATGTCATTTTCTTGCGCCAGACGTTTGCAATTTTCGCATTCTCCGCACGCAGACCCACGCACTGGGCTTAAACAATTGACAGACTTTGCAAAAATTTTTGTTACACTGGTTTTTCCCGTTCCTCTTGTGCCAGTGAAAAGATATGCGTGACCAACCTGACCATTTATGATTTGATTTTGCAAGGTTTTTGTGATGTGGTCTTGCCCGATAACTTCTTCAAAAGTTTTTGGTCTGTATTTTCTGTATAACGCGATATGTTCCATCCTGTCTCCAATCAATAATTTTCTTTTGCAATGATTGCAAAGTTGTCAACGTCAAGACAAGCGCCGCCCATCAAAGCTCCATCAAGTCCTTCAGTTGTCAAAAGGTTTTTGTAGTTTGAAATGTTCACACTGCCGCCATAAACAACAGTGATTGCTGAGGCAGCCTTCTTTGAAAATTGGTGTTCAATTTCATCTCTGATTGTTTGAGCCATCTTTGCAATGTCTCTTTTGTTTGCAACGTGCCCTGTGCCGATTGCCCAAATTGGCTCATAAGCCACAATCACGCTGTCAAGCTCATTTTCATAAATTCCCTTCAAGTCGTCATCAATTTGCTTTCTGATAAACTGGCAAGCCTGCTTTGCATTTCTTGTTTGCAAGTTTTCCCCCACACACAAAATGACTTTCAGACCGCAAGCAAGAGCGGTTTTGATTTTTTTGTTGATAAGTTTGTCGCTTTCCTTAAATTTTGCTCTGCGCTCTGAGTGCCCGATAATCACATATGTCGCACCCAAGTCCTTGATCATGTCCGCACCAACTTCACCAGTGAAAGAACCCTTTGGCTCTTCACAGATGTTTTGAGCTCCATAGGCAATTTTCGTGCCAGCAAAAAATTCTTTTGCAACACCAAGATGTGTGTATGGTGGACAGATCACGATGTCATTTTTGCTGTTTTTTGTTTTTGTCGCAAAGGTCATAGCGTAATTTTTAAATTCGCTTGGCTTTGTGTTCATTTTAAAATTTCCGATGATAAGCTTTTTCATTCACCCCTCCTTAAAGAGTGTCAACAACCTCGATTGCTGGCAAAACTTTTCCTTCCATCAATTTCATGCTTGCACCGCCACCCGTTGAGAGGTGGTTAATTCTGTCTGCAACACCACTGATTTCAACTGCGCTGACGCTGTCGCCGCCGCCAACAATTGAATAAGCTCCACTTTTTGCAACAGCCTTGGCAATTTTCATGGTTCCTTTTTTGAATCTTGAGTCTTCATATTTCCCAAGTGGGCCATTCCAAATGATTTGTTTTGCATTTAAAATTTCATCCGTGAACAACTTGATTGTTTTGTTTCCGATGTCAAGAGCGGTCATTCCTTTAAACAACTCTTTTGTGCGAACAACACCCTTCTTTCCTTCGCAAATTGCCAAATGGTCAACTGGAAGAAGGATTTTGATATTGCGTTTCTCCGCTTCATCCATAATCCTTTTCGCATCATCCACAAGATCGAGCGAAACGATTGAATTGCCAATATTTATGCCTTTTGCTTGCAAAAATGTGTATGCCATTCCTCCGCCGATGATGATTGTGTCTGCAAACTTCATGACATTGTTGATGAGGTTGAGTTTGTCGTCAACTTTTGCACCGCCAAATATAGCCACAAAAGGATGTGCTGGTGTTTGGAACGCTTTGTCAAACACTTCAAGTTCTTTTTCAATCAAAAATCCAACCGCTGTTGGAAGCTTGAGCGCCACACCATAGTTTGACGCATGTTTTCTGTGAGCCACTCCAAAAGCGTCATCCACAAAAATGTCTGCAAGAGAGACAAGTTCTTGCACAAAAGTTGGGTCATTTTCAGTTTCTCTGCTGTCGAAACGCAAATTTTCGAGCACCAAAATTTCGCCGTCCTTAAGCTTTGAGGCAGCCGCAGTCACTTCAGACCCGACAACTTTTCCACAAAACTTCACCTTGTTTGGAAAATATTTCATCAAATAGACGGCCACTGGGAAAAGCGACAAATATTTGTCATAGCCCTTTGGTCTGCCAAGGTGCGAGCAAACAATCAATTTTGCTCCTTGGTCAACCAAATAAGAAATTGTTGGCAAAGCCTGTTTGATGCGGTTGTCGTTCAAGATGTCCCCCCAATGGTCGAGTGGAACGTTGAAATCGCAACGAAGCAAAATTCTTTTACCCTTTATGTTTTTTAAATCTCTTATCGTCCTTTTCATAAACATGACCTCTTTTCATTTTTAATTTTACACCATTTGCCCTGTTTTGCAAAACGAATTTACGCTGAAACAAATGCTTTTCTTAAAATTTCCAAACATTCGTCAATATCTTCACAAGTTGCCAATTTCAATCTAAGCGAAGCCGCCATCGGCAGATTAGCCGCATACCACAACAAGTGTTTTCTTATATAAAGTTTAAGCCAACTTTCTTCGAAATGTTCGCGAAGGAGCGCAACGTGCTTTTCAACGACAGCAATTTTGTCCACTCTCATATTATTACCCTTAAGTTCGGCAAATAGCCAAGGTTTCCCAAGTGAACCTCTGCCAATCATAACTCCGTCCACACCCGTGCTTTTCATTGCTTCAAGCGAAGGTAGATCAACAATGTCTCCATTTCCAATCACAGGAATTTTTGCTTTTGCCTTAACCTTTGCGATGGCTTCCAAATCCGCCTTGCCGCTGTAGCCCTGAGCCACAGTTCGCGCGTGAAAAGTTATGAAATCTGCCCCGCAATCTTCACACATTGCTGCAAAATCCATAAAGTTTTCAGTTTTGTGCCCTTTTCGGAACTTCACCGAAACAGGTCTGCCAGTTGCACCTTTAACAGTTGAAACAATCTTACCCGCAAGTGACAAATCATCCATCAGTGCAGAGCCCTCGCCGTTTTTGACAATCTTAGGCGCTGGACATCCCATGTTGATGTCAATACTGTCGAATTTTGCAAGCAGGTCGCTCTGCACAGCCTTCACCATAAAGTCCGGCTCATGCCCAAAAATCTGTGCAATCTTCACCCTTTCCTCGGCGGTTGTCAACGTCATAAGCTCAGTTTTCTTTGGATTGTGAAACATCGCGCGTGCCGACAACATCTCAGTGACAGTGGCATCCGCACCAAAAGAGGAAGCCACCGACCTGAAACCTATATCCGTAACTCCCGCCATTGGCGCCAAAATCAAAGGGAATTCTTTAAAATCAATTTTCATATTTCATATTGTATCACAAAATTCGCCAGTCGCCAAATGATTGGAAAATAAAAAAAGAGAACTGTCTCAAAACCATTCCCTTCTTCGTTTTTGTGGTCGTTATACGGCGAAGTAGAATAAGAAGGCCATTCAACCCCTTCAATAACACACTCTACATTCCAAATAAAAAAACGGTCATTTAAACCGTTTTTCTTCGTTCTGGTGGTCCTTATACTGCATAGGCGCGGGTGTCTGCATGCCGTTCGAACTCACATCCTAGATTATATCCCCTTCTCTTCGAAAAAAAAACAGTTCTAATACTGTTCTTTTTTCTTTTGGTGGGAGTTATAGGGCTCGAACCTATGACCCTCTGCTTGTAAGGCAGGTACTCTACCAACTGAGCTAAACTCCCAATTGCTCTCTAAGTTTAACACACTTAGAGAGACTGTGTCAACTTTTTTTCAAAAGTTTTTCAATTTTTTTTTAGATTGTTTCAAAACAAGCTTGAAGTGAGTTGATTGTGAACACCTCTCCGTCAACCGCACTTGTCTTGCCATTTGCCAAAAGCGCTTCAATCAAATCGTAAACATTTTCTCTTCCGTCAACTGGAACTGAAAGTTCGTGCCCGTTTACAATCAATGCAACAAGTTTAACTTCTGTGTATGTTCCATCTCCGTTTGATGCTGCAAGGGTTGTTCCTTCAACATCAAGAAGTTCTTTGATTGTTTGAGTCCCAAGTTTTTGAGCTCCGTCCAATCCTTCAACAACTTCATAATCTTCAACGCCATTGACATCAACAAGTTTGTATACATCTTTGTTGAAGATGCTGCCGCTTCCAGCTTTGAATGATGTTGTTCCTGTCACCTTGAGTGATGAGTAATCACTGTTGATAAGCATTTCAATTTCAACTGATGCAGATGTTGTTGGGAAATCTTCTGCAACAAATTCTGCCAAGCTTGCACCTGTTCCATAAGCAAGAACAGTTTTGTCTGTTGTTCCGTTTTTAAAGTTAAACCCTTTAATCGATGTGAATGAATATTTCAAGTCAAGGTTGAACCAAGCGTCAAATCCGTCATAATCTTCAACCGTGAATGTCACAGCCTCAACGACTTGACCTTCTGCAAGAAGAGATGCGTCATATTTGAGTGTTGCTGTGTATTGAATTGGAGTTGCTTTGATTTCAACTGTGCATGCTGCTGTTGGGTTTATTTGTGTCACTGTTGCACCGTTGATTGCCCAGCTGTATGTGTAGCCTGCGACTTTGTATGAGTTTTCAACAGAGGTTCCTGCAATAAGGTCTTCAACTGTTGGAAGAACATATGTTTGATCTTTGATCACATCTTCAGTCTTGAGAACTGTGTCGCCTGCTTTGAATGTGATTGCCACCTTTTCAACTTCAAGCCATGGGTGAGCCAAAACATATGTGTCAGCTTGTGCGAATGTTGCTGTTGTGTATCTTGCGCCGTTCACAACCCAGCCAGCAAAATAATATTCTGGATTTGTTGTTGTGAGCGTTGGAAGAGCTTCGCCGTAGTTATATTGATATTTTCCGCCCTCTGGAGCTGTTGTTGAGAAAACGTCGTCAATGTCAACTTCAGGGTCTTCTGGATAGTCATACGAAACGTCATATTTCACGATTTCATAAACTGCCAAATAATTTTCAGCGTCAGTCATGTTGAATGAAAGTGTTTCTGCATTGTTGAGCTCAACTGTGTTGTTTGCTTTTGCACTTTCATATTTTTTTTCGTCACCAACAAACCAACCGAGGAATTCATAAGCAGCCTTTGAATAGTGTGCTTTAATTTCTGCTTTTTGTGTGTGACCTTTTTTGATTGTGAATGTTTCATTTGATTCACCATCATACATCACGCTTGCATAAACGCTTTGGTCAACTGACTTTACATCAACGATTGTCTTCACATTTACAATCGCGTCAATTGCGTTGTATGCGGCGAACGCTGTGCAAACAACCATAAGTGGCAAAAGAATGACCATTGCACAGACAACCATAATTTTTGAGAAAGTTCTAGACATAGAAATACCCCCTAAGATGTGATTATTATAACACAACAAAAAACGTAATTCAATACCTAATATCAATTTTTTTTACTTTTTTGGCAGTTTTGAGGCTGTTTTTGGAGAAAAAACTTGCGATTTTTCAGATTTTTTACCACTTCTCATATCCACATGGCAGCCAATTTAAGCTCCAAATCAGCCGTCCATAATCATTTTGTCAGCGATGAGTGCAATAAGTTCTCCATTTGTTGGTTTTTCGTTGCGATTGTAAATCTTCAGCCCAAAAATGTTGTTTATGTTCTCGATTTTACCTCTGTTCCAAGCAACTTCGATGGCATGACGCATTCCTCTCTCCACCTTGCTTGAGCTTGTTTCAAAACGCTCTGCAATGGTTGGATAAAGTTTCTTTGTGATTGAACCGATGATTTCTGGTTCCTCAACGGCAAGTTTGACCGCTTCGCGAAGGAACTGATATCCTTTTATATGCGCCGGAATACCAATGCTGATGAAAATATTTGAAATTTTTTCGTCAAGTTGCTTGCTTTCGCTGTTATGACGCCCGTTGTTGAACACCTCATAAATGCGATTTTCCAAGTTTTCAGGAGAAACCGGCTTCACCATGAAATAACTTGCCCCCATTTGAATTGCTTTTGTCACAAATCCGCTGTGTGAGAGATTTGAAACGAAAAACACCTTTGGCATCTCTTCTTTCAAATCTCTTAATTTTTCCATAACCGCAAAGCCGTCCAAACTTGAAAGCATAACCTCCATCACAAGCACATCAGGTTTTTCTTTTTTCACCGCTTCCACAACCTGCTCGCCATCGAAACTCGCCCCAATGAAATCAAAATTTGAGTTGTTTTTGAAATAATCAATCAAAAGGTTATCCTCTGTTGCGTCAGCAATGTAAATCTTTGGTAATTTTGTTTCTTTAATCTTTTCCATAACAATAAATCTCCTTATTTTTAATTTGCTCTGCAAAACATGATTAAGATAACATAAATATTCACATAGCGAGAAATAGAAAAAAGGGCGTTTTTGTCGCGAACGGCACTAAAGTGTCGAAAATGGTCAAATCAGAAAAAATGTCACGGAAAATGTTAGAAAAATCAAACTTTACAAAGATATTTTCAAAATTTCAATGAAATAAATGGAAAAGTTTGAAATTATCGCACATTTTCAAAGACAAAAAAATAAGAGGTTGTTGCCTCTTATTTGTTTTTTCTGTCTGAATCTTGAGCCGCACTCAAAAGCTGATATGCTTTGGCATTTTGCGAACTTGAAATTTTGGCTCTGTAAAGATAGAGTGAATCATCTTCAACTTCTGTTGTTTCTCCACCTTCAGATTCGAGTGTTTCAAGTCCTGCGTAGTAATAAACATAATCTCCGTCAAAAGCAAATGCTCCTGTGTCGATTGTTGTCATTGTGACAATTGTTTGACAAGTCACTGTTTCACTTGAAGTGATGAACACGCTTGAGATGTCTGCTTTATAGATTGCAGATGTTGTTGCAAGATAAACCGTTCTTCCTGAAACAAGCACTGTTGTATAGCCTGTGATTGCTGTTCCGGCTGCATCTTTGAAAGTGATTGCTCCTTCTCTTGCAAAATTGCTTGTCACATAGTTGAGTGCTGAACCACTTGTGAAGACATATCCGTGGATTGTTTCTTTCTTTGCTCCATCTTGCTCAGTTGAAACTGAAGTCACAAGGTTGAATCCTGAAATTGATGATGTTGCTTGAAGCAAATGTTGTGAGTTGATGAAATCGTTTTTGTTGTTTGATTTTGTTGAAACATAAACTTCGCTTCCAATTGAATAAACAAGCACGTCTCTTTCCCTGTCAAGGAATGTGATTGTTTTTGTGCCGCCTGCTGTGTAAACAGCTTCCGCTTTTTCAGTGTTGATGGCAACACGGTTCACATTATAGCCTGAAAGAGCTGAATTTTCATCGCTCTTGGCTGTTGTGTAGTAAACATATCCGTTCCAGTCCAAAGTGCTTCCAACTTTGCTTTTTTCATATGTCTCGGGCATTGCTGCACTCTTTACGCCTGTTGCAAGTTCTGTTGCTTTGTCTGAAGAGAGGTCAATTTTCACAAGTTTTTCGCCTGCAAGAATGACAATGTAATATTTTCCATCGAATTTCAATGTTTCAATTTGTGTCACATCTGCTGTTGTTGTGTAAAGTTCTTTCTTGCCATCACCATTCAAAGCACTTTTGTAGATTGTTGTGAATGAGAAGTTGTTGCTGACATTTCCTTCTGCATCCTCACCCTTGTGGATGTTTGGTGTTGCATAGTAAATGTTTTGCCCAAGAACAAACATGAATGATTTGTCGTGTCCTGTCACTTCGCTTGCAACATTTTCAACATGCTTTGGTGAAAGGTCTGCATTGATGCCTGTCATGTTTTTGCTTGTGTCCAGTCTTGCAAGATATGAACTCCCAGCGCTTGTGCGATATGCCTCTTCATTTTCAAAATCTGTGTCCACATGACTATTTCCATAATAAAGGTGATTTCCAACCAAAACGGCAGCATTTCCGTTGTAAATGATTTCTTTTTCCGTGTTGTTGATGTTGCCAACAGTTCCGCAGCCAGCCAAAACGCAAGCGAAGAGTGCGAGGCAACACAAAATTTTAGCCCATTTTTTCATATAATCTCCAAGTAATCACCGAAAAAAGACTTTTCAGTGAAAGTTCTTTTATAGTTTACACTATTATTGCCACAAAAGTCAATAAAAAAACAAAAACTCTTTAAGCAAAGTCGCCTAAAGAATTTCAATAAGTCGGTTTTCAACGATGTCGCAAGAGGTGAGATAATATTCAATTCCATTTTTTTCAAGAAACAAACTTTGCTTGCGGTTGGCGTGCAGGTGTCCATAAACAACTTTTTTGACACCGTATTTTTCCAAAAGTGCTGTCACCTCATTGTCCTCTTCTTTGAATGTGTAAGGCGGATAGTGCAGCATACAAATGATTGTCTCATTTTCTGTTTGAAGTTTTTGCGCATTTTGAAGAGTCAGCTCAAGACGAATGAGTTCTCGCTTGTAAATTTTTTCATTCTCCGCGGTCATTGGTTTTCCGTCCGGAAGCACCCACAGTCGCGTTCCGCACACAATCACATCCTCAAACTTTATGGCATCATTTTGAATGGCATAAAATTTTTCAGGCAAAATTCCACGCACCGCTGTTATGCTGTTCCACCAATAGTCGTGATTTCCACGAATGATAACCTTCTTTCCCGGCAGATTTTTCAGCATGTCAAAATCAGATTTTGTATCTTCAAGCTTCATTGCCCATGAAAAATCACCGGCAAGCAAAACAAGGTCGTCTTCCGACACCTTCTCCTGCCAGTCGGCAAAAATCTTGTCAACATAGCCATCCCAAGCAGGGCCAAAAATGTCCATTGGCTTTGGGTTGTTGACCGAAAGATGTAAATCACTTACAGCAAAAACCTTCATCAAATTTCCTTCAAAACTTCTTGAACAAGTCTCATGTCAACTTGCCCATTGTAGTTTGCTTTAAAATGTTTCATAACTGTTGGAATTGACTTGTCTTCAAGCGCAACAATAATTGCCTTGATTTCTTCTTTCGAAAGTTGCTTTGGCAAATATGCAGATGCAATTCCAATTTGTCTTTCAATAACTTCAACTTGGGCAGTGTTTCCAACTTTGACATAGTTTTCTTTCTCGTCATTGAGCTCTTTGATCACTTTTTGAATGATGTTTGAAATGTCTGCATCAACAAGTTCCTTTCCACTTTCGCGTCTTGCAATCTTCTCCAACATAATTTTGTTCATCAAAACACTGTAAAAGGCTCTTGCAACAGTATCCTTATCTTTCATCGCTTGAATGTTTGCTTTTTTGATTTGCTCTTCAATCATTTCTTTGTCTCCTTATATGAAAAGTATAATCATTTTTTTTGTTAAAAGCAAATAAAATTGCCAATATTCGTTGACTTTTACTTTTTTTTTGTGATATTATCTTTATCACATGGTGATGTAGCTCAGCTGGTTAGAGCGTATGGTTCATACCCATAAGGTCGGTGGTTCGATCCCACCTATCACCACCAAAATCAACAACATCCGAACACTTCATATTTTGGAATGGAACGTTTGGACTAATAACAATAAAAAACTAGGCTTAAAACCTAGTTTTTTTATATGTAGTTTTTCGAAAAACTACAGGTTCTGGAGCAGTAGTCAAACGTTTAACTTCTTAACCATTTACCTACAATATTTACAATAACACTTTCTATTTCTACCATATGAAAAACCAAAAGAACGTGCAGCTTGAGCCCTATTGTAAACCTTAGAAGATTTTTCAATAACAAGAGTTAAACCACACAAATCACACTCACAAACAAAAAATGTTTTACGATATGAACTAACCATTATTTCACCTCCAATAAAGTTCTATTATATTTATTTAATTTACGAAAAACCAATGGAGCAGGAAGTATTCCTCTACAAAAATATGCACTTGCGAAGTGATTACCTGTTGTGTATATTTCCATATTTCCATTTGTGTGATAATCAATTCTTTTATCAAAACAAAGTATCTCACATCCACGAGAAAGATATTTAAATCTTTCTTTAGATTGAAGAGTTTGTATAGGGAGCAACAAAGCAAAAGGTTTTTCTAATTCATAAACTCTTTTCAATACCTTGTCTTTTTTGCTAAACGGAGGATTAGTTACTATAATATCCCACTCTTTAGGCTCATACTCAAAGAAATCATATCCACCAGTCAAATTAGAATTTATCACATCAAAACCTCTCTCTTTTAACAATTGAACAAAAGCAGACCATTCCTCATCAAAAGGACACCATATCTTTTTATCTTTAGGAATAAACTCTAAAATAGGTTCTACAGCATAAAACGGAGTATAAACCTCATCAGAAGCATCCGTCCTGCCACAAGAAAGATAACCAATATTAAGACTCAAGACACACCTCACTCATCCAAAAATTTTCCAATCTCACACGGACCATCAATACAACAAAATCGCTTCAAACAATAATTCCTGAACGGAATCACGGAATTTTCTATACGATGTATTTCTGAAAAAGGAAAATATTTTTTTATCACATCAAAACTTTTTCTTTTAGAAAACACAAGTAACAAATGAAAATGCTCCCTTCCTTCTATTTTAGCGCTATGCTTTACAAAAATAGCGTATTCCAAATCCTTAAAAGAAGAAATATAAGGCTCAAAATCACAACAACTCTTTTTAGAATTAAACGTTAAAAACCAATCATAACCGACCATTTTCTACCTCCAACTGATTGATTATTTGGTCGATAAAACCATATAAAGTTGGAAACAATCTATTTCCTGCAGTATGTTGAACTATTACATAATCAAAAGAACCATCTGACCTTTTCCACCTATCACAAAAACCTTTCAGTCTATGCAACTCAGCTATTGCAGCCAAGTTTTCGTCTTTTGTCTTTTGTTTTTCAATAGAAAGTAAAACTTTCTTTGCTTTTTCAAATCCATATTCATTTAAAAATTGATTAACAGATTTATACATTCCCAAATCAATTTTAATTTCTTTAATTTCTTTATCTTTCTCTGCAATCTTTGCTTTTAAATCCGCAATTTTATCCAACAACACATCAACCACTGATTGTCCAAACACATAAGATTTACACGCCTCATTAAAGCCTGCTGGACAACAACCATTTTTTATATAATCTTCATAAATTCTTTCACTCATTTTTCACCTCAATAATTTGAATATTTATTTTTAGATATATGAAGATAATTTCCTATCTTCATGCCTGCTGCCTGTTTCTCCATAATAAGCTGCTTTTCCAACTCAAGATATCTCAAGCGGCAGGAACGGATGTATTCAATCTGCTTCACTTTTTCTTCATCTGAAAAATTTAAGAAGCACATCTTATCCAAAAGTTCCATAATCGATTTCATTTCTAAATTCATCTTTTGCTTTATACTCAAAGCAATTTCTTTTTTCACCATGGCAATCCTCCAGCCTCTTCTTT
>JAGBFI010000036.1 GCA_017936585.1 Clostridia bacterium | reverse complement strand
CTGACAACAGTTAGAAAATGGACGCAAATCTTGACAAAAACCAGCGCAATATCTTGTTGTGTAATTCATTTTTGCCTCCATTATCAATCTATGTCAATGCTAAAATTTTGTGAGTTGTTCCTTTGAAAATTCAAAATTTTGTGTTATAATCATCTTATGAGCAAAAGATTGGATGTTTTATTAGTTGAAAAGGGATTTTATCCTTCAAGAGAGAAAGCAAAGCAAGCAGTTGAAAGTGGCAGGGTTAGTGTTGATGGAGTGAAGGCAACAAAAGCCTCAATGCAATGCTTGGATGACGCAAATTTGGAGGCAAAGCCTTTTGAGTTCGTTTCTCGTGGGGGCTTTAAACTTCAGAAGGCACTTGAAGATTTTGGAATTTCTCTTTCTGGAAAAGTTGTTTTGGACATTGGTGCTTCAACAGGTGGATTCACCGATGTTTCGTTGCAGAATGGAGCGAAAAAGGTTTATGCTGTTGACACTGGTGAGGGGCAACTTGCCGAGAAAATTCGTGCAGATGAAAGAGTTGTGAATCTTGAGAAAACAAACTATTTAAATCTTCCCAAAGAAGGCTTGTCCGATGTTGACACTGTTGTGATTGATGTTTCGTTTGTCAGTTTGACGATGCTTGTGCCAAAACTTGCCAATGATTTTGATAAAATTGAGATTGTTGCATTGATTAAACCTCAATTTGAGTGCGGGTTGGAATATGCCAGAAAGCACAAGGGGATTGTTAAGGACGAAAAGGTCCACAAAAAAGTGCTTGATAAGGTTTGTGACTGCTTTAAATCGTTTGGTTTCGAAAATAAAGGAATCATCACATCACCAATCAAGGGTGGCGATGGCAATGTCGAATTTTTGGGGTGTTGGACAAAGTGAACTTTTTAGATTTTAAATAACAAAAAAAAGGCGGAAGCTCTATTTTTTGTAAAAGATTTTTGTGATAAATTTGTTGAGACGATTTGTTGTGAAAACTTTTCTGCAAACATTGAAAAACTTGTATTGTTTTCCGATGATGTAGCGTGGCTTGAAATGTTTCTTTTCGCAAATTTTCATAAGCTTTTTCACCGCATATTCAGGTGGCATTCTGCGTTTTTCGGTTTTTTCGGTTGGTTTTGTTGAAAGTTCAATTGAGTTGCCATATCGCTCATTTGTTTCATACACTTTCACGCGGTTGTTTGAGAAGTTTGTTTTGATGTCTCCAGGGCAAATTGATGTCACTTGAATTTTTGTGCGAGAAAGTTCCATTCGCAAACTTTGAGCGAAACTGTCAACGGCTGCCTTGCTTGCACAATAATATGCCTTGAATGGCAATGGAAAGAGGGCTGTGGCTGAAGCGATAATCACCATTTTACCCTTTTTCTTCATCATTGGGATGGCATATTTGCAGGCGTTTGCGGTGCCAAAAAAGTTTACATCAAATTGCTTTTTCGTGTCTTCTTCTTTCAAAAGCTCAATCGCACCACTGATTCCATATCCGGCACAGGTGACTAGAATGTCAATTTCCCCATGGTTGAGATAAATGTCATCGAAAACGGCCTTGAGTTGCTTGTGGTCAGCGACATCGCATTGATAATCTGCACCATTGAGCGACACATCAATGACAACATCTCCTTTTTTTTCGAACTTTTCCTTAAGCCCAAGCCCGATTCCGCTTGAAGCACCAGTGATGACGATTGTTCTTTTTTCAATTCTCATAAAAACTCCAATTAAAATTTGATATGTGATTTTGCAATACAATAATATTTAACCATAAATCATCATTTTTTCAAAATAATTTGACAAATATTTTTGTTTGATGTTAATATATTTGAAGATATAGAACAAATTATTTCGGGAAGTATTGTTTTCAGAAAAAAATGAAAATGATTTTACTTGAATGGACAAACTAAATTGAAGGGGGAGCGTGAGATGTATTATATGAACAAAACAAAACGAAATTTGATTATGGCATCTGCAATAATAAATTTGATCAGCATCACAGCAAGTTTGATTATGTCAATTTTGCTTATGCTGTATCAAGAAGAGCTTGCGGCATATTTGGAATATTATTATTTCCTTTCATATTCAACAAACATCATTTATGTGGTCATCAGTTTTGCGGTTGGGCTTGTTGGAAGTATTCTTCTGCTGTTTTCAATTCGTCAAAAAGGAAAATATTTCAGAACGTCACACGGCTGCTATTTGGCAGGTTTCATCATCATTGTGATTTGCGGGGGATATCTTCCATGGATTCTGCTTTTCATTTCAATGTTTGTTTCTGATGTTGTGGTCATCAACAGACCAAGCGAAGTTCGTCAAGAGGAACGCAAGGAAGAACAAGCTTATGAAGAGAAAAAGAGAAAGATTGAAGAACTGAAACAAATGCGAGACAGCGGGCTTATCACTGAAGAAGAATATAAGCAAAAATTGTTTGAAATTCTCTAATATTTTGCAGATTTTTGAGGTGGTGTTGACGGGTTGTTGAAAATTCAAAATTCTATTGCATAATACAAAATATAGTGTAGTACATTTTGCATACTACACCATATTTTTTCTTTTTGGAATTGTGTTTTGATTTTGAATTTAAGGTGGAATTTAACCAATTTGCTGTCATTGTTTTGGCTTAAAGGCTTTTGCACTTTCAGTCATGCTTTTTGTTTTGTCTTTTTTAAAGATTGAATGAAAATTTCTTAGTTTTGGCTGCGTTTTGCTTTGAAAAAGTCGGTGAGGATTTGTGAACATTCATTTTCAAACTCCTCAGCCTGCACCATTTCGCACTTGTGATTGAGGCGAATGCTTGACAGGATTTTTCCGCAGAGCTCATCTTGTGAGGTTTTGTCTTTCGCTCCATAAATCATCTTTGAGAGGCGGGCGTTGGCAATTGCTCCGGCGCACATTGGGCAAGGTTCAAGTGTGACATAAATTTCTGCATCGTCAAGTCTCCAACTGTGCAACTTTTTGCATGCCTTGTTGATGGCAACAATTTCGGCGTGAAGGAGGGCGTTTTGCTTCTTTTCCCTTTGATTGTGGCCTTTTGCAATCATTTTTCCGTCCTTTACAATCACGGCGCCAATTGGCACTTCACCTTTCTTTTTTGCTTTTTTTGCCTCTTCCAAGGCTGCTTCCATAAAACTTTTCATATTCATATATTAACGCAAAAGATTTTGTTTGTCCAGCATATCGTTTGTGTTTTTTCATTTTTTGTGTTATGATTATTTCCATGGAAAACGAAAAAATTCTTAAAAAAACATCTCAAAAAAGAAATTTTTACACGTTGAAAGACGGAGCAAATGTCTATTTTTATGCTTTGCTTTTCCCTCTTGCTATTGGACTGATTTTGGGATACATCACAATCGCGATTGCAAAAGGGACTGGGTTTAAGTGTGCAGAAGATGCAAATGTACTGAATGAGCTTATGAATGCGGGATATTTTGGGGTGACATTGCTTTTCACGATGTTGACACAAATTGTTTTTGTTGTCACTTATTTCTGTTATCATAAAGCAAACCGCATAAAATTTTCCGCTTCCGGCGTTTCTTTCAAGAAAGCAAACATTTGGACGGCACTTTTGTGTGCGTTGGCTGGAATTATGTTCTGTTTTGGATTCATTTGGTTGATTGAAGGTTGCTTTGGCAAACTTTTTGACGTTTTGGGAATTTCAAGCAGTTCAGTTCCTTTCCCACTTGACAATGTTGGTTGGCTGTTTGTGAATTTGCTTTTGCTTGGCGTTGTGCCTGCCATTGTGGAAGAACTTTTGTTTCGTGGTGTCATTTTCAAGGGGCTTCGAAACTATTATTCTGCGGTTGCCAGCATCATTTTGTGCGGAGTTTTGTTTGCTCTCATTCACCAAAACATCATGCAGTTTGTTTATCCTTTCGTTTTAGGTTGCATTTTGTCGTTTGTTATGGAAAAAACAGGAAATCTTTTGTATCCAATCCTCATCCATATGTTCAACAACTTCACAACAATCATCTTGAGTTTCTTGATGAACATTGGCGTGCTTGAAATCACCTTCAATGTGACTTGGTGGGGCTGCATTTGTGCCGTTTTGGTTGCGGCTGCAACTGTGGCAATTCTGTGGCTGATTTACAGATTCTATCTCAAAAAACAAGAAAAAATCGAGGAAAAACCTGAGGGGGAACTTGTTCAAAGTCCTCCTGCAATGGCGGGAAAAATTCCTGTCAGTTTGATTACATCCGTTTTGATTGCGATTGTGATAATTGTTATAAATGCACTTTGATGAGAGTAAAATAATACATAACAATTTTTGGTTGGAGTTTATGTCGAAAAAAATAAGTTTTCATACAAATTTGATATATTTTGTTGTCGTCGCGCTTTTTGTTGTTTTGAGGATTTGCTCAAACTTTGGTGTTTTCGAATTTTTGGGCGATTTTGCAAGCTCAATTTTGGGAATCGTGACGCAGGTGGGGCTTATTTTTCTGCTGCCATTTTTCCTTTTCAAAAGCCTTAACAAAATGTCGGTGAAAGAAACGTGCAAGTTTTTCAGTTTCAAAAAAGTGTCAATCAAAACGGTGCTTGTGTCGATTGTACTTGGAGTTGTGGTTTTCTGCCTCAACGTTTATGTTTCAAGCTTCTTCAATGGCATAATTCAAATGTTTGGCTACACTCCAGCGGCTCACAGCTCCAGCGTTTCAAAAGAGTGGTGGGGGCTTTTGCTTAATTTGTTTGTGTCGGCGGTTCTGCCTGCAATTTGCGAAGAAAGTTTGCATAGAGGAATGCTTCTGAAAGGAAATTCTGCGCTTGGCATGAAGAAAAGTATCCTTCTTTCTGGGCTGTTGTTTGGCCTTTTGCACCTCAACATCGAACAATTCTTCTATGCGGCAATCATTGGTTTCTTTCTGGGCTATTTGTGCTGGAGCTGCAATTCAATCTATCCATGCATCATCATTCACTTTATGAACAATGCAATCAGTGTGTTTTTGTCCTTTGCGTCAGCCAACGGGTGTGCGATTGGAAATATCTTCACAGAGGTGTCAAAATTCCTTATACAAAGCCAATTCTTGGGACTTGTGATGTTCCTTTTGGTGCTGGGGCTTCTTGTTGTGTTTGCCATTGATTTGACGAAGCTTTTGATGAAGGATTCTTTTGATTACAACTTTGGAAAAAAGCAAAAAGAATTGGCAAATATGGCAGTCCGAGAAAACTTTTTCAAGCAGATTGACGACATTAAAAACGACACCGCTTCCGACCCACTATATTCAGCCGAAAAGAACGTGCTGTACATTGATTTGGCGGAGTTTATGCAATATGTCAACAAGTCGATGGAGATTGTCAAAAGCAAGCAGGAAGAGGAAGAAAAATTGCATCCGGAAGTTGAAGATAAAAACATTGACCTTAAAATCAAAATTTTGAAATATGGCTCGATTGCACTTTCGGCGATTGTGACCATCATGACATTCATTTGGGGGTTTTTTAGATGACAATAAATTTGGTGTGCGTGGGAAATTTGAAAGAGAAATTTTCAAAGGACGAACAGGCGGAATATGTCAAGAGACTCTCTGCTTTTTGCAAGCTCAACATCGTTGAAATCAAGGAACAAAACCACTTGCAAAATTCTGCTCTCATCCTTGAAAAAGAGGGTGAGGATATTTTGAAAAATCTCAAAGGATACGTCATCCTTTGCGACATAAAATCAAAGGAACTTTCAAGCGAAGAATTTGCCAGAAAAATTGAAAATCTTATGCAAACAAATTCTGCCATCACATTTGTGATTGGCGGAAGCTTTGGAGTCAGTGACAAAGTGAAAGCAAATTGCAACGAAAAAATTTCCTTTTCGCCAATGACTTTTCCGCATAACCTTTTCAGAATCATGCTTTTGGAGCAGATTTATCGTGCTTTCACAATCATGAACGGAAAAACTTATCACAAATGATTTAAATCTGCTTTAAGAAAGCTCATCGTAAGCCGACAAATCAAGTTGATACATGCTATTCATAAAATATTGATATAAAAAGCGGGCAAAATGCTTGCTTTTTTCTTTTGTTTGTGTTATCATGTGCAAGTCATTGAAGACAAATAAACACTCAAAGGGCATTTCAAACGCTGTTGCCTGAACGCATTTGGTATCAAAAATTCAGAAATCATCCAAATGTAAAAATCAAATCTTCTCTTTGATTTGGGTCGGATTTGAGAGAATACTTTGAGGAAGACAAAAAAACAGGAGGTAGAAAAATTATGTCAGTTATTTCAATGAAACAATTGTTGGAGGCTGGTGTTCACTTTGGTCATCAAACAAGAAAGTGGAACCCTAAGATGAAGAAATACATTTTCACTGCCAGAAATGATATTCATATCATCAACCTCGAACTTACATCAGAACAAGTGGACAAGGCTTACACATTTGTTCGTGACATTGTTGCAAGCGGAAAGAGCGTTCTTTTCGTTGGCACAAAGAAACAAGCTCAAGAAGCTGTGAAGGAAGAAGCAGAGCGCGCTGGAATGTACTTCGTGAACACACGTTGGTTGGGCGGCACTTTGACAAACTTCAAAACAATCAGAAACAGAATCGAAAGACTCAACAAACTCAACCAAATGGAAAAAGTTGGAGAATTTGACCTTTTGCCTAAGAAAGAAGTTGCTCTTTTGAAACAAGAAAGAGACAAACTTGAAAAGAACCTTGGCGGAATCAAAGACATGAGAGAACTTCCAGGTGTTATGTTTGTTGTTGACCCTTCAAACGAAAAGATTTGCGTTCATGAAGCTCAGATTTTGAACATCCCAGTTGTAAGTTTGGTTGACACAAACTGCGACCCATCTGGAGTTAGTGTTGTCATCCCAGGAAACGACGACGCAATCCGTTCTGTCAAACTTATTGCAAGCGCGATTGCTGATGCATGCATCGAAGCAAGAGAAGGCGTTTCAATGAAGAAAGACGACGAAGAAGTTTCATCTGAAGAAAATGTTGACCTTGAAAGTTTGCTTGAACAAGCAAAGCCAAGTGTTGAAATGGCAGAAGCAGGCGAAGAAAAGAAAGCTGCAAAAAAACCTAGAAAGAAACCTGCTCCAAAGAAAGAAGAAGCAAAAGCTGAAGAAAAAACTGAAGAACCTAAAGTTGAAGCTTAAATTTAAATTTTTTGTTTAAGGAGAAAGATTATGAGTTTTACAGCACAAGACGTAGCAAAACTTAGAGCACAAACAGGCGTTGGAATGATGGAATGTAAAAAGGCACTCACAGACGCCAATGGAGATTTCGAAAAAGCCATCGTGCTTTTGAGAGAAAGAGGCCTTAAAGCCGTTGACAAGAAGCAAGGCAGAATTGCTTCTGAGGGTATGGTTGCTTCATACATCCACATGGGTGGCAGAATTGGAGTTTTGGTTGAAGTTAACTGCGAAACAGACTTCGTTGCAAAAAGTGAAGATTTCCAAGGTCTTGTCAGAGATATTGCAATGCAAATCGCAGCTGCAAATCCAAAATACGTGAGAGAAGAAGAAGTTGACCCTTCAGAACTTGAAGCTGAAAAAGAAATTTTGAGAGCTCAAGCAATCAACGAAGGAAAGCCAGCGGCAATCGTTGATAAAATGATTGAAGGCAGAATCAAAAAATATTATCAAGACGTTTGTCTTTTGAACCAAGCATTTGTTAAGGATTCATCAATGACAATTAAAGACGTTTTGACAGAAGCAACATTGAGAATCGGAGAAAAGATTTCAATCCGCAGATTTGTTCGTTATGAACTTGGTGAAGGACTTGAAAAGAAAGTAAACGATTTGGCAGCAGAAGTTGCTCAACAAATGGCAGGAAACTAATTTTTGTCGAATAAGTTTTAAGAAAGCACTCTTTTTGGGGTGTTTTCTTTTTTTTGCTTTGAAACTTTGAATGTGAAAATTGTGCTGTGAATGCACTTGTTTTGAAAGTTTAAGACCAAACCTGAAAAATGAAGGCTACTTTGAACTTTGATTTGAGGTTGGGGGGCTTGCTGTTGATTTTGTTGTCGAAAAATGGGTGGAATGTCAAATTGTGTATTGACAAAGGGCATGTTTTTTGATAGAATATATTTATAAGAAGAATAAACAATAACTTTTGCAAGTGGAGGTATTTATGACTATTGAAGAGTTCTATAAACTCACTGAAACTTACTTTTCGTTGTCGAACACAGAAACTCAAGAATTATTGGACAAAAATTTTAAGAACAAAATTGACAGGTCTCGTCTTGCAGCAATGGTCGAAATTGCTTCAATGTATTGCAAAGACTATTTGGACAAGGCGGATGAGAAACTTAAGCGCAAGGTTGGCAAGGTTTTTCTTTCAAAACTTGACTACGACAAGTTTGAAAATGAAAGCGTGATGGGCACTTATGAAAGACTCAGAAGACTTTTCGCTGAAACCTCAGCAAAGGGGATCAATCCATACAAAATCATCTATTGCTCAGTTTTGACTGACGGAAATTTGAGAAAAGACTATGAAAACAGAAATCGTTTTTCGGACAACTCGCGTGAATTTACAACCATCTACAACACCTTGAAGGAAACACTCAAAACAACTGACGCTGAAACGGTGGCTCTTTTTGAAAAATGTTCAACTTTGATTGCGAAAGTGTATTCATATCGCATTCCTCACATCTACAACACAATCAGATCTCTTGTTGTCAAAGCTCCAAATGTGGAAGGGGGGTTCTATGCTTTCAGAGAAGAAGAAGTTATTGAAATTTTGAAAATCAATCCATCTCTTTTCAGTGCAACAGGCGAAAGAGTGCAGCAGGCGTTTTCTTATATGCTTCAAAAGATTGAGCCAATCGCAAAAGACGGACCAAAGAAGCCTCTCTATGATGACCCAGCACGCAGCATGCTTGCTCACAAAACAATTTTGCTCCGTAAGTGGCTTAAGAACAACTCAACACTTCTTTCAGTCAACGCTTCAAGCATGAAAGAAAAGGAAAGTTTCCTGTGCGTGAATGCGAATTTTGAATTGAATGGACATTATGCCGAGGAATTTGAAAAATTCTTTCAAAACCCTGTGACAATTGCGGCAATCAGCCAAATTCCAATTGAGAAAATCAAGAGGGATGCAATTCAAAATATTCGAACTTTGGAAAAGTACACAACACATCAAAATGTTGCAAGATACATATTGAACAATCAAATGATTGTCGGAATGGACAGCAAGAAATTTGGGCAACTTGTTGATGAGATTGTTGAACTTGACAAACTCAATCCAGAAGAGGGCTATTTCAACCGCTTCCTCGACTTTGGCAAAACGCTTTTTGCAAGCAATGTTGAATTTTCAGTTGATGACATCAAAAACAAACTTTGCAACAAGAATGCAATGATGGCGCTTGATGTGTCACAATACAAAGAGATGGAACTTGTTGACAAATTTGTTGACCTCTTCTTTGATGGCAAGCATGATGTTGCTCTTAAGGTTGAAAAACTTGTGAAAGAGAAGAAACAAAGAATGCAACAAGGAGAAAGAAAACTTCGAAGTGACATCCGCCGTGTTGGTGAAAATATCAGATATTTGCCAAAGATTTTGAAGGATGAATATTACTCAACGTCTGAAAAACGTGAGAGAATTCTCAGCCTCTGCACACAGCTTGATGATTTGAACGAAAGACGTTTCGCTTTGGCGGGGACAAAAGACCACGCTGAAACAAGACGAATTGAAGTGCACAACAGCAAACAAATTGAAGAAATTTTGAACGTACTTCGTGATGCATATGAACAAAAGCGTTTCAAGGTTGGAAAAAAATATTCTGGCTGTGAAGCACTGTTTGAAAATATGATGGAATATTTGGGCGAGTGCTTTGACGATAAAGAAGCCATCTATGATGTATTCAAAAAGGAAATTGTTGTGAGTTTTGAAAGTTCAGTGAAAGAGGCATTCAAAACAAAGGAAAATCCTCAGTTGACATTGTTTGGAGAGAACTTGAGAGTTGAAGTTGAAGATTCAGCAATTAAGGCTCCGCTCAAAAAAGTTGCAAAAAACATCTCTCAAGCAAATTTTGAAATTGACACAGCGACATTTGACTTTCAAAAATAATTCATGTGACTGTTTTTGAAATTAAAAAAAGACAAATCAATACAAAACATGAAAACGGCTTAAATTGCCGTTTTTTTGTTGTTTGGCATGTTGTTTACATAAAATCGTTTGCAAAAAAGAATTATTCTATGATAAAATGGAAAATATTTAAAGGAGACGTTATGAACGAAATGGTTGAAGAGATTTTTGTTGGTTGCAAAGCTGACCTTGAAAAAGCATATTTGCACCAACAAAATGAATATCTTGTTATTAGAGCAGGAAGAGCAAATCCACACATCCTTGACAAGGTTATGGTGGAATATTATGGGGTGCCAACTCCAATCGTGCAAATGGGCACAGTGACGGTTTCTGAAGCAAGAATTTTGAACATCAACATTTGGGATGCATCTCAAATCAAGAATGTTGAAAAGGCGATTGCAATGGCTGACATTGGCATCACTCCAACTGATGACGGAAAGACAATCAGACTTGTTTTTCCAATGTTGACAGAAGAACGCAGAAAAGAAATTGTTAAAAATGTGAAGAAAATTTGCGAAGAAACAAAAGTTGCCATGAGAAGCGCGCGCCGCGACACTTTGGATATGCTTAAGGACATGAAAAAAGAAGGCGAATTGTCGGAAGACGAATATGCAACTTGTGAAAAAGAGGTGCAAAAGCTTATTGACAAATATACTGACATGGCAGACAAACAAGCAGAAGAGAAAGAAGAAGAGGTTATGAAAGTATAACTTCTATTTTGTTGATTTTCGAAAGAACGATACAGCAGTTTGAAAGGTGACGATGTTGAAAGGCAAGAAAAATTTGAAATTTCCAAACCATGTTGCTTTCATCATGGACGGAAATCGCAGATGGGCAACAAGACGCGGCTTAAACAAAATGATTGGTCATAAGCAGGGCGCGATTGCTCTGAAAAACATCATAAAGGTGCTTGTGAACTTGAAAGAAATCAAGTTTGCGTCTTTTTTTGCGTTTTCAACAGAAAATTGGAACAGAGAACAAAAAGAGATTGACTATATCTTCGATTTGGCGTATAATCTTGTGGAGGAGAACGAAGAAATATTCAAAAAGGACAACATCAAATTTGTTGCGATGGGGGATGTTTCAAGATTTCCTGATAAATTGAAAAATTTGCTTGTGCGAATGATGGATGAAACTAAAACCAACACGGGGCTTGTGGTGAATTTGGGGATGAACTATGGCGGTCGAGACGACATTGTGCATGCCGCAAATCTTGTTGCTGAAAACGGTGAGAAAATCACCATTGAAAACCTGAAAGCAAATCTTTATTCCGCACCGGCACCTGACATCGACTTGCTTGTCAGAACAAGCGGCGAAGAGAGAATTTCAAATTTTATGCTGTTTCAGCTTGCATACAGTGAGCTTTATTTCACCAAGACTTGCTGGCCAGCATTCAATGAAAAACAACTTATGAAGGCTTTGAGAGAATATTCAAAGCGAAACAGAACATTCGGAGGAAACAAATGAAAAAAAGAATCTACTCATCAATTTTGATTGTCATCACTCTTGCACTTTTGTTTGTGCTTAAAGTGTATGTCAGCGACTATTTCTTTGATGCATTCTTTGGCATTTTAGCGTGCTATGGAGCATTTGAGATGTCAAAACTCTTGACAAAAATTGGAAGATATAATCACCAATATGTTGCAATGCTTTTTCCAACAATTTTGCTGGCGATAAATCTTGTTGGCGTGCATATGGCAAGCTCAACGGCGGATATGTATTGGATTCTTTACACAATTTTGATTGATGTTGCAGCAATGATTGTTGTTGCTGGTTTGACATTTTTGTTTGACCTTTGCAGAAAAAAGACGGTCAGAAATGAAATCAATGTCAGAAATCTCAAAGTTTCACCTGTGAAATTTTCTTTCGTGAAGGCTGTCAACACGCTCATCACTTTTGTTTACCCAGCATTCCTTTTCATGTTCTTTATTTTTGTGAACCACATCGGAGACTTTGGTTTCACAAAATTTGTTGGAATCACATCTGACATTTCACTTTTTGTGCTTTTGTCTGCATTCATCATTCCAATGTTCACAGACACATTTGCAATGCTGACAGGAAGCTTGATTGGCGGCAAAAAACTTTGCCCAAAAATCAGCCCAAACAAAACAATTTCTGGTTCTGCTGGCGGAGTTTTGTGGTGCGTGCTTATTGCGGCATGTGTTTATCTCGTATTTGGATGCATTGAAAGTTTTGCTCCATTCATGGAAATTTTCCCAATTTGGGCGTATCTTGTCATTGTGTTTGTTGGTTCTTTTGTGGCTCAAGCGGGTGACCTTTTCGAGTCAGTCATCAAAAGAAGAGCCGGCGTTTCTGACAGTGGAAAATTCTTGCCAGGTCATGGCGGACTTTTGGACAGAATCGACTCTCACATTTACATGGCGCCATACATTTTCTTGGCTTTCTTGATTTTTGCAATTTAAACAAAAGACCTACAAAGAAAATAAAGGAACGGGGTTATGATTGTTCTTTACATTTTGCTTGCAGTGGTGATTTTGCTGTTTATGGTTTTGGTTCATGAATTGGGGCACTACATCGCGGGCAAAATTCTGAAATTTAAGATTACAGAATTTTCTATTGGTTTTGGCTTTCCAATTTTTTCAAGGACAAGCAAAAAAACCGGAGAAAAATTTTCTTTGCGCGTTTTTCCGTTGGGGGGGTATTGTGCCTTTGACGGAGAGGAAGATGACGGCAAGGGAGAAACTGAATCTGCTTTTAACGCTCAAAAGCCCTGGAAGAGAATTATTGTTTTTCTTGCGGGCGTGACCGCGAATTTTTTGACCGCAATTTTGTTTTCGTGGATACTTCTTTGCACGATTGGATATGATGTTCCGCAAATTGTTAAATATGACACTGCCTATGCAAATCCATATCAAGAGGGCGATGTCATCACGCATATCAATGGAAAAGAAATTGACTTTGCTTTTGGTGAAAACTTTGTGACACTTGTCAATGCTGAGAAGCAAAAAGCGAAAGAATTTTATGAGGCGGAAACTTACACGGACGGCGACTATACTTTTGTTATGACGGTCAATCGTGATGGTCATGTGCAAGATTTGACGATTGTGGTCTATCCGGTCACTGAGAAAGATGATGATGGAAAAGTCCTTTTAAATGTCTATATTGGGCTTGAGAGTGTTGATGGCGAAGAGCCTTGCACGAAGGCGTATGTTTATGATGTTTGGTCGGCTTTCTGTCGCTCTTTTGAGGTGGCATTCGGCTTTGCTTGGGTGGTGCTGAAGAGCCTTTGGATGCTTATCACGTTCCAAATTCCAATCACTGAGATGGGCGGCACTATTGCCACAATTTCAACCATTGCCACAATGTCAGCGGAAAGCATGTCATATATTCTTGTTTTCATTCCTCTTATTGCTGCTAATTTGGCGGTGTTCAACATTCTGCCGTTTCCGGCGTTGGACGGCTCGCACGTGCTGTTTACGCTGATTGAGTGGATAAGAGGCAAGCCAATCAATCGCAAGGTTGAAAATATAATTCACACGGTGGGCTTATGCATTTTGTTTGCGTTTGTGATTATTGTTGACATTCTGCACTTTGTGCTTTAGATTTGTCAGGTGGGTATTTCCACTTGACAAATTTTTTATTTTGCCTTAGAATGAAAATATGAATTTTCTTGAAAATTTCAATGCCGAATTTGGCGATAAATACTCCCTTCTGCAACTGAAGAGTGTTGTTGCGAAGAAAAGTGATGGCGAGCTTGTCATAACTTTCTTATATCCATCCACTGCAAAAGAACTTACAGCCGAAGAAAAGGGCGAAATTACTCAGTTTTTCAAAGACAAGTTGAATCTTGAACAAATGGAGATTCGCGTGAAATTTATGCGTGTTTTCTTGGAAGAAAAACTCATCATGAAAGTTGTGCAAAACTTTTTTGAAACGAAATATAAAATCGTCACTTCATATCTGAGTGAGAAAAGTTTTAAAGTGAAAATAACGCCTATTGATGTCATCTTGCAAATCGAACTTTCTCCAAGAATGGTGACATTTTTTGCTGAAAACAAGGTTGCAGCAGCTCTTGCAAAAACTTTGAAAGACAACTTTTTGACTGATTTTGTTTTGGAACTGAACGAAAATCATGAAATTGATGACGAGGTCGACATTGTGAATGTTGAAATGAAGACAGCTTTCAAGCCTGTGCAAAGATATACTGTTGAAATTGTCAAAGATGTGATTGGAAAGGGGATTATGCCGAAGCCTGAGTATCTTTCTTTCATCACTGCACCAAAAAGTTCTGTGATTGTTGCGGGATTCATCAAAAAGATTGAAAGAAAGGACATCATCATCAAAAACGGAAAGCGTGCAGGACAACAGAAGGCTCTTTTTAATTTCCAAATTCAAGATGAAAAAGGGAAGATTGATTGCTCATATTTCTGCTCAAAATCGCGCGAAAAGGATATGGAAGCGTTGGAAGAATTTATGTACATACTCGTGCACGGGGATGTTAAGCTGAATTTTATGAACAAACTTTGCCTATATCCGGACAAAATTGCCCTTGCAAGTAAGGTTGATAACCATTTTGAAGAAGAGGCTCAACAAAAGAAGATCAAAGAGTTTGAAAGTGTCGTTGAAATTGAAAAGATGACCGCTCTTGAGCAGGACAGCATGTTTGAGCAAAAACGCAAATATAACAACAAAATCATGAACAATGCGATTGTTGTTTTTGACATTGAAACAACAGGGCTCGACCCAACAAGTGATGAAATCACTGAAATCGGTGCTGTTAAACTGGAAGACGGCAATGCAGTTGAAAAGTTTTCGACTTTTGTGAAGCCAACAAAGAAAATTCCAAGAGAGGTTTCAGAGCTTACAGGCATCACCAATGAAATGGTGGAAAACGCACCATCAATTGAATATGTCATCAAGGATTTTTATGATTTCACACGCGGGTGCGTCATCTGTGGTCATAATGCTGTTGATTTCGACTTTAAGTTCATCAAAAGAGAAGGCGATGTGCTTGGGCTTGAATTTGACAATATGATTATTGACACTTTGAAGGAAGCACGAGGCTCAAGGCTGAAGGTTTCAAACTATAAACTTGGCACTGTTTGCAAGGCTTTGGGAATTTCTCTGGAAGGTGCTCACAGGGCTTGGAATGACGCTTTTGCCACAGCTCAAGTGCTTTTGAAATTGAATGAAGTGTGATTTTCGGGTATTTTATCAAAAAAATTGCCCTATTTGCTTGAAAATGCCGGATTTTTTATGAAAAATTCTTGCTTTTTATAAATTATTAGGTTATAATAATAACATCTTGACAAGGAGGAGGCAGATTTTGCCTCCTCCTTGTGTTAAGTGGAGATTTTTGGAGGTGCAATTTGGCAAAGATAAAGCAAATTTGTGAGGAAAACCTGCGTTCAACAATCGAAGAAATGGGCTATGAACTTGTGGATGTTGAATATGTGAAAGAAAACGGCGGAATGAGTTTGATTTTCACCATCGACAACGACAACGGAGTGACAGTTGATGACTGCGAACTTGTCAGCAAGAAAATCGACCCAATGCTTGAGGAACTCAACCCAACAGATGACAAGCCATACACATTGGTGGTGTCTTCTCCAGGGCTTGACAGACCACTGAAGACAGAGCGTGATTTCAAACGCAGCCTTGACAAAGAGGTTGACGTGAATCTGTTTTCAAAGATGGACGGAGTTAAGGCGTTCAGTGGTGTTTTGAAAGCGTTTGACGAAAACAGTATCACACTTGAAACTGCAAAAGGTGACATCACGTTTGAAAAATCAAAAGTTGCATCAATTAAATTGGTCATCAAATTTTAAAGAACAATAAGGAGAAAAAACAAAAAATGGTTAATAAGGATTTTTTCAAGGCTCTTGAAGACCTCGAAACAGAAAAGAAAATCAACAAAGAAACATTCATTGAAACACTTGAAATGGCACTTACATCTGCCTATAAGAAAACTTATGGAGAAGCAAAATCTGCAATGGTGAAGCTTTATCCAGAAAGAAACACAATCAAAATCTATTCATACAAAACAGTTGTGGAAGAGCCTGAAGACACAGACAAAGAAATTTCTCTTGCTGACGCAAAAGAAATCAAAAAGTCATATAAAGTTGGCGACATGGTTGCAGTTGAGGAAACAACAAAAGATTTTGGAAGAATTGCAGCTCAAACAGCGAAACAAGTTGTGATGCAAAAACTTCGCGAAATGGAACGTCAAAATGCAATCAGCGAACTTGCTGAAAAAGAAGATGAACTTCTCACAACAATCGTGAAACGTATTGAAGGCGACAACGTGTATGTTCAAATTGCTGGCAGTCACACAGAAGGCGTTTTGATGAAAAACGACCAAATCCCTGGCGACAAGTTCAACATTGGTGACAGAGTGAAGGTTTATGTGAAGAAAATCAGAGATAGCTTCAAAGGACCACAAATTCAAGTTTCAAGAAGCAATGTTGGATTCATCAGAAAGTTGTTTGATTTGGAAGTTCCTGAAGTTGCAAGTGGCGAAGTTAAAATCAAAAACATCGCTCGTGACCCAGGAAAGCGTGCAAAAGTTGCTGTTTACACTGACAGACCAAATGTTGACGCAATCGGTGCTTGCGTTGGAAACAGAGGAAGCAGAATCAACACAATCGTAAATGAACTTAACGGCGAAAAAATCGATTTGGTTGAATATTCTGAAGACCCACTTGAATATATTGCAAGAGCACTCAGTCCAGCAAAAGTTCTTTCTGTTGAAACAAATGACAGCCTCAATATGTCTCAAGTTATTGTTCCTGACGACAAATTGTCACTTGCAATCGGCAAGAGCGGACAAAATGTCAGACTTGCTGCAAAGCTTACTGGCTGGAAGATTGATGTCAAACCTGAAAGCTATCTCAAGCCTGCTGACTCTGCAAAAGAAGAAACAGAATATGAGCTCACAGAACTTTCTGATGACACATCATTCGACTTGAGTGACTTGGAAGAACTTGAACCAATCGCTGGCGATGCTGAACTTGAAGAAATCGGTGAACTTGAAGATTTGGGAGATGAGGAATAAGCCTTATGCAAAATCAGCATAAAGAAAAACTGAGAATGTGTGTTGTGTGCCGTGGGCAAAGCGACAAGAAGGAACTTTTGAGAATTGTCAAAAACAAAGATGGAGAAATTTTTGTGGACAAAACTGGAAAAGCGAATGGTCGCGGAGCTTATGTGTGTAAAGATTGGGCTTGCTATGAAAAACTTTGCAAGCAAAAATCTTTGAACAAGGCATTCAAGTGCAACGTTCCAGAAAGCGTATATGAAAAAATTGGAGAAGAAATTGAGTAAATTAAACGGATTGATTTCAATTGCAAGAAAAGCAGGCTTCTGCGTGATTGGGCAAGACAATTTGAAAGGTTTTGACAAAAAACTGCATCTTATTGTTTTGGATAAATCAGCGGGAGACTCGCTTGTGAGAGAAATGACCTTCTTATCCAACAAAAAAAACTGCTCACTTTTGACTGTTGATGGGCTGGAAGAGGTGACTGCAATCAAAAATTGCAAGGTCATCGGGATTAAAAACAAAGATTTAAGCGAAATGATTGAAAAAGAGATAAAAGGAGAATAAATTGGCACAACAACTTTTAAATTCACTTAAAACAATAAACAACATACAAAGAGATGGTTCTTTGCAGGATTTATTATTGTCAATCAAGCAAGCAAAGGTTGATGTTGATAAATTCTCCAAATCTGTTCAAGACCAAAAGGCCAAGCTTGTTGCAAAGGCAAAGGAAGAAGAACAGAAGAAAATCGAACTGGCAAAGAAACAAGAGGAAAAAGCCGCTGTTGCAGCAGCTCCAGCAGCATCTTCCGCATCTGAGAAAAAGCAGCCTCAACAACAGCCTCAAAATGCACATGGACAAAGAGGCGAACAAGGTAGAGTTTTTGCTCAAGGCAACAACCAAAACAACAATTTTCGCAAGTTTGACAAGCCAGTTGACAATCGTTTTGGGAGAAATCAAAACGGGGCTCAAAACGGCAATGGAAAGTTTCAACAAAGACCTTTTGGCGGAAACAACAACTTTGCTGGCGGGGATAGACCTCGTTTTGGCAATGGACAAAATCGTCCACCTATGAATGGTCAAGGAAGACCACAACAAAAAGGAAACAATTCCTTTGTTTCAACCAGAGCAAATGGATTTAAGTCTTTTGCTCCAACTGAAAGCAGCTCAGTGCTTGCTCAACCAGAGAGAAACTTTGGAAACAAAAACAAACAAAGAAGAAATATTGATGAAACAAAGAAAATCAGTGCAAAACAAAGAGCGGGACAATATAAACAAAACAACATTCTTGTTATGGATGAGGACGGGTTTGAAGAGACAACAATGGGTTCAAGAAAACTCATCAAGAAGAAGAAAGAGGTTGAAGTTGTTGTTGCTCCAAAAATCACTCATGCAGTGCTTTCTGCTCGTGAAATCACAGTGAAAGAACTCAGTGAAAAGATTGGAAAACCTGTTGCTGAAATTGTCAAAAAACTGATGCTTCTCGGCGTTATGGCAACAATCAACAGTACGATTGATTTTGACACAGCAGAACTTGTTGCAAGCGAATTTGGCATCACAATGGAACTTAAACTTGACAAGACGTATGAAGAACAACTTATGGATTTCTCAAGCGAAGCGGATGATGACAAAGATTTGGCAAAACGTCCACCGGTTGTCACAGTTATGGGGCACGTTGACCATGGTAAAACTTCCCTTCTTGATGCGTTCAGAAAGACAAATGTCGTTCTTGGTGAGGCGGGCGGAATCACACAAAAAATTGGTGCTTATCAAATTTCATTTAATGGCGAAAAAATCACTTTCTTGGACACACCTGGTCACGCTGCGTTCACATCAATGCGTGCACGTGGTGCTGAAGTCACAGATATTGCAATTTTGGTTGTTGCAGCTGACGATGGAATCATGCCTCAAACTGTTGAAGCAATCAATCACATCAAAGCCGCAAACGTGCCTATGATTGTTGCCATCAACAAGATAGATAAGCCAGAAGCAAATCCAGACCGCGTTAAGCAACAACTTGCAGAACACAATGTTTTGCCTGAAGAATGGGGCGGTGACGCAATTTGTGTTCCAATCTCTGCAAAAACTGGCATGGGAATGGACGAACTCAAGAAAATGATTTTACTTGTTGCTGAAATGGCTGAACTGAAAGCAAATCCAAACAAAATGGCAACAGGAACAATCATTGAAGCTGAACTTGACAAAAACCGCGGTGCTGTTGCAACTGTTCTTGTTCAAAGCGGAACATTGAAGATTGGTGACTCAATCATGTCCGGAATCACATATGGAAAAGTTAAGGCAATGTTTGACGAAAACGGCAAGTCTGTCAAGAAGGCTGGTCCTTCAACTCCAGTGGCTGTTATGGGTTTCAACGATGTTCCAAATTCCGGCGATGCTGTTTATGTGGTTGATGAGAGTTTGTCAAAACACGTTATCAGCGAAAGAATTGACAAAATCAAACAAGAACGTGCAAAACACACCTCAGGTGTGAGTGCGGATGACTTTATGAGCAGAATCCATGAAGGTAATCTCAAGAGTCTCAACATCATTTTGAAGGCTGACACACAAGGCTCTGTTGAAGCGTTGAAGGCATCTTTGGAAGCAATCAGAAACGATGAAGTGAAGGTTGTTTGCTTGCACAGCGGAGCTGGTGCAATCACAGAAAGTGACGTGCTTTTGGCTCAAACAACCGGGGCAATTGTTGTTGCGTTCAATATCAAATCTCCTGGGAAGACAATACAAATGGCTGAAATTTTAAAAGTGGAAGTTATTGAATCAAAAATCATTTATGAAGTTGTCGACCAAGTGACAAGATTGTCGAAAGGAATGATGGCCGTCAAATATGAAGAAAAATATGTCGGCAGTGCAGAAATCAGAGTCATTTTCAAACTTTCATCTGCAGGAAAAGTTGCAGGAAGCTATGTGCTTGACGGCAAAATTCAAAGAAATGGCATTGCAAAAATCAAGCGTAAGAATGAAATCATCGGCGAAAGCTCAATTGAAAGCCTTAAGATTGTCAAAGATGAGAAAGCAGAAGTTGCAAAAGGCTTCGAATGCGGAATCAAACTTAAAGACAATGTTGATTTCCAAGAAGGCGACATTTTGGAATGTTATGTTAAGCAAGAAATTAAAAGAGATTAGTTTGTTAATCTCTTTTATTTTTGCATTCATTTGTGTTATAATAAGCATAAATATAGGAGGTACATTTTATGTCAAACCGTATGGAAAGAGCCAACAGCGAAATTCAAAAGGCTCTGATTGAAATCATCCACTCAAAAATGAACGACCCACGTTTAAATAAAATTGTCAGCGTCACAGAAGTGAAAGTGACGCCAGATTTCAAATATTGCAAAGCGAAAATCAGCGTGTTGGAACTTGACCAAGCTGCCACAGTTGCACAAGTTTTGCAAAAATCAGAGGGATTCATCAAGCGTGAACTTGCAAAGATGCTTGATATGCCTCAAGTCCCAAAAATCAACTTTGTCGTGGACAAAAGCACACTCAGCGCAATCCGTGTTGAGGAGATTTTGAGAACTCTCAACATTCCAAAGGCGGAAGAGGAGAATAATTCTGATGATGACGAATAAGCAAATCATTTCAAAACTTAAAGAGGCGAAAAATATCGCCATTTTTTCACATAGAGCACCAGATCCAGACGCTTGCGGCTCAATGTTTGGACTGCGTGAGTTTTGCTGCGCAATTGGGCAGAACAACGTTGATGTTTTTGCAATGAAATCTGCTGAAAAAAAATATTTGGATTACATCTTTCCTCTTGACGAGGTGAAAGAGAATTTTGTTGCTTCCGATTATGACCTTGTTGTGCTTGTTGATATTCACAGAACTGACAGGGTTGAAGAGATGTTTAAAACTGAGCTTGCCAAATGTGAGAATGTGCTTGTTATAGACCACCACATCATTGATGAGAAGGAGAACTTTACTTTCAAGAATTATCGTGATGAGATTGTTGCATCTTGTTCGCAAATGATGATTGACCTTTACAAGGCGGCGGAGATCACTCCAACGGCTGATGCTGCGACATACATCTATGCTGGCTTGATGGGCGACACAGACCGTTTTCTGCACAGCAATGTAGACAAGAAGGTTTTTGAGTGTGCGATCTATCTTTTGGAAGCTGGGGCGAAGATTCAGCATGTTTACAACTATCTGTACAGTTTTAAAACCCACAAACAACTTGAATTAAACAAATTTTTTTTGAAAAACTTGCGTTTTATCGCTGATGGAAGGTGTGGGTTTATTGTTATTTCAGAAAAAGACAAAAAATGGCTTGGAATAAGTGAGGATGACATCAAATCATTCTCAAATGAGATTGTCAGAATTAAAGATGTTGACTTGTCATTTTTGTGCTATGAAAAACGAAAGGGCACATTTAAGGTCAGTCTGCGTAGCCTTGGAGACATCAATTTGGTGAATTTTTCTGTCAAGATGGGCGGCGGGGGACATGTCAATGCTTCCGGTTTTGACATTTCAGGAATGACAGCAAAGAAAATAAAGAAATCCATTCCTTTTTGGGCAGAGGAGATTTTGAATGGCTAGGAAAGGGGCTTTTTCGGAGAGTGGAATTGTTCTTGTAAACAAGCCGGTTGGGATTTCCTCAAATGCTGTTGTAAACATTGTCAAAAGGGTGCTGGATGCAAAGAAATGCGGGCATTTAGGAACACTGGACCTTGAGGGGGAAGGCCTTTTGCCTGTGACGGTGAATGGAGGCACAAGGCTCTTTGATTTTTTCTTGAATAAAGACAAAACATATAGAGCGACATTTGAATTTGGCTTTGAGACCGACACTTTGGACTTTGCTGGAGAGGTTATCAAAAGAAAAGAGTGCCATCTCACAAGAGAGCAAGTTGAAGCAGCTTGCAAGCTTATGCTTGGGAAATATGCTCAAATGCCACCACTTTACAGTGCAAAGAAAGTTGGTGGTCGTGTGGCATATAAAGAGGCACTGAAAGGCAACGAAATCGAACTTCAACCAAAAGAAGTTGAAATCTATGACTTGAAGGTTTTAAATGAAGTCAGGGAGAATGCATTTGAGTTTGAGATTTCATGTTCAAGCGGAACATACATAAGAAGTCTTTGCAGAGATTTGGCGGAAAAAATGTCAACATATGGTAGTATGCAATGCATACTACGCACAAGATGTGGCATATTTCATCTTGAGGATACATATTCACTGGATGATGTGAAAGCTGGCAATTTTGACCTTATATCTTGCGACAGTGTGTTTGATTTTGAAAGCGTTATGCTTGATGAAAAAAAAACTGAAAAGCTATTGAATGGACAGTTTTTGAAAACAAACAAGCCGAATGGAAAATACAAGACCTATTCTGCCACAAAACAATTTTTGGGAGTGTCAGATGTGATTGACGGCAGTTTGAAACTGACTCTTCGATTGATTTAAAACAAAGCGTTCTTTTGGATTGTTTGTTGAAACAAAAACAATTCGTTTTGAAACAAATTGAATTTAGGTTTTGAGTTTGTGTTTAATTCACTTAATATTTATTGGACTTACAAATAAATTTGAATTTTTGAAGGAGGAAATATGGGAAAAGTTCTCTTTGGGCCTGCAGGAAACAGTGAATCTTTCTATGCGCAGGGGCACAAGTCCACTTTGGAGACAGCTGCTTGGTTGAAAGAGCAAGGCAAAGAAAAGTTTTCTGATGGTCTTGAACTTTTTGAATATAGTTTTGGGCAGGGATATCGCATGAACAGTGATATGGCAGAGAAAATTGGAGAATCATTCGCAAAAGAGGGTGTTGAGATTTCCATTCATGCTCCATATTTCATCAATTTTGCAAATCCCGACCCAGTCATGTATGAGAAATCGCTTGGCTACATCAAGACAGGAATCAAATTTATGAAAGCCTTTGGTGCAAAACGCTTTATTTTTCATCCGGGGTCGTGCGGAAAAGAAACGCGTGAGAATGCCATCGCGCTGATGGCTGAGCGTTTTAAGGAATTTATGCCACAATTTGAAGCGGAACTTGATGATGGAATGTTTCTGTGCCCTGAAACAATGGGAAAGCAGATGCAAATTGGCACATATAAAGAAATTATTGACCTCTGTACAATTTCTGACAAGCTTTTGCCGACATTTGATTTTGGACATATCAACGCACTGACTCAGGGAACTCTGAAAACGAAGGAAGATTTCCAGAAGATTTTTGATTATTCGTTTGAAAAATTGGGCGAATGGCGAACAAAAAATGCACATATTCACTTTTCAAAAATTCAATTTGGAGAAAAGGGGGAAATCAGACACTTGACTTTTGACGACAACATCTATGGCCCAAACTTTGAGCCACTTTGCGAGTGTTTGATTGAAAATGATATGTCTTGCCATGTTGTGTGCGAATCCAATGGCACAATGGCGGAAGACAGCGTTGCAATGAAGGAAATATATCAAAATCAACTGAAAATCAAGTAAAAAACACTTGATATCTTTGCTCATGTGTGATATAATTAGGTGTTTAAATTAAAAAAATTAGGAGAAATTTATGGTTACAGCAGGAGATTTTAGAAAAGGTACAACTTTTGAAATGGACGGAGCAGTTTACAACGTTATCGACTTTTTGCACGTTAAACCTGGAAAAGGCTCACCATTTGTGAGAGCAAAAATCAAAAATGTTATGACAGGACAAGTGAGAGAAGACACTTTCAACCCATCTGACAAATTCCAAGATGCGGTTATTGAAAAGAAAGAAATGCTTTATCTTTACAACGATGGTGAACTTTTCTATTTCATGGACAATGAAACATATGAGCAAATGCCACTCAACAAAGATGTTGTTGAAGATGCACTCAACTTTGTTACAGAAAACATGGCAACAACAATGTATATGTACAAAGGTGTTCCATTTGCGGTTTATCCTCCAACTTTTGTTGAACTTGAAGTTGTTGACACAGAACCAGGAATTCAGGGAGACACTTCAAAGGCTTCAAAGAAGCCAGCAACACTTGTGACAGGCTACACAATCCAAGTCCCACTTTTCGTGAATATCGGCGACATCATTCGTGTTGACACAAGAGATGGTTCATACATGGAAAAAGTTAAGTAAGAAGTTCACTTTTCTGAAAGTTGAATTTTTGCAAAAATTTTTTAAATAAAATTTGAAATTAAAAAAGTCACGACATTTAGTCGTGATTTTTTATTGAGAAAAAAGAAAGCCACCAGAAATCTTGACGGCTTTGCTTTAAGATTTTTATGATGCTTGCTTTAAGAATTATCCTTGAATTTTTGCAACTCTCGATTTAAATGCTTTTTTGGTTGATGACTTTTTTCACTTGCTTGAGCCATTTAAGGAGTACGCCTTCTTCAATCAATGCTTTCAAAAGTCCCGGAGTGCCTTTTTCGAATTTCAAAACATAGGCAATCAAAGTCATGATGTAGTCAAAAGACTTGTCTTTCATTGTGATTTTCTTCAAATCTTTCAAACTGTTGTTGACAATAATTGCTTCATTTGGATTTTTTATTTGAAATTCTTTGAAATCATTGATGAATGCTTGCACATCCTCGTCATAAACAACGTGAGGCTTATGCAAAACAATGTTGTCCATGCTTGTGTCGGAGCTCCATTCTCCAACGCTGTCCTTTTCTTTGAAAATGTTGATATACTTGAGAATTTTATTGTAAACATTGGCTTTTTGCTGTTCCTTTTTGAAGCAGGAGTAGCACAAACCTTTGTATTTTTCGTCCGCGCCAATTTCAATTTCTTTGCCTTCAACAACAAGTACACCACCAAGAAATCTGCCGTTCATGGTTGCCTTTCTGCCGCATTCGCAGACCGTTTTGATTTCACTTATGCTGTCCGAAAGTTCGACAAGGCGCTTGCTTCCTTCAAAGAGTTCTCCCTTATAGTTTGTCAGCAGTCCATAACACAAAACAGGGAGATTCTCGGCAATCTCACGGAGTTGTTCGACTTGTTTCTTTGAGCAGAATTGACATTCGTCCACGATGACAACATCAATTTTTGAAAGTGAATTTTCTTTTTCATAAAAATTCAGCAGATTTTCATTGGAAGCAAAAGTGTAGCAAGGCGCGGAGAGCCCAATTCTTGAAACAATTTCACTTGTGCTATGGCGGTTGTCAATTTTAGGCTTCATCACAAGCACATTCATCCCTTTTTGGATGTAATTAAAGCGGCACATGAGGGCATTTGCTGTTTTGGAAGAGCCCATTGTACCATATTTGAAATATAATTTTGCCATAAAACACCTCTTGTTTATTATGATAGCAAATTTGTTTTTAAATTCAAAACATTTTTAGGTGCGTTTTGTTTGGAATTAGAAATAATTTTATTGTAAAATGTAAGCAAGGAGTTACACTTGAAAGACTTAAGCT
>JAGBFI010000035.1 GCA_017936585.1 Clostridia bacterium | reverse complement strand
TTATTTATATGCTTGGAATTTTGTTTTAGTGTAAAATTTCACGATTTTATCATATATTGTTTCTAAGACCAAAGGAGGTCACATGAAACTGAGCGAAATGCAAAAAAAGGCACAAACAAAGCAGGCTTCAACGAAAAATATGGACATAAGGCAGTCTTATGAGGAGCTTAAAGGCTGCTCGAACGATGAACTTTTTAGGCGACTTACGCAAGAAATTCAGACGCAAAAGGCGAACGGTGTGTTTGATTATGATGGAATTTGCGCTTCAATTGAGAAGATAAAGATGTATCTTCCAAAGGAAACTTATGAGAATATGATAAGGGTGATTGACAGTTTGAAATGAACATAAATAAGATTGACAGACGCCTTTTGAACGAAATTTCCATTCTAAACAGCGAAAAAAAGACTTTTTGCTTTGTGTTTGGAAGAGATTTTTGCAAAACAAAGGCTCTTTTAGAGCAAAAAAAAGTACATATAGAAAATGTATATTTATTCATAAATTGCTTTTTGTGTAAGGCCTCTCAAAAAGAGATTTTTTCATTGTCGAATGTTGAGGCTGTTGATTATATCTACTCACTTTCTGTTGCCAACGCGTTGATGTATGTCTCGAAAAAAATCATATCCGCAGATAAGGTTGCGGGATATGGTGACGGAGTTGGTGTGGCATTTATTGACACGGGGGTGGCGCCGCATGCTGATTTTTTGATTGGCAAAAATCGTGTTGCATTTTTCAAGGATTTTGTTGCTGGAAAGAAAAATATGTATGACGACAATGGCCACGGCACTTTTGTTTGTGGAGTGTGCTCAGGGTGTGGCGTGATGTCGAAATTTCGCTATTCGGGAGTTGCGCCAAAATCAACAATTTTTGCTCTGAAAGCTTTGGACGGGAAGGGTGAGGCAAGTGCGAACAAAATTTTGGATGCAATGGAGTGGCTTTTTGCTAATCACAAAAAGCACAACATCAAGGTTGTTTGCATGAGCTTTGGAAGTGAGCCTCTTGGTGTGAACGACCCAATCATGCTTGGTGCTGATGCACTCTGGAAAGAGGGGGTTGTTGTGGTTGCAGCGGCTGGCAACAGTGGTCCGGAATATCAAACAATCAAATCTCCCGGCATAAGTGGAAAAATTATCACGGTGGGAGGAATTGACGACAACCGCATAGATGACTCACATTTCAAAAAAGAATATTTTGAGATGGCGAAGTTTTCTTCGCGTGGGCCAGCATTGCGTCATGTCAAGCCAGACCTTGTTGCACCGAGTGTGGATATCATTTCATGCGGGATAAAAAAGTTGTACACAACTTTGAGTGGAACTTCTGTTGCTGCGCCAATGATTGCTGGAGTGGTTGCTCTTTTGGTTGAAAAGCATGAAGAGTACACTCCAAATCAAATCAAAAATTTGCTTTTGAAGGTTTGTCAGCCTTTGGGCTTTGAGATAAATCAAGAGGGTTTTGGATTGCCAAATTTGTCAAGATTGGATTGACTAAAATTTTGTTATCAAATTGAAAATTTGTTCAACTGCATTGTTTTTTGCAGTTTTTTTCATGTTTTTTATGAAATTTTGCTTATTTTTTGTTAATTTTTCCAAATTTTCATTTAATTTTATGAAATTAAAATTTTCTTCTTCAAGCATGAGGGCATATCCTTTTTCGACAAAAAGTTTGGCATTTTCAATTTGATCGCCGCGGGAACATTTTTTCGAAAGCGGAATCAAAAGCATAGGTTTTTCAAGTGCAAGAAGCTCGTTGATGACCCCGCTGCCGGCACGCGAAATTACTATGTCGGCTGAAGCATAATAGTCTTCAATGTTTTCGGCATAGGGAGTGAGAAAATAGTTTTGGTGGACAATTTCTTGTGCATTTTTCTTTCCACAGATGTGAATGATGTTGTATTTTTCAGTCAATTTTTCAAGATTTTCAAAGATGATTTCATTTAGAAATTTTGCACCCAAGCTTCCGCCAAGGACAAGAATTGTTGGCTTTGTTTCATCAAAATTTAGCCTAAGCTTTTGCCCTTCAAAAATTTTTCTTCTGATGGGTTGACCCGTGTGAATGCACTTTTTGTTTCCATTTGCAGTTTTGTCAAAAGTTGTGCACATGTGGGAGCAATACTTCAAAACGATTTTGTTTGCAAGTCCAAAAGAAAGATCACTTTCGTGGCTGATGATTGGAATATTTAACTTTTTTCCAGCCATCGCAACTGGCACTGAAACAAAACCGCCTTTTGAAAAAATGCCGTCTGGGGCAACTTTTTGAAGTTCTCGTTTTGTTTCTTTGACTGCCTTCCACAGCTTGAATGGAATGAGTAAATTTTTGGGAGTGAACTTTCTTTCAAACTTGACGGCTGGGATTTGATGATAGATGATGTCTGGAAAATTTTTCAAGATTTCCTTTTCAATTCCGTCACCACCAAAGTAGTGAATTTCATAGCCGTTTAATTTCTCGGCAACAGCAAGAGCGGGATAGACATGCCCAGCTGTTCCGCCACCACAAAGCACAATTTTTTTCATTTTAAACCTCTTCATATATTGTATAAAATCTTGAATGATATTATACATTTGATTGAATTTTGTCGCAAAAACATCAATATATTTGGCATATAATTTAGCGAATAAATATACAGTATAAAGAATAAATATGCAACAATTCACCTCCAAACATTGGCACTCAAAAATTTTCAAAATAAAATTTGTGCATAAAAGCCGCGTTTTTATTTTTCAAAAATTTGTTTTTTGTGTTACAATATGCTTGTAATTATTGAATTTTGGAGTTTTTATGGCAGAGAAAAAATACGAATCAAAAGACATTGTGGTTTTGGATGGCTTAGATGCTGTTCGTCTTCGTCCCGGGATGTATATCGGCACGACAAGTTCGAGAGGATATCACCACATCTTGTGGGAAATTGTGGACAACGCGATTGATGAAATTTCAAATGGCCACGGCGACACAATCAAAATTGTCTTGAACAACGATGGAAGTGCCACGGTTGAAGATAACGGGCGTGGAATACCTGTTGATGTGCATCCAACGCTCAAAAAGAGCGGTGTTGAAGTTGTTTACACCACTTTGCACGCAGGCGGAAAGTTCAACAATGAAAACTATAAATTCTCTGGCGGTCTGCACGGTGTGGGTGCGTCTGTCACGAATGCTCTTTCAAGATGGTGTAAGGTCACAGTAAACAAGGGTGGCAAGAAATATTTTATTGAGTTTGAGTCGTTTGAGGATTCAAAAGGAAAAATTCACAGCGGTGTGCCTGTTGCTCCACTTAAAGAAATTGGCACCAGCAAAACAACCGGAACTTCTGTGACATTCCTTCCAGACGACCGTGTGTTTGGCGACCAAAAATTCAATTTTGAAACGATTGTTCGCCGTGCAAGAGAGCTTGCGTTCCTCAATAAGGGGCTTCGAATTATCGTTGAAAACAAGCCAACTGCTGAGGTCAGCGAATTCCACTATGAGGGTGGAATTGTTGACTTTGTAAGTTATTTGGTTGAGGGCAAAAATGCACTTTTCAAAACGCCAATGTATTTCCATGCTCAAAGCAAGATTGTGGATGTTGAAGTCAGTTTCATTTCAACTGATGCCTACACAGAAAACACATTCTCATTTGTAAACAACATTCCAACAACAGAGGGCGGAATGCATGAGATTGGCTTCAAGAGTGCGTTCACGAAAGCGTTTAACGATTATGCACGCGAGAACAATTTTTTGAAAGAAAAAGAACCAAATCTTTTGGGAGAGGATTTCAGAGAAGGACTTGTGACAGTCATCAATGTGAAGATGAATAATGTTCAATTTGAAGGACAAACAAAGACAAAACTTGGAAATCCAGAAGCAAGAACAGAAGTTGAATCTCTTTCGCTTCAAGGACTTGCAAAACTTTTGGCAGACAAGAAAAATTCTACATATAACGAAGTGATTATCGACAAAGCCAAGCAGGCGGCAAAGGTTCGTCTGGCTGCAAAAAAGGCAAAGGAACTTACAAGAGCGAAAAACAGCGCGGAAAACTTTAACCTTGTTGGAAAACTTGCATCGTCAACTTCAAGGGACCGCACAAAGAGCGAACTCTTCATCGTGGAGGGGGATTCTGCGGGCGGCTCTGCAAAGCAAGGCAGAGACAGAAAATATCAAGCCATTTTGCCTCTTCGCGGAAAGCCATTGAACGCAGAAAAGAAAAGAATTGACCAAGTGCTTGCAAACGAAGAAATCAGAACAATCATTTCGGCACTTGACACAGGTTTTGGCGAAGATTTTGATCTCTCGACACTGAGATACAACAAAGTCATCATCCTGTCCGATGCCGACCAAGATGGTGCTCACATCAGAGCGATTTTGTTGACATTCTTCTATCGCTACATGAAACCACTTATCACGGATGGGCACGTTTTCATTGGGCTTCCACCACTTTATAAGGTGTATAAGAAGGATTATGAAAAATATGTTTACAGCGATGCGGAACTTGCAAGTGCTGTTGCCAGTGCGGGCAAGGGATATATGATTCAGAGATATAAAGGTCTTGGAGAGATGAACCCAGAGCAGCTTTGGGAGACAACAATGGACCCAGAAAACAGAACCCTTATTCAAGTGACAATCGAGGATGCTGCACAAGCGGAGAGAATGATCACAACACTTATGGGTGATGCGATTGAAGAAAGAAAGGCGTACATTTCAGAGCACGCGAACTTCGACCGTGAAGACACATTTATGCGTGACTACAAAAAATTGGATTAGGTTTGATGCCGCCTTGCGTTTGTAATAAGTTTGATTAAGACGAAGAGTTCAACAAAAAGTTCTTTGGAAGAAAACAAGTTGAAAACGATGTTGAAGACGATGTTGAAGACGAGATTTGAAAAGGAGATTGCCCTCGCGTATTGAGGCTGTGGAGTTTGGATGGATAAGAAAGAGCAAGATTTTAAACCGAAAATAATCGAACCCATTGAAGGTCAGATGTGCTATGACGAACTTTTGCTTCCGGTTGAAGAGAAAAAAGAGGAAGAAAAAGTGATTGTGGCAGATGGACAGCTTGATATGTGG
>JAGBFI010000002.1 GCA_017936585.1 Clostridia bacterium | reverse complement strand
TAACTGAAACATTACAAATGTTAAAGATGGAAGATCCAAATACTGGGCTTAGCGAGTTTCTTATTAGAAAACTTGCAAACAACTACAAAATCCGTTCATTTAAAACTGGAAATAAAATACTAATTGACTACGATTCACTAATGGCATTCTTACAAAGCCAAGACTATGACTTACCAATGGAACAAATTGTAGTTAGATAAAAGGAGAAAACATTTATGGCATGTATACAAAAAAAGAAATTATTAGATGGAACAATATCTTATAGGGTTCAAGTAAAGGCAAAAAACCAAAGGACTGGAAAGTTTGAAGCTAAAGCAATAACTTGGAAGAAACCTCTTGAACTAACAGAAACACAAGCAAAGAAAGAACTGCAAAGGATTGCACTAGAACTAGAAGAAAAATTCAATAAACAACTAAATGGCTTACTTGCAGTAGATAACGATATAACCTTTATAGACTATGCTGAAAGATGGCTAGAAAAAATTAAGAACACTCGTTCCCTTAACTACTATGTTAAAGGTCGAGATTGCTTAAAGAAATTCTATAAATACTTCGGTAATATAAAACTAAACCAAATAACACCAGTAATGGTACAGGGCTTCTTGGACGATATGATGATGAAAAGATACGAAAAGAAATCTGCAAGGCTTACTGGCGACCTTAACCAATACTTAAAATCTCATTGCATCAAGCAAGTAGATGCCCTTAAAAAGATTGGAATATCCAAATCAATACTAGCATCGGCAAATGCTGGATATTGTATACGAATAGAAAATGCAGAAAAGATATGCAATGCACTAGGATTAAAGTATGATGACTACTTCTCAACTGAGGTGCAAAGCCATGCTTATGCAAAAGAAACAATAATGAAATTAAAACGAACACTAGCAACCATACTAGCAGATGCTAAAAGACAAAGACTGGTTGAACACAACTTCGCATCTCGTGACTATATAGCGCCAATTCAGGGCTATAAAAAAGAAGTCAAAATACTAAATGACAAAGAAGCTAAGATACTAGCAAACTACTTACACACAGAACCAAACCCTAGATGGAAGATTGCCTTGCTAACCGTGCTATTTATGGGATTAAGGCGTGGCGAACTTGCAGGTCTAGAATGGAAAGATATAGACTACTTCAACAAAACAATGACAATAGCAAGATCAGTACAAGACATTATAGGCTTTGGTCTTATAACCAAAGAGCCAAAAACTGAAAACTCAAAAAGAACAATATCTATGCCAGATAAACTAATTGACTACTTAAAAGAATATGAAGTATGGTGGCTAAACCAAAAGAAATATCTTGGTGATAGACTCGGAGATACCGATAGATTATTCTGCACAGAAGATGGCACAGATATATCCCCTGGGTTATTTAGAGTGTGGTTACAAAAGACACTAGCAAAAACAAACTTACCAAAGGTAACCTTACACTCCCTAAGACACACAAACATAACCTTACAATTAGTAGCAGGAGTTGATATGAAAACAGTGTCTGCCCGTGCAGGACACTCAAAAGCATCAACCACAAGCGACTTCTATAGCCACTTCATAAAGAACTCAGATATCCATGCAAGTGAAATATTAAATAAAATATTTGAATAATTAAAAAATCATACCAATTTGGTTGCAAATGTGTTATAATTGATATATGGAGGAAAACAAATGACAACCACTATAAAAGATATTTATACAGGAAAATTAGATGCAAGAAATGAAGTCTTAAATCCTAACAATAATTTTTACAAAAGTTTTATAATGCCGCCTAGTGTTGATATGGAAGAATTAATTAATGGAGATAAATTTTTCATTAAAGGATATAAAGGTTCTGGTAAAACAGCATTATTATATTACTTAAATAACCATTTGCATAATTTGAATGACAAAACTATTACGTCTTTTATCTATTTTAAGGATTATTCAAACTTACAAAAAGCAAGTATGAACAATGTGACTCAAAAATTTTATAATCAATCAGAAGAAAATGTGGTTTTTGACAAAAAAACCATGATTAAAGAACAAAGTTTTATATATATTTGGAGATGGTTATTTTTTGAAAGAATTAGAGAAGATAATATAGCAAACAACTATGAAATTTTTAAAAAAGATGAAAATTGGACTATGTTTGAAAAAACATTGAGAAATATTTCATATGAAAAATATGGGGATAGACCAAATAAATTCCCTAAAAATTTCAAAATTTCACTCGGATATGCTCAATTTAGTTTATCTTCAGAATTGTCATTTGATGGGAAAATGAATTCTCAAGCATATGCCGCATTCGTAGAAACGATTGATCAAGCAGCAACAGCTTTTAATAAACTTACTAAAACAGACGTGCCTTATTATTTGTTTATTGATGAATTGGAAGCATATTTCTCAGATATCCAAATATTTAAACGCGATCTTACAATGCTTAGGGACCTGATATTTGTTGTAAAAGATTTAAATTGTGTATTTCTCTCATGGGGAAAAGTTCCAATAAAAATCTTTTGTTCTATTAGAACAGAAATAATTAATAGTATTAATAGGTTTATAGTTGCAAAAGAATTAAATAAAGCCACTAGCGGATATGAGGTTTTGCTCTCATGGAATTTAACCAACTCAAACTCACCTAAACACCCAATATTTCAAATTATGTTAAAAAGAATTGCTTTGGCTGAAGGCGTTGAAGAATTCGATGATGAAACACAATTAGAATTAATTAATAAATGGTTTCCAGAAAAAATTTATGGATTTGAACCTGTTGAATTCTTTTTAATGCAAACATGGTATAAGCCAAGAGATATTGTAAGATTTTTACTTTCGTGTCATAATTGTATTGGTAATACCAGAGACTGCTTTGATTCATTTTTATACCAGCAAGCAATAGAAGAATACTCTTCAGAAAGTATGAAAGAAGTAATGGAAGAACTCAATGCTAATTATAACCCTGAAGAATTATCCCAATTAATGCTTATATTTAGAGGATTTAAAGCCCAGTTTTCATTAAAAGAATTTAAAAAACGTGTTTCCGAATTGTATCCAGAATATGATAATATTAAATTAAACCAAATTCTTAACGATTTGTATAGGGTTGGATTTATAGGTAATGTTGAAATATTATCTGGTACATATGCATGGCAACATAGAGGGAACGACGGACCGATAATAAACAATGACTGGAATTTTGTAATTCATAAAGCGTTAAGAAAGAATTTATTAATAAGTAGTAAACAAGATAATATACGTATGTCTGGAAAGAAAAACTTTGTATATGAGGGTGAAAAATACGATGCAACAATTGTAAAAAAATATTACAATCTCTTATTAGTAGAATTTTACAAAAATGATAGAAGATATAAGGGTGCAATCATTGATATTGATACTGACAATTATGAAGAAGGGCAAACTATTGCATGTATAGTAAAAAATTATAATGATGAACATAAAAAATGGAATCTAATATTAGATGAGACAAATGAAAAAGACGCCTAATTAAGCGTCTTTTTTTATTGAAAATTGGTGCAACCGAGATGATTTGAACATCCGACCTATCGCTTAGGAGGCGATCGCTCTATCCAGCTGAGCTACGGCTGCATATTAAGTTCTTTAGTGGTTTTGGTGCACTTTGGGTGCAAATCGTGGTTGTGTTGATTTTGTAAGATTGTGAAATGTCCGTGTTTTAGGGATATGTAGCGCTTTTATTTTAGTACAAGTCGGTACTTAGGAGGGCGGTGCTCTATCCAGCTGAGCTACGAGAACATATATGAAGATTTTAGCACCAAATGTCATCAAATGCAATATGCTGCAAGAAATGTAATTTGATAAGTTTTTACAGATTTGGGGTCAGTTTTTTATTTTGGTAATTTGTAATAATGGCAAAAGAGCCGATAATATAAGGGTTTTATGGGGTTAGTAATTTTGTCAGGGCATTCCTTAGGAGGGTTCCGTAATATCCTGTTTTACTATGAGGTCATGAGGGTGTTTGTTTACATCGATAACATTTTATCACATTCGTTTTGTTTATGCAACTGTTTGAATTTGCAATTTCAAGGTGCGAACCCTAAAATTTATGCTAAACTTTCTTTAAAACACATGACAAATGTCAGATTTTGTGATAATATACATCTATAAATTTTATTTTGGAGAAAGTTATGATTCCTGTTTGCTTCAGCGGAAATAAAAGAATTTTTGAAGGGTTGCTTTTGTCAGTGATGTCCCTTGCAAAAAACACAGATGAAGAATTGAATATTTATATCCTCACCATGGATTTGAGTGATGAGAACACAAACTTTTTGCCATTCACTGACGAACAAATGGCCATTTTGGATTCGGTTTTGCAAGAGAAAAATCCTGCCAGCAAAACAATCAAAGTGGATGTGACAGAACTTTATAAAACACACCTCCGCCATGGAAAAAATCATGAAAACGGCTACACCCCATACGCGATGCTGCGCTTGCTTTTGGATTTGGTTCCAGGGATCCCAGACAAAATGATTTATCTTGACATCGACACAATGTGTTGCAACGACATTCGCGAGTTTTATGACATCATTATCACCGACCACGATTTCGGTGCCACAAAAGACTATATGGGTCGTTTTTGGATTAGATATAACTATTGCAACTCTGGTTCTCTTGTGATGAACATGAAACGAATTAAAGAAAATGGCTTGTTTGAAAAATGCCGCAAGATGGTCTGCAAAAAGAGGATGCTTATGCCTGACCAAACTGCACTGAACAAATATGGCAACAAGTTGTATCTGCCATTCAAATTTAACGAACAACGCAAAATCAAAGCAGACACCGTCATCAAGCATTTTTGCAAAGGAATTGTTTTCTTTTTGCCATTTGGCTTCCACATCTATAACATTAAACAGTGGAATCGCAAAAAAGTGCATAAGAGTTTGAAAATTTTTGAATTTGACGGGCTTTACACAAAAGTTGACGAATTGAAGCTTAAACATCCAAATTGTTTCTAAAAACAGAGCTGAAAAGCCCTGTTTTTTTCTCATCTGACCTGTTTTTTATTCTCCCTCTTTACCCTCTTCATTTTTTTTACATCCCATTCCTCTCTTTCCAGGACATCAAACCTTGCCAAAAGGAAGAAATATTCGTCAAATCTGTGCTGCCTGATTGGCATTGGCGGATGATTGTCGAAAAAAATCAAAAGACAAGGGGAAATTTTGTGATACTCCTCCCTCATCTCAAAGCCAGTGGCGTGACCAGCCTTTATCAATCTTTGCACCTTGGCGTGATAGTTGAAATACATAAGACTATCATCTCCAAAATTTGAAAACTTATTTTCAAATCTCCTGCCTGCATTCAACAAAAAAATGGCAAATCAAAATTTTCACAACAAAAAAAACACCGAATAATCGGCGCCTTTTTATGCTGTTTAGTTCTTCTTTGCAGCCAACACACTCACCATCAATGAGCCAATTCCAAAAACTGCATTGAGAATAAGTGGAAGCCAATTTACAACATTGCCTGAAACCTTGTTTGTGATTTTGTCTGCTTCTGCTGTGAAATTTGTTGGAATCACAATCATGCTGACAACAACAATAACGGCAACTGCTGCAGCTGAGATGACCATCATCCATGTCACAACCTTTTCAAAAGTTGAACCTTTGACAACTTTCAAATCAACAAGCAATTTCAAAATTGCACTCAAAACCATCAAACCCGCGAAAATAAGAAGCAACAACATCATGATTGAAACGCCAGTGTTTGCGCCTTCTTCAAAAGAAATAAGGTCATAGCCACTTGCAACTCCGATTTCCGCACCAAGAAGCATTCCTGTCACGTGTGTCAAAGCAAGAAATCCGAAAATTGCACCACCAAAGATGATTGCAAGCAAGTCATAAGCTGCATTCATTGAGCTGTTTTTATTAGTTGATTTTTTAGCCATTTATTTTTCCTCCTCAAGTGAATTCTATCAAAATCGCCACGCGCAAGTCAACAAATTTTCAGCATGTTTTTAAAGCAAAATGCACAACACTCCGCCTTTGCCTTCGTTGATGATTCTTCCCAAAGTTTTCTTCATTTTTCTTTGAGCATCAGTCGGCATTGAGACAATTTTCGAACTGATGTTGTCGTCAATCAAAGAATAGAGACTTTTGCCCAAAAGGTTTGTCTCCCAAATGCCTTCTGGATTTGTTTCGAAGCGTTCTGTGAGATAGTCAACAAGGTCTTGGCTTTGGCTTTCGTTCCCAACAAGAGGAGTGACCTCCGTTTCAACATCCACCTTGATGATGTGCAAGCTTGGTGCAGAAGCACGCAGCTTCACCCCAAACTTCCCACCTTGCTTGACAACCTCAGGCTGCTGCAAAGTGTATTCATTTTGTCTTGGCACCACAATGCCATAGCCGTTTTGCTCAACCTCATCAAGAGCATCCTTCAATTTGTCGTATTCAAGCTTGGCAACAGCAAGATTTTTGATGTATGAAACAAGCTCGAAATCATCATTGATTGTAAATCCGCACTCGTCAGAAAGAACGCGATAAAACAAGTTTTCTTTTGGCACAATGTTGAACTTGATCACCCCGTCACCCATCTCGATGTTTGAGAATGTAATTGGGTCGAAACTTTCGCTTTCAGTGAAAACAATCTTATCCTTGCTTGCATCTCAAATTTTTCTGACGCTTGCCGCAAACTTTTTGATTTCAGAAACAATTTCAGAGATAATTGGATTTGAAAAGTTGAGTGCTTGAAGCCACTTTGGCATTTTCACTTTGATGCTTTTGATAGAAAATTCAAGAAGTACCTTCTCAAAAATTTTGTCAACATCCGCCTCTTTCATTTCTGCAACATTCATTGCAAGCACCTGAGCTCCATATTTTTCGCTCAAATTTTGTGCAAGCTTTTTGCTTTCTGCACTATTTGGATTTTTGCAGTTGAGCACCATCACAAACGGCTTCCCACATGCCTTCATCTCAGCAACAACTTTTTCTTCAGCTGCAATGTAACTTGCACGCTCAATCTCCGTCACGCTGCCATCAGTTGTCACAACAATTCCAATTGTTGAGTGGTCAGTGATAACCTTCTTCGTTCCAAGTTCCGCTGCATCTTCAAAAGGCATTTCTTCGTCCGACCATGGAGTCTTCACAAGACGAGGCTTGTCGTTTTCTGTTGCACCCATTGCCCCACTGACAAGATAGCCAACACAGTCAATCATTCTCACCTTCAAATTGACATTATCTGCAACGCAAATGCCCACCGCTTCGTTTGGCACAAAACGCGGTTGAGTTGTCATAACAGTTTTTCCGTCCGCACTTTGAGGCAATTCATCGATGGCACGGTCGCGAACATTTTTGTTGTCAATGTTTGGAATGACAAGTTTTTTCATAAATTCAGAGATAAAAGTTGACTTCCCCACTCTGACAGGGCCGACCACACCGACATATATATCACCATTGGTGCGAGTTTTAATATCTTCATAAAGTTCGTATTTTCCCATTTAAAACCTCCAAGGATAACATAACTTATGATTCAGAGTTTGAAAAATAGAACACGATTTCACTTTTTTTTCGCTGACTTCCATGAAAGGAGCGAACAAAAAAAAGACCACAATTCGGTCTTTTTATTTTTTTGTTAAAGCATAACTAAGTTCCAAAAGCGTTTTCACATCCTGCTCTTCCGCTTCCTCCAAAAGCACTGACACCCAGTGAACTTTGTTCATGTGATAGGCAGGATAAATTCCTTTTTTGGACAGCAACGCCTCTTTCAAAAGTGGGTCAACCTTGACATCCAAAACATCAACAATTCTGCTCTCTTTACCACAAAGTTTGTTTTTGCGCACCAGAATTATCGCACCAAACCATTTGCGGTTTTGTTTATGTCGAAAAATCGCAGTTTTGAATTCTTTGTCGAATGGATAATCTGGCTGAATGCCAAAAACTTCACTGACAAAATCAATCACTTGTTGTCTTGTCATTTTTCTTTTCCTGTTGCGTTTTTGTTTCAACTGAAGTTACTTCAGCAGTTTCTTTCTTCTTTTTCTTGAAAATTTTTTCTCGGAAATAAACCTTATTTTCATTCCCCGCAATCAATCGCTTGATGTTTCCCCTGTGCAGGAAAATTATTATTGCAAAATTCACCCACAAAATCACCACAATTGGAATCCACCAAAGCAAGTTGTTGATGACAAAAATGCAAGTTGTGTAAGTTGCCATAATCAAAATGAATGAGTTTGTGACAATGAAAGGAAATGGGATAAACAAAAATGCAATGAAGCAAACAACAAAAGCAATCAAAGACACCCACCATGTCAATGGATGGAACAAAAACATACCAAATGTGCAGGCAACGCCTTTGCCGCCTTTAAATTTATAGAACACTGGAAAGCAATGCCCCAAAATTCCGCCAAAAGAGCTCAAGAAATATGCCAAATTTTCATATCCCGGAAGGTACGTTTGGAAAATGAAGAAACAAGCAATGGCAGGTCCGCCAACCTTGATTGCTTCAAAAATCAAAGTCAGCACAGCCTCTTTCAAGCCATGACTTCTGAGCATATTCATTGTGCCTGGATTTTTGCTGCCAATTTGTGTTATGTCTTTTTTTCTCAAATGCCACGAAAAAATTCTAGCAAAATTGATGTTGCCGATAAGATAGCCAACAATTGTTGCAATCACAAGATAAAGTGCAATCATTCTTCCTCCTTGCCTTTGAACATAAGTTCAATTGGTGTTCCTGAGAATTCGACTTTCTCTCTCAACCTGTTTTCAAGATATCTCTCATATGAAAAGTTGATATTTTGAGGTTCTTTGCAGAAAAAAACAAATTTGGGTGGATTTGTTGCCGCCTGTGTGACATAGAAAATTTTTGATTTCTTGCCGCCCTTTGATGGAGGCTCAAAATTCATGAGTGCATCGTGCAAGATGTCGTTCAAAATTCCAGTTGTTATTCTTCTTGAAGCGTTTTCATAGACCTCATCCACCGTTGTCATAATTTCAGACAATCCTTTTCCGGTGAGAGCCGAAACAAAGAGCACCTTGAAGTATGACATGAAAGAAAGTTTTTCATTTAAAGTTTTGACAAATTCGTCTTTTGTGTAGATTTTTTCATCCCACTTGTTGACCAGCACCACGCTTGGCTTTTTTGCCTCGTGCACATAGCCAGCAATGCGAACATCCTGCTCTGACACCTCTTTTGTTGCATCCAGAACAATCAGCACAACATCGCTCATTTCAATGGAATTCATGCTGCGAAGGACTGAATATCCTTCCACCGACTGTTTTTCAACCGAGCGTTGACGGCGAAGCCCCGCCGTGTCAATGAGGTTATAATCCTTCTTGTTGCATCTAAATGGAATGACAACGCTGTCTCTTGTTGTGCCTTCAACATCGCTGACAACAACCCTCTTTTTGCCAAGTAGGCGATTAATGAGAGAACTTTTTCCAACATTAGGTCTGCCCACAAGGCTGATTTTGATGCCAGAAACTTCTTCAATTTCAAGATCCTGTGGGAAATATGAAATCACTTGATCCAAAACATCGCCAATTCCCTTGCTTTGAGCGCAAGAAACTGGCATTGGCTCGCCAAGCCCCAAAGAATAAAACTCATAAGTTGCTGTCACGTCAAACGTGTCAAGTTTGTTGACCACCAAAATCACTGGAACCTTTTGTTTGCGGAGAAGTTTTGCAACATCTTCGTCCGCTTGCGTCACACCTGTTTTTCCGTCCACCAAAAAGATGATGACTGTTGCATTTTCAATGGCAAGCATGGCTTGCTCGATGATTTCCTTTTGAAAAACATCTTCGCTTGAAAGCTCCACCCCGCCGGTGTCAACAATGGTGAAATCTTTGCCACTCCAGGTTGCGTCCGCGTAAAGACGATCGCGAGTGACCCCCGCAACATCGTCCACAATGGATATTCTTTTTCCGCAAATCTTGTTGAAAAATGTTGACTTCCCAACATTTGCTCTGCCCACAACGGCAACTATTGGCTTTATCATACTCAAATAATAGCACAAAATTTTGTTTAAAGCAAATTTTATTTAAACAAATTTCATTTAAGGCAAAATTCACTTACGCTTGCAAATTTTGTTGCAGCTTTGGCAATTCCCACAAAATTTTCGCGTTTTTATCCTTCGAGACACAAGCCAAAATGCCGAAATCATAAGCACAACCGCCGCAAGAATGATGAAAACTTTGAAAACCCCAAAAATCTCCACCGCAAAAGCGAGATTATAAGTCACAAAGGAGACAATATATGCCACCACAAGCTGAATTATGATTGAAACAAATGTCCACTTTTTGCCAATCTCTTGCAAAAGCATAGAGATTGACGCCATGCATGGAGTATAAAGCAGACAGAACACCAAAAACGAAAGCACACTGGCGTTTGAGGCAAAGAAAACAGCACTTGTCGGCAAAACTAACGATGCTGAAAGAAGTTTTGTCGCAGATGCGTCAATTCCATTGAACATTGCAATTGAAGACACCACAACCTCTTTTGCAACAAGCCCCGCAAGAAGTGAAGCAACAATCGCCCAGTTGCCAAAGCCAAGCGGAGTGAAAATTGGTGCAAGAAATTTTCCAATGCTCTCAAGCATGCTTGCCTCACCCGTGCCAGCTACATTAGAGAATGAAAAACTGAAAGACGACATCAGCCAAATGATGATGTTCATGGAAATCATAACAGAGCCTACCTTAATCAAAAACTCCTTCACATTTTTCCAAAGCACCTTGCCAACACGTTTGAAGGACATCATACGATAAGGTGGAAATTCCAAAATGAAACTTTGCTTCTTACTTTTCAGAGCAGTCTTTTCCAGAATTTTGGAAATGGAAATTGCCACCACAACGCCGAGAAGATACAGTCCAATGATGTAAAAAATGTTGTTTGCTCCAAAGAATGCCCCTCCAATGACGGTGTAGATTGGAATTTTTGCGGAGCAGCTCATGTATGGGCACAAGATTGCCGTTTTGATTTTTGCGTTTTTGTCCTCCATGTTGCGTGAGGTCATGATTGCGGAGGTCGAGCAACCAAACCCCATCAAAAGGGTGTAAACACTCTTGCCCGACAGTCCAATTTGCCCAAGAATATCCTCAAAAATGAAGGCAATTCGAGACATGTAGCCACTGTCCTCCAAAACAGACAAAAAGAAAAACAACAACACAACTTGCGGCAGAAAAGAGAGCACCGTGCCAACGCCTCCAAAAATTGCCACATTGAAAAGGTCAAAAACAAAAGATTGTCCAAAGGCGTTTTCAGCCAACGACAGAAGCGGAGTTGTTATCAAGTTCAAAAGTCCGCCAAGAGCGTCAGAAAGCAGAGCTCCAAGCGAGAAGAAAGTCAAATAAAACACACTGGCAAGCACCAGCAAAAACACCGGAAACGCCAGCCACTTGTTGAGCACGACCTTATCCAAAACGCTTCTGCCATAGACAGCATGCGTGCGCTCACTGCACTGAACCAGCACCCCCTCCACAAATTGATAGCGGAGTCTGCTCAAAATTTCCACACTATCTTCCGGCACTGCCGCAAAAAGTTCCTTCGTCCCTTGTCCCTTGAAAAACTTTTCGTCCCTTTCATATGCCTTGATGACAGCATATTGCTCCAGCCCAAAACTTGAAGTCGCCTCTCCACTCAAAACCAGCTCTCGGACATATTTTGGCGGTTTTGCACCTTTGCCACTCTTTTTCAAGCACTGTTTCAACTTGTCCAGTCCAATCTTCTTTTCGGCATTCACAAGCACCACATCAACACCCAAAAGTTTACCCAGTTTTTCGCAATCGACCTTGAAAATCGGTTTTTTGTCAATTTCATTGATCACAAGCACAACATCACAGCCACGCTCTAAAAGACAAAGCGTCAAATATAAATTCCTCTGCAAATTGTTTTGGTCGCAGATGTTGATGATCTTTTTGTCTCTGTTTTTGAATATCGTCTCAACCGCCACCTCTTCCTCAAAAGAAAGTGGACAGAGAGAATAAATGCCCGGCGTGTCCACAAGACGAAATTCCTCTCCATCAACAAAAAAGGATTTTTCTTTGTTCTCCACCGTCACGCCATGCCAGTTGCCCACATGTTCATTTGACCGAGTCAAACTGTTGAAAAGAGTGGTCTTTCCAGAATTTGGGTTTCCCACAAGCAAAACTTCCCTCATGCACTCACCTCAATTTTTTCAAGCAAGCTTGTCCTCACGCTCAAAAGATAGCCCCTCACCTCAAGCAGCGAGACCTTCCGCAGCAGCGAGGAACCCACCACTTTCACTGTTGTTCCACGCAAAAGTCCAAGCTCAAAAAAACGCCTAAGCACACTGTCTGTTGCACCAACAAAGCCAACAATCTTGCAAATTTGATTCTTTTTTGCCATATTCAAAGTTTTCATAGTGTAAATTTATGGGGCACAGGCAAAAGTTATGCTCAAAGCGACAAAAATCAAAATTTATTGATGAATTGTGTCAAATTACTTGTTTAAATACAAAATATTGTGGTAAAATGTCTTTCGTAAGGAGAAATGTTATGAGATGCATTTATTGTGGAAACGAAGAAAGCAAGGTGCTTGACTCAAGAAGCACAGACGAATCAAATTCAATCAGAAGAAGAAGGGAATGCCTTGGATGTGGCAGACGCTTCACAACTTATGAAACTGTGGAAACTGTACCAATTTTGGTCGTAAAAAAAGACGGCAGCCGTCAACCATTCAACATTGAAAAAATCAAATGCGGAATGATCAAAGCTTGCGAAAAACGCCCTGTTTCAATTGCTCAAATTGATGCAATGGCAGAAGATATTGAAAAACAAATCCAAAATTCACTCCGTCAAGAAATTCCATCACAAGAGATTGGCGAAATGATCATGGCAAAACTTAAGGGCGTGGACGAAATCGCATATGTTCGATTTGCTTCAGTCTATCGCCAATTTAAAGACGTGACAAATTTCATCAAACTCATCACAGAAATGTAATTTGTTTAACAAAAACCATTTGAAAAAAATCCACCATGCTCAATTTGGTGGAATTTTTTATTTTGATTTTTCAGTTTCGTTTTAAACTTTGTCAGCATGACATAGAAACTTTCACCCTGTCAAAACTTTCCTGTTCGCTTTGATAATTTTAACCAAAAAAAATCAACTTACCGAATAGTGCGCTCTTTTTGATGGTCGTCAATTGCGCAACAAGCCGCAACCATTTTGTATTCACACAAAGCGCGTTCCTCTTGCGTGAGATTTGGTCTGTTCATCTTAAGCTTGTTTTCCTTGGCAAAATCATAAAGTTCTTCTGTCTTACACAAACGTTTGAGAGTTTCAACATCACTGCGAAACTTTCTTGTGTCTTGCATTTTTTTGACATAAGCCGTTCTTGAATTTAAAACACTGTTTTTCAATCTTTTGATATCTGCAATTGAAGCATTACCTGACATAGACTTTTCTCCTTTGTTTTTTGCAATAAAATGTTATCACATAAAAAGCGATTTGTCAATCCTACTTTTTCTTTTTGCCCACTCCTGACGTTGAAATAAATGGTGGGTTTGGGTTTTGATTGGCAAATAGTTCCACCAAAACCGCATCTTCCCCAATCTTCACGATTTGGCAAAGAGGGATAAAAAGCTCCATACTGCTCTTAAAAACATTCCAAAAGTTTTTCTCGCCCGGAACAACAATTCCCAAAAAGCACCCCGTCTCCAGATTGAAGACAACATCAACGATATGTCCCAGCCTTCGCCCATCCACGATATTGACAACTTCTTTACATCTAAGTTCCAAAAATGAAGTATCCATGTAATACTTTATGTCACATTTTGTCAAAATATGAAACAAAGAAAAAAATGTCAAAGACGCTCTCATTCAATGAAATTCTTAATCATTTTCAGGGCGTTTTTTTCAAGACGCGAAACCTGTGCTTGAGAAATTCCCACTTCTTCACTGACCTCCATCTGCGTTTTGCCAACATAATAACGCATCAGCAAAATTTCCTTCTCACGCTCTGAGAGGTTTTTTATTGCATCAGTCAGCGAAAGTTTTTCCAAAATGTTGTCATCGCAGTTTTTGTCGTCAGTGATTTGGTCCATAATTCTGATTGTCTCGTTGCCATCGTTGTAAATCGGCTCGCTCAGTGACACGGTTTCGCTGATGGCATCAAGCGCAAAAGTGACATCACGAAGAGGAATTTCAATCATCGCAGAAATTTGCTCTAAATTTGGCTCGACATTATTCTCCTTGATGTACTTCTCCTTCGCTTGCAGTGCCTTGTAGGCAATGTCGCGTGTTGAACGGCTGACACGAACCGAGTTGTTATCTCGCAGATAGCGCCTTATCTCCCCCACAATCATTGGCACGGCATAGGTCGAAAAACGCACATTCAGCGTGTCGTCAAAGTTGTCAATCGCCTTCAAAAGCCCCACACAACCCACTTGAAACATGTCATCCGCTTTCTCTGCGTGTCCAGAAAAGCGTTGCACCACCGAAAGCACAAGACGCAAATTTGCCACCACAAACTTGTCACGTGCAAATTCGTCTCCAGCTTTGACCTGCTTGAGCAACTCCATAATCTCCTGATTTTTCAGTTTTGGAAGGTTTGCTGTGTTCACGCCCGCAATAACAACACGATTGGACATCTTTCACCTCTTTTAAAAAATCGCGATTTTCACGATTTTGAATAAAAGTATGATGTCCTTCACCCTCAAAACTATGCACCTGCTACCGCATTCGACAAACAAAGACAAACTCTCCATAATTTCCCCGTTTCAAGAGTAGATGCTTGCATATTTCAAATCTCGCACGCTTTTTCCAGCTTTTTCTTGAGTTTCGCCAAAATTTTCTTTTCAATTCGCGAGATGTAACTCTGACTTATGCCCATCATGTCCGCAACCTCTTTTTGAGTTTTCTCTTCATTCCCACCAAGTCCAAAGCGAAGATACATAATCATCTGCTCACGCGTATCCAACTTTGAAACCACTTCCATCAAAATTTGCTTCTCCGCACTGGTCTCAATGTTCTTTGAAACGCTCTCCTCGTCCACCGGAATAATATCCGCAAGCAGCAACTCATTTCCCTCACCGTCAGAAGATAACGGCTCATCCAAAGAAATCTCATTTTTTATGCGGGTATTTTTGCGCAGTTGCATCAAAATTTCGTTTTCAATGCAGCGGCTGGCATATGTGGCGAGTTTGATATTTTTGTCCAAGCTGTAGGTCTTCACCGCCTTAATCAAACCAATCGCCCCAATGGAAATCAAATCCTCAAGTTCAATGCCGGAAGTCTCGAATTTCTTGGCAATATACACCACCAGCCGCAAATTATGCTCAATCAGTTTGTCTCGTGCGATCTGATTTCCATTTTTTGTCTCTTCCAAAAGCAGATTCTCCTCTTCCGCCTCAAGCGGTTGCGGAAGTGCCTTATTGCCGCAAACGTAGCACATGATATCCTCCGCAGTTCCTCTCGCCTCTGTCCTGAAAATCTTCCACAAAAGCAGTTTGATTTTAATCAAAAAATTCATATTCCCTCCCCAAAACTTGCAAAATTGTTGTGCAGAATGATGTCGCTGCCAAATGCATCATTGAAGTTTTTGAAACACAGCCCAAGCGTAGGCTTCTCCAAAACTTTCTTCCCTACACGTAATCTATCCACCTGAAAGACCAAAATTTTGTCATTGGCATTGAGCGTGCTGAAGGCAATGTAGTGTGCAAATCGCAACCCCCGCACCTTATCACTCTTTCGAAGAACATCCTCAAGCCCAATTTCCTCAAACAACGCCGAAAAAACCTTGAAACTGATTAGTGTCACCGGACTTTGTGTCACCGGGTCAAAAAGCAAATTCCCGCTGTCCAAAAAAGCCTTCCATTTACTCAGCCGCCCCTTATCTTCCAGTTCCACATCAAAACAAAAATTGTCAATGTACTTTTTTCTCCTGCATTTTTTCAGCACAAAGCGCAAAATCAAAAACGCCACAATCACCACTGCAAGCACGATCAAGAGAGATGAAATTCCAAAAAGGCCCTCAAAGAAGAAGCATGCCCCGCCATACAAACACGCCACAGCAAAATGACAGGCAAAAATCAGGCAAAAGCGCTTAAATTTTGAAAATCTGAAACTTATGCAAATCTCCACCATCAAAAGCCCAATTTGGCACAAAAGATTGCCAACAGATGTCAACCCCAAAAGGGGAGTCACCACTGTCAAACAAGCCCCAAGAAAGGCGGAAAGAGGAAACAATCTGCCCCGTACCCCCAACACCAGTGCAACAGTCTTCAAAACAATCAAGTTTATCAAAAAGTTTTCCAGCAAAACATACTCAATGACAATTTCCATCTCAAAACAATTTTATGAAAAACAAACCCCGCAAAGCGAGAAAAAAAATAGGAAAACAACTCAAAGTTTTTCCTATTTTGTCAAAACCGCCACTTCCAACAAAAAAAGAACGAACCCCACTTTGCTCGTTCTTTTTATTTAATTTTGTCTATCCCATAAATTCCAACCTGATGTTGCTAAAAGTCGACAAGTCACCATGATTGTATCCTAAAGAGAACCCTGCAAAATCATCTCCAACTGAAAAGGTGTATCCATAGTCTGATGTTATACAGCTTATTGACCCTAATTTGTAATAGTCACCAGCACTGCTCGTATACCCTCCTGCGGCAGACTCTGAGTATTTGTTGGAACAAATTCCCGTTGTGGTCTCTGAGTCCCCAACTCTTGTTGTTGTTGCTGAATATGATATTTTCCAAGTTCCTTTCGTAAGAGAAAGTTTATATAAATGATTGCCGTTACCCTCTGCTGTTTTCTTGTTAGCAGAATATCCTGATGGTCCTTTCCATGTATAAGAACCATCAGCATTTTTAACCATAGGCACATAGTTTGCAGTTTCTCTATCCCACTTATATTCCTGAGCATTCATATATCTCATCATGTCGTCCATGTCAAAAATTTCATTTGGAGCATAAAATGTTTGTCCGTGAGAGGTTTCAGCATATGTATTGATTGTTTGATCATCACCATATGATCCTTCATTGTATGAATTCCAAAAATTCTTCCAATTCACACCATCGATTGAATATTCAATCTTACAGCCATAATAATATCTGCTGTCGGCAAAATATCTTCTCAACTTGATGCTGTAAACATTGTAGACAACTTTTAAATCAATAACTGTTGGATCTGTTTTAGACAAACCAATCCATGCAGCTTCTGTTCCTGGATTTGAAACCCCTGGATTCCCAACATATTCCAACCCAACTTCTGTTGCCGCATTTACTTCACAAAGAATATTGCCCTTGCCGTCCTTTATTTCAATAACTGACAAATGGTTGTCGGCATTTTTATTGCTTCCGTTTGAAGTGAAGCGAATGTATCTTGCGTTCACACCATCGGCCCCAGCGTCGCCCAAATATTCAAGTTTGATGTTACTGAAAGTTGTTGCGTCGCCATACACATATCCTAGTTGGAATCCACCAAAATCGTCATTCACTGTCAAAATGCAAGAATATTCCGTTTTTCCTTTTATTACCCACATACTTTCTGACCAGATTCTGGTTCTGTCACTTGAAACAGGAATGATTGCCGTTGTGTTTTCTGTGTCTGCCGTTCGTGTGGTTATTGCGTTGTATGAAAATCTATAAATTCCTTTTTTCAATTTTGGGGTATAAAGATATGTATAGAAAGAACCATCATCATTCACATTATAACTTCCAGCTGTACGTCCATTCCAAGTGTAAGAACCATCAGAATTCTTCTCAATATAACTTTCAGACCCCATCTCCGTTTGCCAGTCATAAATGTATTCCTGAGCGTTGATGAAATTCATAAAATCTTCCATATCAAAGAGTTCAGTTGGCACCTCAAAATTATGCCCACCCGAAGTTTCAAAATAAGCGTTCACTAAGTGTTGATCTTCATAAGAGCCTTCGTTGTATGAATTGTAAATGTTAAACCAATTCTCCCCATCAACAGACCCCTCAAGCTTATTTCCAAAGTACATGCGATTGTCAGCATAATATCTTCTCAAATTAACACTTGCAACATTATATGTTCGGCCTAAATCAACCACTGCAGGAGTTGTGTAAGAATTCATACCAAGCCAAGCATTTGCTCCAGACCCAGAAATCCCACTGCTTGTTCCGGATATGAAATTCTCAAGCCCTGTGCCTGTCTCTGCACTAAACAAATAGACACTGTTTCCTGCACCATCAAAGGCTTCCAGTTTAGACAAATGGTTTCCGGAGTTTTTATCATTTCCATGAGACCAAATTCTCAAATATCTCATTGCCGTGCCACCAAG
>JAGBFI010000034.1 GCA_017936585.1 Clostridia bacterium | reverse complement strand
GAATTCCAATGTTCTTTATATTGATGCAACCCCATCCATAATAGTCGTCCCAGCCCGTCGTACCGAGGTCGTAAGCATTGTTTTTCAAAAGTTCAAGTGTTTGGTCAAGGGTGTAAGAATTATATTCAGGGTTCGAATAAATCAAAGCAAAAGCCGCTGTCACGTGTGGAGCTGCCATGGATGTTCCCGACATTGGAACATATGCATTTGAAGCCGAAATCCCTGCACTGGTGATGTATGTTCCAGGAGCGGAAAAATCAACGTGTTTACCATAGTTACTATAACTGTCATCAAAGCGCAAAACTTCCTTTCCTGATGGAAAAAGTTGAACAACCTTGAGTGCTGAAACAGTAATTGCTTCAGTCACATTTGCAGGGCAAGCATTTGCCGTTTCCGTTTGTTCATTTCCAGCAGAAACAACAGGCAAAATTCCACTTGTGTGAACACTTCTCACAGCATTCATGAGTGTTGTGTTGGTTGCAGAGCCGTCTTTCACTTCAAGACCAATGCTCATGTTGACAAGCTTGATGCTTGGAAGGTTGCTTTTCACTTTTCTTAAGTCGGTGAGAGCATTAACAATCATTGAAACAGTACCTTTACCTTCTTTGTTAAGAACTTTTAAAGGCAATATTTTGACATTTGAAAGAGTTGCTTCAGCAATTGTTCCACTTACATGGGTTCCATGTCCCTTGTTGTCTGTCACATCAGTTTCGGCGCCTTCAGCGGTGTAGTTTTTTGCATATTCTGTGACAATTCGTCCAGCAAAAAGTTCGTGTGAAAGGTTAATGCCGCTGTCAAGAACAGAAACGACAACCTCAGGTAGATTGCTTTGTTTATTGAGCTTCAGCATTGTTTCAGTGTAGTCACCATAGCCAACATATTCTGCACCCCAGGAATTGTAAGTATACACCGTGTCGCCCACAACCTCACCATCAACGCTGACAATGTTGTCATATGAAACATCATAGTCAAGTGAAGAAAAATGCTGATAGGCATTTTGTGCTTCATCCCAACTTGTGTACTGGAAGATGTGCAAGTCTTCATATTCCGCCGTCATCGCCGCCCCAAAAGAAGAAACCTCTTCCTCAGAATAAATCAGCAGACGATTGTTTTGAGGAGTGTTTTCAATGACAACCTTTCCACCTTCTGATTTCACTTCATCGCTTGAAAGAGCAAAATAACCACCACTGTATTTTTCGGCGTTTTTCTGAAGCCCATAAAGCTCAATGACATCTTCATGGACGTAAACCTCATCGTTTTCAATTATATATTCATTTTCTTGCAGCTCGACATCATTTTCCCAGTTGTCAAAAGTTTTGTACATTGCCCGCAAACTGCTGTCAAAAGCGGTGTAGTTGTCAGAAACCGAACTTGCCTGTGCTCCCGCCACATTTGTTGGAATCATAAAAGCAAAAGCGCATAAAAACAACCCCAATAAAACAAACAAATTCAATTTCTTTTGTTCAAAAATTTTCATGTATTTATTATATCACTTCCTTCCAAAAAAAATCAACAATATTGGCCTGCAATCGAAACAAATTTTGCTTCTTACATCTTAAGATGTAATTCGCGGCGTCATCAAACAAAAATCATCCAAAAAATCGTGAGTTTTAAGGCAAAAACAAGCAAAAACATCTGCAAGAAGACGTTAAAAAAGAAAAAAAATTAAATATTATGATTTTTTTTGAATTTTTTGTTGACAAAAAAAATTTTTTAAACTATACTATAAGAGCATTTTAAATATGCGGATGTGGCGGAATGGCAGACGCGCTTGTTTAAGGGGCAAGTTCGAAAGAGTGGAGGTTCGACCCCTCTCATCCGCACCAAAAAGTCCATACCAAACGGTGTGGATTTTTTATTGTTAAAAAAAAGGAATGGTTAAACACATTCCTTTTTGTTTTGTCTTATTGTTCATCCAAAATTGCCTCGCCAACAACAACGTCAAATGCACCAGTTTCATATTTGATTTCCTGAGCGGATGACACAGCTTTGATGTCAGCTTCGCATTCCTTGACAAAATCAAATTTTTCATCTTTGATTGTGATGTCTTTGAGTGCAGTTTTCAAACTGATTTTGTTTTCACCCTTAAATTGTCTTACGCGTGCAACGATTTCAACCACTTTATCCCCATTTTCGATGATGTTTGCTTCGTCATCGACCTCAACCAAAGCAAGTTTTGTGAGATGGATGCTGATTTCATTTTCAAATTGTCTGAAATATGCTTGATAGATTTCCTCAGTGATGTGTGGCATTGTGATTGCAAAAAGTTTCAACATTCCAAGCAAAACGTTATAGCACGCCCATTGAGCAGACTCTTTTGCGTCTTCGCCATAAACCTCTGGCTTATAGAGACGATTTTTTGCAATTTCGATGTAATTATCACAGAAATTCCAGAAGAATTTTTCAATTTCATTCTTCGCGTAGCCCATTTCAACACCCTCATAGAAAGCATAAGTTTTCTTGAAAGCATCGTTGAATTTGTGCATGATATATCTGTCCATTGGCAGAATTTTTGCAGGTTTGTGTGGCTTGTAATCTTCCAAGAACGACAAAACGAATTTTGAAGCATTCCAAATTTTGTTGAGAAGTTTGAAGCCGTCTTTGAAGCCGTCTTCGCTGAACATAACATCGCGACCATACGCACCAATCGCACACCAATAACGAATCACGTCTGCACCATAAGCCCCAAGAAGCTCGTTAAGTCCAGTCTTTGCATTAGACTTTGATTTGCTAAACTTTTCTCCCTTGTTCGCCATAACCCAACCGTTGACCAAAAGTTCATTCCATGGCAAACAATCTTGATGGAAATATGCCTTGATGATTGTACGCAAGCTCCAAGTGGTGATGATGTCTCTTCCGCAGAAACGCATATTCATTGGCATCTTATCTACACAACCCTTTTCGTCTTCTGCCCAGTTGCAGTTGATTTGTGGTGTCACAGAGCTTGTTGCCCATGTGTCCATAACGTCAGTTTCTGGAATAAACTCTCCACACCCACATTCGCACTTATGCTTTGGTTGAGTTGTGAGAGGGTTGACTGGCAAGTCTTCGATGTCAGCCAAAATCACCTTTCCGCAGTCTTTGCAATACCAAACTGGGAATGGCACGCCAAAATATCTCTGACGAGAAATTGACCAGTCCTGGTTTAGGTTGTTCACCCATGCCATATAACGAACCTTCATTGATTCTGGATGCCAAACAAGTTTGTTTCCAAGTTCCACCCATTTTTCTTTAAGTTCTGGCGTTGATGTGCGAATAAACCACTGTTTCTTAGACAAAAATTCGATTGGTTCTGAGCATCTTTCATGAACTTTCACTGCATGAACAATTGGATCTTGTCTGAAAAGATATCCTTGTTCTTTCAAATCAGCGATGATAGCTTGTCTTGCTTCGATCGACTTCATTCCCGCATATTTTCCAGCGATTTCTGTCATTCTGCCGCCATCATCAATGGCTTGTTTCAATTCAAGATGATATTCCTTCCACCACTCAACGTCAGTTTGGTCTCCAAAAGTACAGCACATAACAATGCCAGTTCCCTTGTCAATGCCAACCTTGCCGTCAGCACGAATTTCAACCTCATTTTCTTCAAAAAGAGGCACCTTAACTTTCTTTCCAATCAGATGATTATATCTTTCATCTTCAGGATTGACAAAAATTCCAACACAAGCAGGCAAAAACTCTGGACGAGTTGTTGCAATTGGAATTTCTCCCCCTTCAACAAGGCGGAAATTGAGATAGTTGAACACACTTTCAAGCTCTTTATCTTCAAGCTCTGCTGTTGCAACGCTTGTGCGGCACTTGCAGCACCATGGAGATGGCTTGTCTTCACGATATGCAAAACCTTTCTTCACAAGTTCAATGAAAGACTTTTGACTTGTTTTTTGGCTTTTGTTGTCAATTGTGTTATAGCCCAACCCAAGGTCGCAAGACATTCCGGCTCTCACCATCATGTCGCGATATGCCTGGTTGTATGTTGCCACTAAGTCAAGTGCAATTTTTGTGAATTCCTCACGTGGCAAAGTGTGCGCGCGAATGTTTTTCTTCTTTTCAACCAAAAGTTCGGTTGGAAGCCCATTGTTGTCAAAGCCAAGTGGATAATACAAATTTTTCCCCTGCATACGATGGAAACGAGCAATCATATCGGCTTGTGTGAAGCCAGAAATATGCCCGATGTGAAGCTCTCCGCTCACTGTTGGTGGTGGAGTGTCAATAGAAAATGTTGGCTTGTTTGATTTAGGGTCAAATTTATACACCCCGTTTTGTTGCCAGAAATCTTGCCATTTTTTTTCGCTTTCAATGAAATTATATTTTTTGTCTAACATACTTTTCCTCTCCAAATTTCCTCTGCGGAATTTTACATTTATAGATTATAACACAAAAAACATAGTTTTCCAACAAAATAAAAACCAAATTTGCATTTTTTGCATATTATTTTTTCGTAAGGAGGAAAAATGAAAATCTGGAAAAAAATTGGCATAATCAGTTTGGCGTTTTTGATGCTTTGCTCAACGGCAATTATGGCTGTTGGCTGCGGCAACACAAAAGATTGGAACAAAATTGAACTCAATGAAGTGACCCACAGCATCTTCTATGCCCCACTCTATGTTGCCATCAACAACGACTATTTCAAAGACGAAGGCTTGTCCGTCAGTCTGACAAATGGTGGGGGGTCCGACACTTCAATGAGCGCTCTACTCACCGGCTCTGCCGACATCATTTTAGCTGGCCCTGAAACGGTTGTTTACACAAATCAAGAGGGCGTTTCTGATGCGCCAGTTGTGTTTGGACAGCTGACAACGTGCGATGGCTCTTTCATCGTGTCAAAAGAAGATGAACCAAACTTCACACTGGCAGACCTTGTTGGAGAAACAATCATCGGTGGACGCAACGGTGGACTTCCAGCGATGACACTTGAATACATCATCAAACAAAACGGTTATCAAATTGGTCAGGGAACTGATAAAATCAATCTCCGCACAGATGTTGCATTCAACCTGACAGCAAGCGTTTGGGATGGAGATGCAAGCATCAAATATTGCACCCTTTTCGAGCCTACGGCAACAAGCATTGAAAATCAAGGAAAAGGTCATATTGTCGCAAGTTTAGGCAAACTTTCGGGAAGCATCCCATACACCTGCTTTGCGGCAAAGGAAAGCTATTTGAGAAACCATGGTGATGTTGCTGAGAAGTTTTTGAAGGCAGTTTCAAAGGCATATGATTTCATAAACACAGCAAGCGTGGACGCTGTTGCCGCTGCACTTTTGCCATCATTTGAAGGAAACACTCTTGATGACATGAAAGCCGCTGTTGTAAGCTACAAAGCCATCAACGCATGGAGCAATGACATGATTTTGACAGAAGCAAGTTTCAACAATCTCATGAATGTCATGCTTTCTGCTGGCGTCATCACGGAGCGTTCAAACTGGGCTGACATTGTTGACAACACAATCGCAACAAAACTCAAAAATGACGCTTAATTTTGCAGGCATAGGTTCTATTTTGCAAGTTGCGAATTGAATTCCTATTTTGCAATCAGCAGATAGAAATTTCACTTTGCAAACAATAAAACAAAAAAATCACGAAAATTCGTGATTTTTTATTTCCCTAAAAATTATTTTTCTAAATTTTTATATTTTTGTTTTTTCAAGTCTTATGAAGAAATCAAAGTCGCCCTTCAAAATTATTCTTCATCCAAAGTTTCGTCATCCATTGCTCCGCCCATTTGAGCACCAGCAATTTGTGAGCGAATTTGGTCTTCAATTTCTTTCATGATTTCAGTATTGTTTTCAAGATAAATCTTTGTGTTCTCTTTCCCTTGACCGATTTTTTCGTCGTTGTATGAGAACCATGCCCCTGACTTTTTGATGAGTCCAAGGTTTAAAGCCATGTCAAGGATGCATCCAGATTGAGAAATGCCTTGTCCATACATGATGTCAAATTCAGCAACCTTGAATGGAGGTGCCATCTTGTTTTTCACAACCTTAACTTTTGTGCGATTTCCAATGATGTTTTGACCTTCTTTGATTGTGTCAGTTTTGCGAACATCCATACGCACGCTTGCATAGAACTTGAGTGCCTTTCCGCCTGTTGTTGTTTCTGGATTTCCAAACATGACCCCAATTTTTTCACGAAGCTGATTGATGAAAATCACAGCAGTGTTGCTTTTGCTTGAAACAGATGTCATTTTTCTGAGAGCTTGACTCATCATTCTTGCTTGCAAACCAACGTGGTTGTCGCCCATTTCTCCATCAATTTCAGCTTTTGGAGTGAGTGCTGCAACAGAGTCAACAACAATGATGTCAAAGGCACCAGAACGAATGAGTGTGTCACAAATGTTGAGGGCTTGTTCACCATTGTCAGGCTGTGAAACATACAAAGCTTTTGTATCCACCCCAAGTTTTTCAGCATAGGCTGGGTCAAGTGCGTGTTCTGCGTCAATAAACGCTGCACGTCCGCCATTCTTTTGCGCCTCTGCCACAATATGAAGCGAAACTGTTGTCTTTCCAGAAGATTCTGGCCCATAAATTTCAATAATTCTGCCGCGAGGAATTCCACCAATTCCAAGTGCCATATCAAGTGTCAAACATCCTGTTGGAATCACCTCAACCTTTTGATAAGGTCTGTCTCCCAACTTCATGATTGCGCCCTTTCCAAAGTCTTTTTCAATTTTCAAGAGGGCTTGTTCAAGAGCCTCTTCTCTTGGATCTTTTTTCTCTTTCTCTGCCATAAAAATATCTCCTAAAAGTTTATAGATATATAATAACCTAAAACAACAAAAAATCAAAGCAAAATTTCAACAAAAATCAATATTTTTCTTTTATGAATGCAAGAAGTTTGAAAAGGCCAAAGCAAATGGCATTCTCCACAATTTGTTGTCTGTTGCCATAGAAAACTGAGGAAAACACATGAATTTCATCTTTGTTTCCAACTGCAACAAAAGTGCGTCCCGCGTCACAATCAAAACCAAGAACACTGAGAGCAATATCTGCGTTTATCAAAAGATTTTTTGAAACTTCATAGGATGTTTCTTTTGAAACAGTGCCGTTGTTTTCAAGAAAAGGCTTGTCGATTTGCACCTGCTCAAAACCTTCATCATTCAGAAGCACTACACTTTGCTTCAGTCCCAAATTTCCAGCCAATTTACACGAAACTCCACCGGCTGTAATCCCCTCAGCAACCGCAAAAGATAGGTTTTTCTCTTTGAGAATTTTCTCACATGCACCTTGCAAACTTTCCCCTTCAAAAGAGAAAACCCCATCTCCAAACGCTTCCTTCAGTTTTTCTTCTTCTACAGCTTTTGAAAACTTCACAATGTGCAAAAATTTATTTTCAGAAAATATTTTGAAATCACAGTCAAAATCTTTGAATTTTTCTTCAATTGTTCTAACTGTTTTTCCAAAAATGGAGCAAGAAAAAACCTCTTTTTTCTCCAAAAAGACATCCAAAAACTTTTCTGCGTCAAGTTCTGATGGAACAAACAGCATCTTTCTGAAAGTTGTGCGTTCCTCAAGTTTAACTGCTTGCTCGAAAAGAACTGAAAATTGGTCGTCTTCTTTCTTCACCTCATCCAAAAGCTTGTCAATCAGCTCATTTTTGCAGCTGACAATGATTTTCTCACAGGTCTCGCGCGCAGACTTGATTTCTTGCACAAAATGCTCATATGTATCGCAAAAAATGTATGTAAAATGAAAAAGTCCTCTGTTTATGAGAGACTTTTCAATGTTTTTATTCGTTTGATTTGAAAACAAAATAACTTTATTTTGCATCTTTAAGCACCTGTTTGTTGTCGAAAATGTATTTAAGCCCAGACACAATTGTCATCACAACTGTAATTCCAAGCAAAACATATCCAATAATGTTCAAGATTGTGTTTGCCATAAGCCATGTTTCATTTGAGGCAACATAGAATTCTTCAAGCACAAATGCATAGAGGAAATAGAAAATCAATGTGATGAATTGGAAAACAGCCTTAACTTTTCCATACATATCAGCAGCCAAAACGATGTTTCTTGTTGCAGCAACTTGACGGAATGCACTGACAATAAGCTCTCTTGCCAAGATGATGATTGCAGCAACAACACCAACATATGATGGGAAAACCGCTGAAGCAATCACTGTTCCTTCATTTGGAGTGATTGGGCAAGCGATAACAAGCAAAAGCCCAGCCATAACAAGCACCTTATCCGCAATTGGGTCAAGGAATTTGCCAAGATTGGTCACAAGACCTCTGCTTCTTGCAATTTTGCCATCCAAGAAGTCTGTAAGGCATGCCACAGTGAAAATGATGGCCGCAATCAACTTTCCATATGGCACAAAGTCTGCCATAAAGAAAAAAATGAAAAGTGGAATCAAGCAAAGTCTGACTGTTGTAATTTTATTTGGAAGATTCATAATATACTCCTTTATAATTCTCTCCATCGAATCCTGTCAACTTGACATTGACAAATTCGCCTTCGATTATATTTTCATTATCCATAATTTCAACACCAAAGTCAACTGTTGGAGATAAAAATTCTGTGTGACCAACATATTCTCCCTTGTTTTCGTCAAAATAATCGACCAAAACCTTGAAAACTTTGCCAACATAGAAGTTTGCCCTCTCAGTTGCAATGGAATTTTGGATTTCTTTGATTTTCTCAAAACGCTTTTTCTTAACACGCTCCGAAATTTGCCCATCCATATAGAAGCTTGGTGTGTTTTCCTCGCGATAATATGGGAAGAACCCAGCAAAATCAAATTTTGTTTTCTTCACGAAATCGCAAAGTTTTGAAAACGCTTTTTTGCTTTCGCCAGGATATCCAACAATGAAAGTTGTTCGGAGTGCTATATTGTGATATTCCCCCGCCAACTTATCAATCAAACCCCTTGTGTCAACTTCGTTCAAGCGTCTTCTCATGCTCTTTAAGATGTCGTCATCAATATGCTGAAGCGGAATGTCCAAATATTTGCACATTTTTGGCTCCTCAGCAACAAATTTCAAAAGTTTGTCGGTGATTTTTTCTGGATATAAATAGTGCAACCTAATCCACTCAATCCCGTCAATTTTGCAAAGTTTCTTGCACAGTTCAACAAGTTTGTTTTCTCCATACAAATCCTCGCCGTAGCGCGAAACATCCTGCGCCACCAAAACAAGTTCTCTGATGTTGTTTTTTGCAAGATATTTTGCTTCATCCACAATCTTGTCCATCTCGAAGCTCACATATTTGCCTTTGATGCGTGGAATGGTGCAATAAGAGCACACATTGCTGCACCCTTCGGCAATTTTCAGATAGGCATAACTTCCCCTGCTTGTGAAAATTCTGCCATCTTTTTTCTTTTTTTGTGTTGATTTCTCGCCATAAAGTTTTTCCACGATTTCGCAGATATTTTCATTATCCTCCGCTTTCAAAAAAGCGTCAACTTCAGGAATTTCTTTCACAAGTTCTTCCATATGTCTTTGAGACAAACACCCGCTTACAATCACCTTTTCCAGCTTTTTGTTTGTTTTCAAAGCACACATATCAAATATGTTTGAAATCGCTTCTTCCTTCGCCGGAGTGATAAATGCACACGTGTTGACAATCACAATATTAGCATCATCAACGCTGTCAACAATTTCAAACCCATGCTCGGAAAGTTTGAACAGCATTTTCTCCAAATCCACTCTGTTTTTGTCACACCCAAGCGAAATGGCAGAGATTTTTTTGTTCTTCAAATCTTCATTCATTTGTTTTTCCCTTATTTTTTTCGTTTTTGTAACTTTTCAGCCCGTTTGTTTGCGTTTCATTCAGAGATTCTCCAAACAAAACAAAACTATAAAATGCACGTTTAAGCCAACCACAATCATTCATAATCAGTCATAATTGTCGCCAAACAAAGTTCGAAACTCTTCCTCAGAAATGTAAACCGAACGACCTTTTGCGCCGTCTGCACTTGAAATATACCCCGCTGCTTCCATTTGGTCGATGATTCTTGCAGCACGAGGATATCCAATCGCAAACTTGCGGCGAATCATTGTTGCAGATGCTTGCCCGCACTCGATTGAAACCTTGAGTGCCTGAGGCAACAATTCGTCCATTTCGTTGTTGAAGCCTGGAGCATTGTTATTGTTGTTTTTGTTTGGATTGTTGATTTGTTCTTCAATTTCCTTGTCAAAAATTGGAAGATTGTTGTCACGAGTGAAGTCCACAATCTTGTTGATTTCGTTTGTTGTGATGAAGCACCCCTGAACACGTTTTGGTTCTTGAGCACCAACAGGATAGTAAAGCATATCGCCCTTTCCAAGCAGTTTTTCAGCACCAACACGGTCCAAAATTGTCATTGAATCCACCGCACTTGTCACTGCAAAGGCGATGCGTGATGGAAAATTGCTCTTGATGAGCCCCGTGATAACATCAACAGAAGGTCTTTGTGTTGCTAAAATCAAGTGAATGCCTGCCGCACGCGATTTCTGAGCCAAACGACAAACTTTTTCTTCAACCTCTTTCTTGCCGGTCATCATCAGGTCAGCAAGTTCGTCAACGATAATCACGATGAATGGCATTTTTTCAACTTTTCCATCCAAAACATCAGGTGTTTGGTTGAATTCGTCAATGTTTTTCACACGTGCCAAGCCCAAAACCTCGAAACGGCGTTCCATTTCCGCCACTGCCCAACCAAGAGTATTGATTGCTTTTTGTGTGTCGCACACAATTTTTGGCATGATAAGGTGTGGCAACGCTTCATAAGAAGAAAATTCCACACGTTTTGGGTCAATCAAAATGATTTTCACATCTTCCGGAGAAGCTTTATACATGATTGAAAGGATGATTGAGTTCAAGCAAACACTTTTTCCTGAGCCAGTTGAACCAGCAACAAGCAGGTGTGTCAATTTTTGCATATTGCAGCAAATTGTCTGACCTGTGATGTCCTTTCCGAGTGCAAATGTAAGTGGTGATGGGCTTTGAGTGAACTCTTTTGACATCAAAACGTCTTTCAAACTGATTGTTGCGATTGAAGAGTTTGGCACTTCAATGCCAACAACACTTTTTCCTGGCACCGGAGCTTCAATTCTGATTGAGCCCTCTGCCGCAAGCGAAAGCGCAATGTCATCTGCGCGGTTTTTGATTTTGCTTACTGAAATTCCTTGAGGCATTTCAAGTTCATATCTCGTCACCGCTGGGCCAACAACAACCCCCTGCACCTTTGCAGGAACTCCAAAAGTTTCCAAAGTGTTTTCCAAAAGCACCCTTTTTGTGGCAACATCTTCGTTGAGAGTTGATAAGTCAACGCTTTGTGTTGTGATGTACTCAATCGGTGGTTTTTCATAAACATAAGTCTCACGCTTTTCAGGCTCTTCTTCCGGTGCAATAGGCTGTTGCTCGCGTGAAAGCGAACCATTCACCATTGAAATTCTGTCATATTCACGATTGAAATTTTCACGAATTTGTCTGTCCTCTTCACCGTTGATTGTACGGTTGTCAATGTTTTCCATCACACTTCTTTTGAAAGTTTCACGCTCTGCCGAACGGTCAAAATTGCGGTCGAAAGACTGTCTGCTTCTATCAAAACTGCCACCATTTGTTCGCTCTGGAAGTCTGTCAAGAGGATTTGCCGCAGGCTCTTCAACAGCAGCCTCAAAAATTTCTGGATTTTCACTTTTTTCTTCTTCCACCGCTGCCTTCAAAATATCATCAGCTTGGTCGACAAGCTCCTGAGATTTCACCTCAGGCAGTCCCCTTCTGATGATTGGTGTTGCGTCCATTTTGAATTCGTCTTCACGATAGACACTCGTTGGTTGAAATTCTGGTTGCTTAAGTTCTGAAATGTTGTTGTCAACCTCAGTTTGTGCTGGCGCCTGAGCCGCATTTTGTTTTCTGACATCTTTGAAATATTCGTCAATGTCGATTTGTGGAGGAGTCAAAATCATTTCACGCAGACTCTTTGGCTTTTCCGGCTCAACTTGTGCTTTTTGAGTTGAAACGCTTTGTTGCCCTGGAGCTGGATGATATTCATATGCCGAGTTACGTTTCTTATCAAGTCCCAAAATTTGTCGTGCAGTCAAAGGCTTTTGCTCTGCTTGCTGTTTCGCTTCTTCCTCTTTCAAATTGCCATTGAGTACAACATTTTCCGGTTCCATAGATTTCACGATTTCAGGTTCTGGCTTTTCAACTTTTCCACTGTCCTTGATTGAAACAGAAACTGGCTCTTTAGCAGCCTTTTCTTTCTTCAAGAAATGCAAACTGTCAAGCAGAAGTGCCACGCAAATCACAAGTGCAAGTGCAAAAATGATGTATGCACCATAAATGTTTGCAATGTAAAGGAAAATAGTTGAGAAAAATCCAATCATAAGCCCGCCAGCGGTCCACTTGTCAAGATAGTTCTTTGCCAGATAGTCCCCAAAAGCAAGGTCTCCTTTGTTTCCAACGATTGCCAACTGCAGAATGCAAAGAGCAAAGAAAACAGTCAAACAAAGGCAAAAGAGGTATTTTTTCGACATGACATATCTGCGATTGTTGACGAGAGCCAAGCCCACGACCAACATAATCACGCAGAGCGGGAAACCAAACACCCCAAACATTCCAAGAAAGAAGGTTTGAAGAGCTGGCACGATGCCTGTTAAAAACAGAAAAATCACAGAAGCCGCAGCAATCAAAGAAAACCCGACGATTTTTTTTGTGTTGCGATTTCGTTCTTTTTTCTTGTTTGAATTCAATTTATAAATTGCCATACAACCCCCATAGGTCACCAGGGCGAAAGGTTCACCCAAATCTTGCTTTCATTCTATCACAAACATATGAAAATCTCAAAGCAGATTTAGCAAATTTTTAATTTTTAATTAAAAGCCCCCAAAAAGAGGCTTGTTGTTCTTTATCCCAAGCACACAAATTAAGTATTTTTTTAGTTGTTTTCTGCTTCCAAATTTTCGGAGACAGTGCAAAGTTCAAAACCTTGTTCTCTGATGGCTTTGATGATGCGGTCAAGGGCATTTTTTGTAGCTTCTGTTGGATGCATAAGCACAAAATCGCCGCCTTTGCAATTTTTGATGGCACGCTGATAGATGATTTCGCTGTCCTTATCACGCCAATCTATGGTGTCACGGCCCTCTGTCCACATGATGGTTTTGTAGCCAAGTTCGGTGGCAACCTCCACGGTTTTTGTGTTGTATGAACCGCTTGGTGGTGCAAACAAATTCATGTCAACGCCAATCAATTCTTTCACAAGTTTGTGTGTATTATAAATTTCCTCGTGATTTTTTGAAGTTGAAAGCGTGCCCTGATCCTTGTGATAATAGCCGTGATTTCCAATCTCATGCCCCGAGTCAAAAATTTTGCGCAGCATGTCGCTCTCTTTCACCGCCCAAGTTCCACCGACAAAAAAGGTTGTTTTGACGTCGTTTTCCGCCAAAATGTCCAACATTTCGTCCAAATATTCGGTTCCCCAGTAGACGTTAATCATCAGCGACACTTTTTTTGAGTTCTCGTTGCCGCTGTAATACACGCCGTTATAGAGTGTTGAGGATGTAACATAGTTCAGCCCATACACCGCCGTGCCAGACACAATTGTCAACATTGCAACAATCAAAATGTTGCACACAACTCTTCTTAAACTCACTGTCCAAATTTTTGTTTTCATACAATAAGCATACAACAACATTTCCTCACTAAGACCACAAAAATTTGCGGAATTTATGCGAAGTTTAGCGAAAAATGACAACTTAATATGTTGTACAAGAATCCTTGACATCTTGAACTTTCAACAAAAAAAACGATCACTCAAAAAAGCAATCGCACAAGTTAGTTTTTATCAAAATTTTTTGTCGATTATTCCGCCCCCAAGGCAGATTCCGTCCGCAGTGTAAAGCACCACAAACTGCCCTTCGGTGATGGCTCTTTGTCTCTCTGCAAAATCAACTTTGATGGTTTTTTCGCCGGTGATTGTCACAGTTACTTTTTGGTCTGGCTGACGATAGCGGAATTTCGCAAAACATTCGAATTTTTCATCTTTTGGAAGCTCAGGAATCCAGTTGAAATCGGTGGCATAAAGCCCGTTTGAAAACAGTTCGTCACACTCGCCTTGACTGACATACAAAATGTTGTTTTCAAGGTCTTTTTTTAGAACAAACCAACGCCCCCCATTACCATCCTGCTTTCCTCCAATGTTAAGTCCACGTCTTTGCCCGATGGTGTAATACATCAGCCCCTCATGGTGCCCAACAACTTTACCGTCAAGCGTGCAAATGTTTCCTTCCTGTGCTGGAAGATATTGCTTCAAAAACTTTCGGAAATTTCGTTCGCCAATAAAACAAATCCCTGTCGAATCTTTCTTCTCCGCGGTGCTAAGCCCAAGTTTTTTTGCAATTTCACGAACCTCTTTCTTTTCGATGTCCGCAAGCGGAAAAATCACAGATGAAAGTTGACCTTGAGAAAGCTGATTCAAAAAATATGACTGATCCTTGCTTAAGTCAGCCGCCTTTGCAAGATAGGTTTTTCCATCTTTCTGAAACCTCTTTGCATAGTGCCCCGTTGCAATCATATCTGCGCCCAAAGCCTTAGCCTTTTCCAAAAATGGTCCAAATTTGATTTCACGATTGCAAAGCACATCCGGATTTGGCGTTCTGCCAGCCCTATATTCATCCAAGAAATATTGAAAAACCCTCTCATAATATTCTTTTGCATAGTTCACAGAAAAATAAGGAATGCCCAGTGTTGAACACACGCGCTTCACGTCTTCATAATCATCTTCCGCTGTGCACTCTTCTCCCTCTTCCCAGTTTATCATGAAAAGCCCAATCACCTCATGACCTTGCTGTTTCAAAAGATATGCCGCAACGCTGGAGTCCACACCCCCAGAAATCCCAACAACAACTCTCATTTTTGTTCCTCTCCAGTCTCCGTTTTCTGCCCATTTTCATGGAGTTTTTTCTTCTTTTTACCTGTTTGCGAAGGCATCAGCGCAGCTTTTTCGCCCACACATCCGCCATTATCATTTTCCTCAATCTCACCCTTGTTTTCGACTGAACTTTCAATTGATTCAGTCACATTTTCATTCTCTTTTACAGTTTCATTTTCGGTTGCTTTTTCGGATAAAACTTTTCCCAGATTTGCGGATGTATCTTTGCTCATTTCCTCGGGTGAAGTCTCAACTTTCTCCGCTTCATCTTCATTCGAAAAATTTTTCGCATCCTTCTGAGCCACTGATTTTTGTTTTATCTTGTTTTTTGAAAGTTTTTGATTTTCCTCCTTGATTTCAGCAGCAACTTTGTCGAAGTCAGCGCGTTGTTCCTGTGCTTGGAACCTCAAATCCTCGGCAACAGGCATATCAACAATCACTGGAACCTTATATTTCTTGCTGGCAACATAAACAATGCTGACAATCCACGCAAAGCCCGTCACGCCAATTGGAAAATAAAGATACATCGTTTCCATATATTGCACAAGTTGAGCATTGAAAACGGTGCAGAAAACAAGGAAAATTGTGCCAAGGGTCATCAGCGCGCCTTTGAAATATTTGCCAACATAATAGTGTTCTGCCCCAGTCAACCCCAAAAAGCAAGTCAAAAGCAAAAGCTTAATCCAACTGACATCCTTTGGCAGTTGTTCGGTGTAGATGACAAAATCTTTGTCAAACTTTCGGATTTTCTTCTTTGCGGCCTTGTTGGAAGCAAACTCCAGACGTGAAAAAAGCAAATCACACTCTTCACACTTAGTTTGACTTGCGAGACATTTATTGCCACATCGTGGGCATTTTTTGAACGGTTTTTGTCTTTTTTTGAATTTCATTTGAAACAATTTTAAAACAATCACCACTCAAAGTCAAGCGATAAAAACAAAAAGCGAAGATTTATCCTTCTTCGCCCAGTTTTTCGGATGATTTGTTGAAGTAGACAAACGCCGGCTTGTCATCAGAAACATAGTGGAGCACATATTCAAACGTCTCTTTCGCTTGCTGATAGTTTCTTTCGTTGTATGCCCTCACCCCACTTTCAAACTTGCTCTTAAGTTTTTTGAGTTTTTCCTTTTTGTTCTTTGGATAATAATTCAAACTTTCAAAGAGTGGAATTTGTGATCCATCATCCAACGACAAGGCTCCTGTGTAGCGATAATCAAACTCATAATTTTGAGGCAATTCGTTGAGCGAGGACTTCGAAATCAAGAGTTTTGTGCCAATATAAAGGTTAATTTCCTCCATTTTGCTGGCAAGATTGACCACATCTGAGATGATTGTCGGGCTTTTTCTGTCTTCATCACCAACAATCCCAAAAATAATCTCCCCAGTGTTGATTGTGAGCCGTGCATCAATGGCTGGAAGTTCTTTTTGGCTCTTGTTTTTCACCTCAATAGCCCGCAAAATGGCGTGTGCACACTCAATTGCATCCTGCGGTTTTGCAAAAACAGCAAGCACTCCATCACCCATATATTTGTCAATAAACCCATCATATCTACGCACAAGCGGTGCCACAACCTTGATATAGGAATTTATATAGTTGAAATTTTCCTCCAAACTCAAACTTCTTGAGATATTCGTTGCACTTTTGAGATCGCAAAACAGCGTTGTAGCGTTCTTTTTCACCTGATTTCCAAGCTCAAGTTCCTCGATGCTGCTCTTTCCAAGAAACTTGAAGAACTGCTTTGGAATAAACTTTTGTGCCTCCAAATTTGTTTGACGAAGTTTGTTTTCCTTTTCCTTATAATTATAGTTGATTTTGTTGAGCGAATTTTCAATCTCCTTGAACTGTTTGCCTCCGCCAACCTTAAAATCGTCAAATTTCATTCGCCCATCACCCAATTTTTGAGTGATTGCCTCAACCCTTGAAAGCGGTCTGCAAGCAAAAAGAACAATCACAAATAACAAAATCAAATAAACAAGAGTTGCAAGCCCCGCCCAAAGGTAGTTTGTGTTTGAGGCAGCCTCAGTTGTGATGTTGAGTGTTGCACGCACGGATTCGGCGGTCACCCCAGTCAAATTTTTCACGGCGATGATGTAAACCATAAACACACCATAAACCAACGTAAGCGGTGCAACAGAAAAGAAAATGACGTTTGTCAGCCTTTGTGTTTTCAAAAATCTGAAGAAAAGAATGTTGAAAAAGACGTTAAACAAAATCTGCAATGCCAAAGCCACCCATGCAAGAGGTGTGAAGTTGAAAACAAACCCATCACCAGTTGGCTGAACAGCCGCTAGCAAGTGTTTTGTCAAAAACAGATTTGGAATAAACAGCAAGATTGTAATCACAATCAAAATTTTTGTTGATGTTTTCATGCCTTTATTGTGAGAAGCGGGCAAACTTATATGCGTGCCGTAAAACAAATTTTTTGTCGAAGAATGTCATAATTTTTGAAAAAATTTGGCAAAAGCTGAATATCTCGCCACAATCAGAAGATAATAAAAACATAAGGAGAAAATTATGGACGAAAAAGAACAACTGACCGTTTATCTAAACGCGATTTATCAAAACACAAAAACTGCAATGCAGTCAATTGAGGACATCATCACAAAAGTGGAGGACAAAGAATTTGTCAGCGAGCTTGCAAAGGAAGAAGATGAATATCGTTGTCTTGCAAAAGAGTGCGAAAATTTTGCAAAAGCAGAAAAGATTGAGGACCTCAAAGACAACAACTGGATTGAAAAGGCACGCCTGTGGAGCAGCATCAACATGGGCACAATGATGAACAAAACAACACGCCACATTGCTGAGCTTATGTTGATCGGAACTTTCATGGGAATTATCACCTGCATCAAGGACAAAGAGGATCACAAAAATGTTTCAAAAGAGTTGGACGAAATCATCGACAAACTGTATGAATTTGAAAGAAACAACATCGACAGATTGCTGCCATTTTTGAAATAACAGAATCAAACAAAGCATCAAATAAAAAAAAGAAAATAAAATTGAAAATCGTGAAAATAAAGATTGAATTAAATTTTGATAAATTTAAATAAAAAATATGAAAAAAAACACATAAAACAACAAAAAATATATTTTTCAGGTTTAAAATCAATTTTTAAATCTTTTTTTATTAATTTTTTTGATTTAGAATAATAAATTTTGTAATAAAAATTCAAACAGTCCTATTTATCGAATGAAAAAAGCATTAAAAAAGTTGCATAAAAAATTTTATAAATCATTTAAAATGGTTTTTAAATGTATTTTTTTAACTGTTTTATTATTTTTTTGACATAAAAAATTATTTTACGGCACTTTTCTCAAATATTTGACACAACTTTGTTTCAATAGGATAATTTAAAGACAAATTTATTATCATTTTTTCACTTAAATTTATCACCCTTCCATTCCCCAAAGTCAAACAAAAGATGTTTGTTTTACAGGTTTGAAATTTAGCCAAAATTTGCCCAATTGTGACATCTCCATTCACACTTAAAAGTACAGGTTTTGAAAACGGTTTTTCATTCTTGCAAAAGATGTTGATCTTTTCAAATTTTGTTTCAAATTTCAAATCAACCACTCCCACAAAAAGAAAGATTGACATCAAAAGAAATGTCGGATTGAAATTGACAAAACAGAAGACAACAAACAAAATTGCAAACAACAAACTTAAAATCAGATTGACAAAGAGGGTGAATTTCTTTGCGTTTCGCTCATCAACAAAATTTGAAAAAAAGCAAATAAAAATTCTCCCTCCATCCATTGGATAAGCTGGCAACAAATTGAAAAGTGCAAGCAAAACTGAGGTCTCAACAAAAGATACCGAAAAGAAATAGGTCCCTGGCACAAGCCACCACAACCCGACAACTACAAGTGAGGCCAACAAGTTGAGCACAGGTCCCGCCAAGGCAATCCAAAACTCATCCTTATGGTTGAAGCCTTGCTCAAGATAAGACAGTGACACCCCATATGGCGAAAGCGAAAATCGAGATAATTTATATCCGCATTTTTTTGCAATGCAAAAATGCCCCAACTCATGAACAATAATCGCAACAACATAAGAAAACGCCTGCATTGCCCCCATCACAACTGCAAGCCACACCCACACAATCACGCTGATTGGATGAATCGAAAACTTCCTTCTCCAGTTCCTCTCACATTTCATCCGTGAATCTCCACCAAAACGGCAACCAAAATCACTGCAATCAAACAGAATAAAATTGTTGCCAGCACAAACTTCAACGAAAATCTGTGTCTTAACTTGCACTTTTCATATGTTTTTCCATAAGATTTTTGTTTGTTCATGGAGTAAATATATGTCAAAAGCCGACCTAATAAAACAAAAAAAAGAGGATGTTTTCCTCTTTTAATTTTCAAACTCCACGCGTAATTCAGTTTATCTTGTCCATCAGTGCTTCAAAAAATAAATTTTTTCTCTCAAACCAGATCTCAAAAAGCCTTTTTCAAATCATTCAGCATCCTCTGCACTGATTGTTTCAATTTTTTCATCCTTCAAAAACTCAGGAATTTCCTCTTCTTCTGGAAGTGAAAATTCATTATAAAGGCTGTCACTCTTTTCTGTTTCGCCTTCTTCAATCACCTTGATTCTTTCAAGCAATCCCTCATAGTCAGGAAGTTCAGCCAAATCTGAAAGATTAAATCTCTTCAAAAAGTTTTCCGTTGTTCCAAAAAGAAGTGGTTTGCCCACTGCGTCCTTGCGTCCAACAACTTCAATCATATTTTGATCAACTAAAATTTGCACCGCATAGTCGCAATTTACACGGCGAATATCCTCAATTTCAAGCTTTGTGATTGGTTGTTTATAGGCAATAATCGCCAAAGTTTCAAGAGCAGCTCTCGTCAAAGATTTTTCTCTGATTGGGTTCAAAACCTCGCTGATATAATCCGCATACGCAGGATTTGATGCCAACTGCAGTTTGTTTTTGTAGCAAATCAAGTGAATCCCCTTGTCCTCAGAACATTCTTTCTTGAGATCTTCGACAGCATTTTCAAGTTCTTTTTCGGTGATATTCAATTTTTGCGCAATAAAATCCTTTTCAATCCCCTCACCTGCAATAAAAAGGACCGAAAACAATATATCTTTTAAGTTTTTCTTGTCTTCTGAGTTCATTTTCACACCTCATTTGATGTTATCACAATATTTCCAAACGTTCCACTTTGAATAACCTTGACGGTTTGCAGTTTTAAAAGTTCCAAAAGCGCCAAGAACGTGTTGATAAGTTCACTTTTTGTCATGCTATCATCGAAAAGTTCTTCAAATTCGAAACGTTTTCTATCTTTTGCGAAATTTCTGATTGAAATAATCTTCTCCGCAACTGTGAAACGGTCTTTTACTATCTTCTTTGGAGCGTCATTCTGCACAGCTTTTTTGAGTTCTTCCCTTGTCATGAGCTTTGCAAAAGCGTCCAAAAGTTGGTCAAGAACCATGTCTTTCATGACAACTTTCACTTTTTCGGTTTCCTTTCCAGGAGCACGATACATCTTGTTGACGTCCTCGATTTCCTTCAAATCCTTGCCCGCCTCTTTGAAAAGTTCATATTCTCTCAAACGACGAAGCAGAAGCGCCTCATCGTCCTCTTCGTCAGATTCTTCCTCTTGTTCAACAGGAAGCACGCTCTTTGATTTAATTTCAATTAGCGTTGCAGCCACAGTGATGAATTCACTCGCCTTGTCCATGTCAACATTTTTGATGTCTTCCATGTAAGCCAAATATTGCTCCGTGATTTCAGCAAGTCGAACAGTTGCGATATCAAGCTTTGCGTCTTTGATTAAGTGCAACAATAAATCAAGTGGACCTTCGAAATTGTCCAACTTGAATCTGTATGCTTGAGAGTCCAAAAGCATATCCTTTTGTTCTTCAACTTTTTCTTCTGTCACTTCGCTCATACGCTTATTATATCACCAAAAGAAAAGCAAACGCAAGCAAATAAACAAGAAAAAGGATGCATTTTGCGCACCCTTTCACCAATTATCGCACTTTGAAAGACGATTAAAACCTCCAAATTGCGAAAGTTTTTGTCATTATAAATTGATTTCAAAATTTGTCTCACCACTTTTCAACGATTTTTTGTGCCGTTTCAAACCATGACAATGCTTTCACATCCTCTTTTGCCACAATTGCAATCTTCTTCACAACATTTCCATCCTTAGTTATGGTTGCATAACCCACAATATCCCCTTTTTTCATTGGAGCCTTAATGGTTTCGACAATCTCAACGCTCACATCATAGCCAGCTTTTGTCCCTTTCTTCACAACTGCAGAAAAATCCTCGCTTGCAAACACATCCACAGATGCTTGTTTTCCTTTTGAAATTGGAAGACATGCAATCATTTCATCTGCATTCACCAATTTTTCACTTGAAAAGTTTGCAAAACCATAGTTGAAAAGTGTTGCACTCTCGTTGAAACGAGTTTTGCTGTTTTCCGCTCCAACAATGACAGAAATCAATCTCATGTCACCACGTTTTGCTGACGCGCCAAGGCAGCAGCCAGCTTCGTTTGTTGACCCAGTCTTTCCGCCGTCACACCCTTGATAATATCGAATCAATCGGTTTGTGTTGACAAGTTCCGTTTTTCTTCCAGACGGATGCACAAGTTCGTCCATCCAAATTGTGCTGTAGTTGTGATAGATGTCATGTTTCAAAATTTCCTTCAACAAAACTGCCGTGTCCTTGGCTGAGGAATATTGTTCTGGGGCAGGCAACCCTGTGCAATTTGCGTAGTGTGTGTCACTCATGCCAAGTTCCTTTGCACGCTTGTTCATTCTGTTTGTGAAAGCGTTTTCATTTCCATTAAAATATTCAGCCAACGCCACACTTGCATCATTTGCGGACGCCATAATAACCGACTTCAGCAAATCCTCAAAACGATAATCAACATATGGATCTAGGAACACTTGCGAGCCGCCCATAGAGGAAGCATTTTCAGTTGTTGTGATCAGCGTATCAAGCGTCACATTGCCTTCTTCAAGTTCTTCAAGAGCAATCAGAATGGTCATCATTTTCACCATGCTCGCAACTGGAAGATGTTTTGTTTCCTCTTTTGAAAACAAAATTTCACCACTGCTTTCTTCCATCAAAATGGCGCTCTTACTTGAAATGTCCACTATGTCGCTTGCTTGTGCAATTCCGACCGAACATTGCATACCACCACAAAATATAGCGAATGCCAATATGCATACTACACAAGATATGTAAAACCTCTTCATAAAGACTCCTTTTGTTTTTGTTGTTAGTTTTTTGCAAAAAGAAGGTTTTTATGCAAGAGACAAAATTTTCTAAATCACCAAAATCACTCGACCATTCAACACACACAAAAGCAATGTCTCCGCCAAATTAATGACCACAAAAAGAAGCATTCCAATAAGAATGAACGCCAAGCGATTACACTCCGAGCCCCCAAACTTTGCACAATTTGAATTGATTTTTTGAAGCACAATATAATACATAACCAATGCAAAAAGGCTCAAAAGCTGACAAGGCAGAATGATGATGACAGCCGTGAAAATTGAGCCAAAACCATAGAAAATGAAAATAAGCGAAAAGTTCAGTCCAAACAAATAGGCACGATAAACAAACAACGCCGCCGCAAGCGGAAACAAAAATGGCGAAAAGGAAAGTCCAGTCAAAATCAAAACATTCACAAGCAGAGAAAAACATCTTGACATGAAAGCGGACGAGGAAGCCGCAAAGCCTGACAGAAAATCTTCCAAACAAATCTCCTGCAACCTTTCAAGACTGCAATTTGCATTGCTTTTGATTGCAACAAAAACGCCCGTTGAAATCGCAATCAAAATTAGAGCAAAAGTGACCAAAATTTTGATTTTGTTTTCCTTGATTGCATTCACGCACGAAAATCGAAAACTATTTACAAATGAATGGGTTTTATAAGACTTGACCATATTTTATCATATTTTGCCCCGTAACAAAAAAGAACGAAACGTTTTATCTTCCTGTCTCGTCCTTTTTTTATTATCTGATAAAATTAAAGAAATTTCTTTTCAGTTTTTGTTTGATATTTTGCATATAACTTTTGGATTATTGCTTAAAAGAGAGCAATTCTTCAGCAACAATTTTGAGTTGCTCATATGTGATGCCGCCTTGGAAATATGCAATGTATGGAGCCTTGATTGGGCTGTCGCAAGAAAGTTCCAGTGAAGCCCCTTCAACAAATGTTCCAGCCGCCATGATGACGTCTGTTGTGTAGCCCGCCATGGCATATGGCATTGGCACAAAACTGCTGTCAACTGGGGAAAGTTTTTGGATGAGCTGAACAAAACTGATAAGCTCTTCCGCAGTGTCAAACACAACACTTTTGATGATATCGCAACATTTTTCATTTGTTTCAGGAATGATTTTATATCCCTGTCTTTTCATCACTTCACCAATCAAAAACCCGCCTTTCACAGCTTGGCTGACAATGTGTGGCGCCATGAAAAGCCCTTGATAGAAAAGGCGATAGCCGGCTTCATAGCTGCCTGTTTCACGCCCAAGAGATGGACATGTGAAGCGGCGTTCAACACACTCAATCGCTTTCTTCGTTCCGACAATATATCCCCCTGTTGGTGCAAGCGAGCCTCCCAAATTTTTGATAAATGACCCCATACAAACATCCGCGCCAACCTCTGTTGGCTCGATATCTTCAACAAATTCGCCATAGCAGTTGTCAACAACAATGAAAGTTTCAGGAGACATTCTCTTAATTTCTGCAAACACATTTTTCATGTCATAGCAAGAAAGAGCCTTTCTGCTTGAATAACCACGAGATTTCTGCACAAAAACCACTCTTGGCTTGTGCTTTTTGACAGCTTTGAAGATTTGTTCCTCATCAAAAGCATCGTTTTTGAGGTCGATAAATTTGAAATTCACGCCCAAACTCTCCAAACTGCCATTGTCCTTGCCAAAAAGCGTATTGTAAAGCGTGTCATAGAGGCTTCCTGTGATGGAAATCATCAAATCTTTCGGACGAAGAAGTCCATAAAGTGCAGTTGCAATTGTGTGCGTTCCGCAAGTGAGATGTGGCGAACAAAGTGCATCCTCTGCCCCAAAAATTTTAGCCACAACGCGGGCAAAATCATCACGACCTTTGTCAGTGTAGCCATATCCGCTCGTGCCGGCAAAATGGGCTGTTGTCACGCCAATTTCACGAAAAGCATCCAACACTTTCTTCTGATTTAAAAATGCAGCCCTCTCAATTTCTTTATATTTCTCTTGCAATCCTTTTTCAATTTCTTCAATAATTTCCAATTCACTCATCTCAAAAAATCTCCAACAATTTTTTCAATATCTTCCAAAGCTTTTGCTCGATCATTTGCACCCACAAAAGTGCAGTCCATCCCCCTAAGGAAAGTCATCTGTCTTTTTGCATAGTTCCTCGTGTGCTGCTTTATTAAATTCGACATCTCTTCAAAACTGCACTCGCCTTTGATGTAAGTAACAACTTCTTTATAGCCAATCGCACGCATTGATTGATTTTCCTCAGTCAGACCTCTTGCAAGAAGCCCCTTCACCTCTTCCAAAAGTCCCTCTTCAAACATCTGGTCAACACGCAAATTGATGTCGGCGTAAAGTTTTTCGCGGTCTTTCGTCACAGCAATCACAAGCGGGTCGATATCCACTTCACTTGTTTGCTTCTCCCCCTTTTGAGAGGCAATTTCAATGGCCCTCACCAGCCTCACAGGGTTGAATTTGTCAATTTTAGCCGCCATTTCTGGGTCAAGTGACTGCAATATTTCAAAAAGTTTTTCAACGCCCTCAGCCTCTGCAATTCTCTCAAGTTTTGAGCGCAACTCATCGTCTTTTTCTGCACCGCCAAAGTTATATCCCAAGGTCAGCGCCTTGATGTAAAGTCCCGTGCCTCCCACGACAATCGGAAGTTTTCCACTTGCCGTGATTTCTTTGATTTTCTGCTTTGTGTATTCAACAAATTCAAACACTGAAAAGTTTTCCTCAGGCTCCAAAATGTCGATTGCATGATGCACAACGCCGTGAGTGTCAAGTTGCTTCGCAGATCCGATATCTAGCCCGCGATAAATTTGCACACTGTCCGCAGAAATAATCTCGCCGCCAAACTTTTGCGCCAATTTGATGCCAAAATAACTTTTACCAACCGCAGTTGGTCCCAATATGAAAATCACCTTGTCTTTCACAGCACCCTCTTGAACATTTTTTCAAGTTCCTTGCGTGTGATTTTCACGATGATTGGTCTGCCATGTGGGCAAAGAGCAACCCCTTCTTTCATCTTGTCAATCAAATACATAATCTGTTCTTTGCTGACACTGTCTCCCGCACGAATTGCATGTTTGCAGGCCGTTTGACACAGTTTTTCATTGATAAGAGCACTTGCAGTTTTGTCGCCAGTTCCCTCATCAGCCAAAATTTCTTCAACGAATTTTGAAAGGTTGATTCCTGCAATCACAAAAGGCACGCTCTTAATTGAATATTCGCCATCTTTGCACAAAATGTCAAATCCAATCGCACGCAGATTGTCAATGCGTTCATCAAAAATCTCTCTGTCTTTTGAGGTCAGTTTGAAAGTGTAAGGAACAAGCATGCCTTGTTTTGAAACATTGTTGCCATCAACCTCTGCTTTAAACTTGTCATAAAGTTGTCTCTCATGCATCGCGTGCTGGTCAACAACATATATGCTGTCGCCAAATTCTGTGATGATGTATGTTTTGAAAACGACTCCAACAATTTTGATTTCCTCAGCATCAACTTTCAAAAACTTTTCTTCCTGCAAAGTCTGTTGCTTTTGAGATTCCAGCTGAGATTCATTCATCGCAGCATTTTCTTCAGCAGATTTCTTTTCCACCTGAGCCTTTTCGGCTTCCATTTCCTTTCTCACAGAAAGTTGAGCTTCATACAAAAAGCTGTCGCCCGCTTGGTCGAAGAAGATATTTCCTCCCGGTTTGTTTTTGCGCTTGATTTGGTCACCTTTCACAGATGCAAAGTTTGGCATATTAATAAATTCAATTCCATTTTTGTTGTATTCAAGCGGAGAAACAAGCTTCTTCTCAGCCTCCTTGCTGTCAACAGAGACATTGAAACTTGCACCCTCAAGTGGGCTCATTTTGTCAACTGTGCTTTTTTGATAAGAATCAAAACCAGTTTGAGCCGGATTTTGTTCGTTTTTGATGTCAAATTTGCTCCACTCTTTTTCTTCCTGAGCAGTAAACTCAAAATCTGCAATCAAGTTTGTTGCCATCAGAGCCTTTTCAACTGCGCGTCTGATAATTCCAAAAATACGAGATGAATTGTCAAACTTAACTTCCTTCTTGTTTGGATGAACATTGACATCCACCCTCGTGAAAGGCACCTTCAATTTGATGACATAAATTGGATAACGCCCCTTCATCAGAACGGGCTCGTAAGCCCCCTGAACACATGCAGAAACCATATAGTTTTCGACATATCTGTCGTTCACAAAAAGCGTTTGATAGGTCCTGTTTGGACGAGAAAGCTTTGGAGAAACAATGAAACCCTCCACTCTGATTTCGTCCTCTTCATAGTCAAGTTTCAAAAGATTGTCATAAACATCCTTGCCGTAAAGCAAATAAATCACTTCGTCAAGCTGTCCAGAAGCGTGATTATAAAGTTCCTTGCCGTCCACAACATAAACAAAATCAATCTCAGGGTGTGACAGCATGAACTTTTCAACCAGATGTGTCACTTCGCTTTCTTCTGATTTTGGTTTCTTCAGAAATTTTGCACGAACTGGCGTGTTGTAGAACAAATTTTGAACGGTCAAAGTTGTTCCATTGAGACGTGAAACTTCACTAATTTTTGATATGTCGCCGCCGTTAGCTTCAATCATATATCCACTTTCGCTTTCCTTTGTTTTGGTGGAAAGTGTCACCATGGAAACGGATGCAATGCTGGCAAGAGCCTCACCGCGGAAACCAAGTGTCGCGATGCCATCTAAATCGTCAATTTCAGAGATTTTGCTTGTTGCATGTGGCAAAAAAGCAAGAGGAAGGTCTTCTTTCTCAAGTCCGCAACCATTGTCAGATACAGAAATCTTTTTAATTCCCCCCTCAACAATTTCCACTTTAATTTTTGTTGCCCCTGCATCAATGCTGTTTTCAACCAGTTCCTTCACGACAGAAGCGGGTTTTTCAACGACCTCTCCCGCAGCAATACGGTTGAAAATTTTTGATGGTAACACATTAATTGCCATATTTGTCTCCTTTAAGCTTTCAAATCAATGAAAATTTCACTCAAGCAAAATTACATCCCCTTATCATCTCAATCTTTCGCCTTTGAAATCAAATCTTGCAAAACTTCAAAGCTTTCAAGCGGTGAAAGTCTGTTGATGTCAATATCCTTCAAAACAGCAAGTACTTCTTGCCCTTTCTTGTTGTTTTTCTCAAGTTTACGCTTTTCTTCATCCTCGCCAAAGATGTTCATGTCAAGTTTCTCATTGACTGATTCCAAATTGACGCTGATTTCCTTCGCTCTTTCAATCACTTTGTCAGGAACTCCCGCCAATTTTGCAACCTCAACACCAAAGCTCTTGTTTGCGTGTCCACGAATGATTTTATGCAAGAAAATCACGCTGTCACTGATTTCCTTCACTGTCACTTTATAATTCTTCACACCTTCAATCATGCCTTCAAGCTCTGAAAGTTCGTGATAGTGTGTTGCAAAAAGCGTTTTGCAGTGCAGATTTTTTGACATATATTCCACAACCGCCCATGCAATCGAAAGACCATCAAAAGTTGAAGTTCCTCTTCCGATTTCATCCAAAACAACCAAACTTTTTTCTGTTGCATTTGCCAAAATGTTGGCAACTTCGCTCATTTCCACCATGAATGTGCTTTGACCAAATGCAAGATCATCGCTTGCCCCAACACGCGTGAAAATACGGTCAGTGATTGCAATTTGTGCACTTTTTGCAGGCACAAAACTGCCAATATGTGCCAAAAATGTAATTATGGCAACCTGTCTCATATATGTGCTCTTTCCTGCCATATTTGGGCCAGTTATGATCATCATTTTGTTGTCCTTGTCGTCCAAAATTGTGTCGTTTGCAATAAACGACCCATCCTTGACAAAATTCTCAACAATAGGGTGTCTGCCTTCAACAATTTCAATTCTGTCAACCCCCTTTCCAATCACAGGCTTGCAGAAGTTGTATTTCACAGCTGCAACAGCAAGCGAAAGCATGGCATCAATTTCGGCAAGAAGTTTTCCGGTGTTTGCAAACTCCACAAGATAGTTTGACAAATATTCCAAAAGCATTTTATACAGTTTTTGCTCCAACTTTTCGGCATTTTCCTTTGAAGAGAAAATTCTGTCCTCAAGTTCCTTCAAATCCGGTGTTGTGTAACGCTCAGCATTTGTCAAAGTCTGCTTTCTTGTGTAGCGAAGTGGCACAAGGTCGGTTTGTCCCTTGCTGACTTCAATATAAAAACCAAAAACATTGTTGTAAGTGATTTTCAGATTCTTTATTCCAGTCTGCTCACGCTCAATTTCCTCAAGTTTGTCACATTCTCTCTTTGCAGTATCTTTAGCATTTCGAAGGTCGTCAAGTTCTTCATTGAACTTCTCGCGAATATATCCCCCTTCCTTCATTGAAGTAGAAGCATTCGGGTCAATTGCGTTGTCAAGAAGAGTGATAATTTCGTCATATTCATTCAAATTGTCTCTGCAAAAACACAATTTCCTTGACTTGCAGTTTGCCAAAATTTTCTTAACATTTGGAATTTCTTGCAAAGATTTTTTCAAGTTGACAAGCTCTGGAGGCAAAATGCTGCCATAGGCAATTTTTCCGCAATAACGCTCAATGTCGCGAATGTTTGCAAGACTGTCCGCCAAACGATCGCGCAAAATCAAATTTTTTGCCAAATCTTCAACTGCATCCAAACGCTCGTTGATTTCTGTTGAGTTTTGAAGTGGCTCGTCAAACATTGTGCGAAATCTTCTTGCGCCCATACTTGTTTTTGTTTTGTCCATAAGCCATAAAAGCGAGCCATATTTCTTACGTTCACGAATAGTCTCCACAAGTTCCAAATTTCGTCTGGTGTTGGAGTCAATCGTCATATACAAATTATCTTTCACTCTGACAATTTTGTTGATGTTTTTGAGCGAACGTTTCTGTGTGTCTTGCAAATATTCCAAAAATCCGCCAAGCACAGAAAGGTCTTGCTTGTTTGTTTTGAGTTCATAAACCTGTACGGCATTGTCGCCAAACTGACGGCAAACATTGTTTTTTGCATGCTCAGTTTCAAACGCATAATCAAAATATTCCTCAAATCGAGGATAAACTCCCAATTTCAAGATTGGAAGAGAATTATAAAACTCCCTTGCTTTTAAATTTCCAATCACCTGTGATGGCATAACGCGATTCATAAGGTCGGAAAAATTTGATTGTAGATTTTCTTTATAGTGGCACAAATACAAATCGCCCGTTGTGATGTCTCCATATGCAACGGAAAGTTTGTCTTGATCAAGGAAAATCGCCATGAGATAGTTGTTTTTTCCCTCCTCAAGCATGCTGTCTTCAATGACCGTTCCAGGAGTTACAACTCTCACAACATCACGTTCAACCATTTTCACTCCCTTGCCGGGTTCGGTCAACTGTTCGCAAATTGCAACTTTGTGCCCCATTGACACCAGTTTTGCAAGATAGTTCTCCGCAGAATGATATGGCACCCCACACATTGGAGCGCGTTTATTTCCACCACATGGTCTACCAGTTAAAGTGAGGTCAAGCGCTTGAGATGCAACAATGGCATCGTCATAGAAAAGCTCATAGAAATCGCCAAGACGATAAAAAATCAAGCAATCTTTATATTGCTCTTTAATTTGAAAATACTGCTCCATCATTGGAGAGATTTTTTCAATTGTTGAGACTTTTTGTTCACTCATCTCTTTCCCTCCTGTTGTTGAATTTTCTTTTCAAGCGCAAGAAGCTCATTCACACGTCTGTTTTTCACTTCTTCAGGAACCTGCCCATCCATTTTGCTTGCCACAGTCCCCTCACGAGGCGAATACATAAACGCAAAAATACTGTCAAATTTCACCTTGTCAACAAGGCTCATCGTATCTTGAAATTCCTCTTCTGTTTCCGTTGGGAAGCCCACAATAAAATCGGATGTTATTCTTGCATTTGGCATCTTTTCACGAATTTTGTCGATGATTGAAAGATATTTTTCCCTTGTATAACGCCTGTTCATCAAATTCAGAATGCGATTGTTTCCGCTTTGAGCTGGAAGGTGGATGTCCTTGAGGATTTTGTCCTCATTCGCAATAACTTCAATCACATCATCTGTCAAATCCTTTGGATGTGAGGTCATAAACCAAATTTTGAAATCACCCTCAATGGCACAAATATCTTTAAGAAGCTTCGAAAATGGCACTGCTGGTGTCAAATCCTTTCCATAAGAGTTGACATTTTGCCCCAAAAGCGTGATTTTCTTGTATTTTCCTTCTGCGACAACGGCACGGATTTCATTCAAAATGTTTTCTTCTTGACGGCTTTTTTCACGCCCCCTCACGTATGGCACAATGCAATAAGTGCAGAAGTTGTTGCACCCTTGCATGATGTTCACCCACGCGTTTTCACCGCTGGTGCGCTTGTATGGCACAGTTTCATCAATGTCGCCCTCTTTGAAAATTTCAAGTTGTCTACCGCTCTTAACTGCGTTGATATAGTGCTCGAAATTTGGGATATTGAAAGTTCCAATCACAATGTCAACAAAAGGAAAAGTGCGATAGATATATTGCGCAGTGCTTTCCTTCTGCGTTGAGCAGCCGCAAACAGCAATAATATGCGAAGGCTTTTGCTTTTTCATCTTTTTCAAAGCCCCGACATTTCCAAAAACTCTCTCTTCCGCCCCCTCGCGAATTGCGCATGTGTTGAAAACAATAAGGTCGGCATCTTCGCGCTTGTCAGCAAGCGTATACCCCATCTTTTCGCAAATAGCGGCAATTTTTTCTGATTCGTGCACATTCATCTGGCACCCATATGTAACTATGTAATATTTCATAGGCATATTATACAAAAAATCATTGATTTTGGCAAGAGATTAAAGAATTTTTAAAAATTTTTGTGACATAATAGAAAAATGAAGAAATTTGTCAGAATATGTCTAATCTCTCTAATATTGTTGACCACTTTCCCAGCAGTTTTCTGCGGAACATATGTCACTTTAAACTACATCAAATTTCAGTCAATCCCGCTCAACGCCGAGGCCCTACGCTCGTCCACACTTGCGATTGAAGTCTATTCCAGTGAAAACAAACTGATGAAAGAGGACAGTCAATTTGATGTGTGTCAACTTTCGAAACTGCAAGAACACACAAAAAAAGCCTTCCTGAGCATTGAGGACAAGGATTTTTATAAACACAACGGCATAAACAAAAAAAGAATTGCCAGTGCCATGCTCAAAAACATCAAAACGCGAAGTTTGAAAGAAGGAGCTTCCACAATCAGCCAACAACTCATCAAAAACACCCACCTAAGCGGTGAAAAAACGTTTGAAAGAAAGCTGAAGGAGATGGCTCTCACACGCAAACTTGAAAAGAATTTTAGCAAGGATGAGATATTGGAAAGTTATTTAAACATAATCTTTTTTGGAAACAACTGCTATGGTCTTGAAAACGCCAGCAACTATTATTTCAACAAAGAGGCAAAAGCCCTGACACTGGCGGAAAGTTGCACACTCGCAGGGATGATAAAGTCCCCAAACAAATATTCCCCAATCCACAACCCTGACAACTGCCTCAAGCGCCGCAATCTGGTGCTGAGCGAAATGCAAAAAGATGGGCACATCACGGACACCGAAAAGCTTCAAGCTCAAAATGAGCCCCTCAAGCTTGACATCCAGCCAAAGGGAACAAGCAAGCTGAATTCCTACACCCAAAGCAGCATTGATGAGGCAGCAAAAATTTTGGGAATCCCAGCAAAACAAGTTGCCGTTGGAGGATACAAAATTCATACCTATTGCAACGAGGACAAACAAAACGCATTGAAAAAAGCGGTCGAAAATGGACTTGTCGAAAACGCCGACACCGCTGCGATTATCATTGACGCTCAAACTTTTGGCGTGTCTGCATATGTTGGCAACAGCAATTTCAAACTTATGGATTGCAAACGCCAGCCAGCATCCTGTCTGAAGCCGATTTTGGTGTATGCTCCCGCCCTCAACGAAAACACAATCAGTCCCTCAACGCAAATTTTGGATGAAAAAATCACAATTGGAGGCTACAGTCCATCCAACGTCAACAAAAAATACAGTGGCTATATGTCCGTGACCGATGCGGTCAAAAATTCAGTAAACATTCCAGCAATAAAAGTTCTGTCATACATTGGAATTGACACCGGCAAGCAGTACGCCTCAAAACTTGGCATCCAATTTGACGAACAAGACGACAGCTATGCCCTTGCCCTCGGCGGAATGACCTACGGAGTCAACCTGAAGGATTTAGCTTCTGCTTACACAGTCTTCCCAAACGGCGGACAGTTCGCAAAATCGACATTCGTTCAATACATCACCGACAGAGACAACAAACTTGTCTACGTCCACAAACCGCAGCCTCAAATGGTTCTTCGCGAAGACAGTGCCTATCTCATGACCAACATTTTGCAAGAAACAGCCAAAAGTGGAACATCACGCAAACTGTCCACTCTCAAAAATACCCAAATAGCCTCAAAAACGGGCACTGTGGGCAAGAAAAACGCTTCCGGCAACACTGATGCATACAACATTTCTTTCACGCCAACAGAGGTCATTGGCGTTTGGCAAGGGAACTTGAGTAATCAAACCCTCAAGCTCGCCGGAGGAAACCAGCCGACCGAAATCGCCAAAAACTACCTCCAAACTCAGACCTATGAAAAAACTGAATTTGACATTCCCTCTTCCGTCACAGAAGCGAAAGTGGACGCGTTGGAATTGGAAGAAAATCATCGCCTCATACTTGCCAGTCCATACGCACCTGAACGCTACACCACAAACGCACTCTTCTCTCGCTTCAATCTTCCGCAAGAAACATCCACAAACTTCCAAGAAGAGCCTGAAATCATTGCCGATGCAAAGGTGGAAAACAATCACATTATTCTGACACTTTCTCCTCAAAAACATTTGGAATATCAAATCTTTAAAGACGAAATTCCATATCACAGCATAAAGGAAAAGTCCATTCCAATGACCTTGCGAATAGCTTTCCCCGAGGATGAAACAACACTCAAAATAACAGCAACCTACGCGAATCAGTCCGACCTTGAAAGCAGCAAATCCTTCACACTCAAGCACACAAAAACCGTCCAAAAGCCAAAAGAAAAGTGGTATATCTAAGGAACAATCCTCTCCTAAGAGT